>CAYSAT010000022.1:0-40803 GCA_964429035.1 uncultured Candidatus Cloacimonadota bacterium | reverse complement strand
AGACCACCGAAACCAACGACGAACTCCTCAACTCCATGAGCAATTAGACCTCACTGTTCAGGCCAGAACCCAAGGTATCGCATATGTTCCGGTTAACGCTAATCTGCGCCTTGCTCTCAGCCGCGCTGCTCATGCCCTTGCCGGTTTTGGCGGACGACTTGGGAAAGAGTTTCCAAGACCTGGAACAGCAATACCTGAGCGGCGATCTGGATGCCCTGGCGGCGGAAATCTATGATGCGAAAGCGCAAAACAACGAGGAACGCGCGCTGCTTGCCTACCTGGACGCCATGCTGAAAACCACCAGCCAGGAATCCATCCCACTGCTGGACCAGGCGGCATCCGCATATCCCAGCACGCTCTACGGCCAGAAAAGCATGCTCGAGCGCGCCAAGATCCATCTATTGGAACGGCAAGCCCCCCTGGCGCAAGCACTGCTCCAGAAGATCAATTCCTCAGCGCTGCTGGAACGCTATTTCTGGCTTAGCCTGTGCGCCGAAGCGTTGAACGACGCCGGGTCGACGATCTCCAATGCCGAGACCTACCTGCGCCTCGATCCCGACGGCAGACACGTGGAAGACGCCTACTACCTCATCGCGGCGGCATATCAAACCCAAAGCAAGTATCAGAGTGCGATTTCCACGCTGAACAAACTGGCCTCCCTGCCCGGCCTCCCGGTCAAACGTCAGTACTTCCATTACCAGTTGGGCAATCTGCACCGCCTGGCTCGAAACGCCAACGAAGCGCTGCAGCAATATAAATTGGGCTTCGAAATCAATCCCAGCTCGCAGATCGCTTTCCAGATCGAGGACGAACTCCTGGCCTTGAAAGCCCAGAATCCCGGTTCTGTGGATCTGGGCTTCCTGTATCCTTACACCGAATTGGCCATCACCCAGGCCGCCACGCCGGACAGCAGTTCCGCCCCCGGTTACGTGGATACCACCACGCCTCTGAAACTCGAGGCCAAGCCCAAAGGCGGATTCTTCGTCCAGGCAGGCCGCTTTGGCGTGGAAGCCAACGCCCATCAATTGGCGTTTAATATCCGGAAAATGAGCCTGCGGGCGCACTATTTCGAGGACAAGACCAACAAAAATACGCCCTGGGTGGTGATCAGCGGCCCCTACGTGACCAAGACCGAAGCCGATGGAGTCCGCCGCAAACTCATCGATAGCAGCATCGATTCGTTCATCACCTATTTCTAGCACCCGATGAAACCACCCTCACCCCCGGAAGCCAAACTCACCCCCATGCTACAGCAACTGCGGGAAGTGAAACTGGCGCATCCGGACAAGCTCATCCTGTTCAGGATGGGCGACTTCTACGAGACCTTTTTCGAGGACGCTTACACGGCCTCCAAAATCCTCAACATCACCCTCACCTCGCGGGATAAGAAGAACGACAACCCCGTTCCTCTGGCCGGTTTCCCCTATCACGCTTTGGACAACTATCTGGATAAACTGATCAAGGCCGGGCTGAAGGTCGCCATCTGCGAACAGGTTGAGGATCCGAAACAAGCGGTGGGACTGGTGAAGCGCGAAGTGGTGGAGATCATCACACCGGGCACTGTTTTGGACCACGCCCTGATCGAAGGATCGGCCAACAACTACCTCAGCGCCATCTATTACGAGGACGAAAAACGCAGGATAGGCCTGGCGAATCTGGACCTCTCCACGGGGGAATTCAGTTTCACCGAACTTCCGCCCGATGACCTCGCCAACGAACTATTGCGCCTCAAACCCTCGGAGATCATCGTTGGCAGCGTGGCGGCTGAAACGCTGGTCAGTAATCTCGGCCTGGAATACCAGCCCACGCTCACCATTTTTGAAAGCTGGCAATACCGGCCCTCCGAAGCCGCCGCCACCCTGAAAAAACACTTCCGCGTCCATTCCCTGGAGGCGTTCGGAGCCCAGGGCAAAACCCTTGGCGCCACTGCCGCCGGAGCCGCTCTGGCCTATGTGCAGACCCTCTACCAGGTCCCGCTTAGCCACATCGCCTCCCTGCGCTTCTATTCTCTGGATAGCTTCATGCAGTTGGATGAGATCAGCCGCCGCAACCTGGAACTCACCAAATCCATCCGCTACGGCGACCGCCACGGATCTTTGCTGGCGGTGCTCGACCAGACGCAGACGCCCATGGGATCGCGCCTGATCCACAATTGGCTGCTGCACCCTCTGCTGGATAAAGCCGAAATCCTGGCCCGCCAGGAAGTCCTCAAGGCTTTTCTCTCCAGCCCCGCCCATCTCAAGGAATGCCGCCTGTGCCTCAAGGATATCGGCGACATCTCGCGCCTGGTCTCCAAATTGGGCGCGCTGCGCATCAATCCGCGGGAGTTGACAGCCCTGAAATCCTATCTGGCCACCGTCGCCGAATTGCGCGAGCGTTTGCTGGCTTTCCGGAATGCCAGGATCAACGCGTTCACGGTGCTGCTACAAGGCTGGGAACCACTGATCGAGCTGATCTCCGCGGCCATCCGGCCCCAGCCTCCGGTCACCATCACCGAGGGCGGAATCTTCAACTCCGGCTACGACAAGGATCTGGACGAACTGCTGGAGATCATCCACGATGGCAAATCCTGGATCGCCCGGCTGGAAGAGGACGAGCGCCAGAAAACCGGGATTTCCACCCTGAAGGTCGGCTACAACCGCGTTTTCGGCTATTACATCGAGGTCAGCGCGGCCCAGAAAAACAAGGTGCCGGATTACTACGTCGCCAAACAAACCCTGGTCAATTCCGAGCGCTTCATCTCGCCACGCCTGAAGGAGTTTGAGGCCAAGGTCCTTTCTTCCGAAGAGAAGATCAAAAACCTCGAACACGAACTTTACAAGGAATTGCGCCAGAAACTGGCCGGGGAACTGGATAAACTTCAGTCCCTGAGCGAGACCGTCGCCTTGATAGACGCCCACAGCTGCCTCGCCTGGCTGGCCTGGCAGAACAACTATTGCTGCCCAGAATTCAGCGAGAACCGCAGCCTCACCATCGTGGAAGGCCGCCATCCCGTGATCGAGAAACTGATCGAGGACAGTGAGTTCATCCCCAACGATACCGACCTCGAGTATCCGGATACCATGATCGCCATCATCACCGGGCCCAACATGGCGGGAAAATCCACCTACCTGCGCCAGATCGGGCTGCTCGCCATCCTGGCCCAGATCGGCAGTTACGTCCCTGCGAAAAAGATGGTTTTGCCCATCTTCGACCGCGTCTTTACCCGTGTGGGCGCTTCGGACAACCTCGCCCAGGGACAGAGCACCTTCCTGGTGGAAATGATCGAAACGGCGAACATCCTGCACACCGCCACCGAAAACTCCCTCATCCTGCTCGATGAGATCGGACGCGGAACCTCCACCTTCGACGGCCTCAGCCTCGCCTGGTCGATCATCGAGTTTATCCAGAAATTCAAACGCACCCTCACACTCTTCGCCACCCACTATCACGAACTCACGGAACTGGAAAACATCTATCCGGACATCCGCAATTACAACGTCCTGGTGAAGGAATTCAACGATCAGATGATCTTCCTGCGCAAGATAGAGCGCGGCGGGGCTGACCAGAGTTACGGGATCCAGGTGGCCCGGTTGGCCGGAATTCCGGACCGCGTGATCCGCCGGGCCAAGGAGATCCTGAAAAACCTGGAGGAGCACGAGATCTCGCCCCAGGGACTCACCGCCTCGGTCCGCAAAAAACTCAGCCAGACTTCCCCGCAGCTGGAACTCTTTGAAGTTCTGGCCGACCGGGCGGACGAAATCGACCCCCTGATCAGGGAGATCCAGGATTTGAACCTGGACGAACTTACGCCCATCGAAGCCTGGCAAAAATTAAAGGAACTACAGAGCCGTTTATGAACTACAGAACTTTTCGCCCAGCCGCAATTGCGGCAGCCCTCTGCACCTTGCTGCTGGCTGCTTGCGCAGTAACCAAGGACGCCAAACTCGCCGGCAGGATCAATGGCACGCCCATCCCGGAATCGGCTTTCATGGATTCCTACCGCGGCCATTACAACAACTTTCAGATCCTGAACAACCGCCCGCCGGACAACGAGGAAAGGGAACTGATCAAGCGCCAGACCTGGCAGGACGCCACCAAACACGTCATCCTCACCGATTACTTCCGCAAATACTCCATCACGGCCACTCCCCAGGAAGTGCTGGACACCCTGCAAAAGCAGGTCCCGGACTACATCATGAACTCGCCGCGCTTCATGACGGACGGCAAGTTTGATCCCAATATCTACAACCAGTCGCTGCAGTACGACACTCCCGAAAACATGAAGCCCCTGCGCCAGCATTATCAGGAATACCTGATCCCCATCCGGAAACTGCAGCAGATACTCGCCGGAACCGAACTTTTCACCCGCGAGGACCGCAAACTGGCGACCAAGATCCTCCAATCCACCGCGGATATCCAGTGGACGGGCTGCGACCCCGCCGCTCTGGATCCGGTGGTCACCGACGGCGAAATTCAAGCCTATTACCTGAACAACCAGGAAAAGTTCAAACTTGATCCCTATTATTCGCTGCTCTACGTCCTCGTCCCCGTGCAAGCGTCCGGCGCCGATATCCTCGCCGCCGCCAGCCTCGCCGATTCCCTGGCCGCCGAGCTTAGCGCAGGCACTACAGCTTCCGAACTGCTCGCCAAACATCAGGCAACCGCGCCCTATCTAGTGTATAAAAACTCCGGCTTCATCCGCAACGATGACCTTGATCCCACGCTCTACGCCCTGCTCAGCGAAATGCCCGAAGGCGGTTTCAGCGCCCCGGTCCCCGATGCCGAAGGCCTCACCATCTACCAACTGGAACAGCGCACCAAGAGCATGTCCATCTTCAACACCCTGCGCGTGCCCCATGTCCCCTCCCAAGCCAGTGTGGACCTTGCCAAGCCCGCCACCCAGCGGATCGTAGCCCTGGCCTCTGCCATCGGCCTTGCCGACGCCGCTGACGAAATGGACCTGGCTTTGCAGGACACCGGCCGGATACCCGCCACGTCACTCTGGATCGACGATTCCCGGGCTGTGGAATCCATCCTCGCGCAGGTGAAAGGCCAGCCATCCGGATTCGTGTCAGCGCCGGTGTATTCCCAATCCAGCCGAGCCTGGCTGGTGGCTCAGGTACAGGAAAACCAGCTCGACAATGCCAGAGCCCTGAATGAGGTTTCGGACCAGATCCGCGCCAGGCTGGTGGAACAAAAACGCTCCGCCCTCGCACAGACGATAGCCGGCCAGATCCTGGCAGGGCAAACTGCTCCGACTACTGGCCTGATCGAGGTCCATCTCCCGGATATGAATTATCGCTCGCAGTTGGGAGGGCAACCCGCGGGAGACCTTTATTATCAGGTCCTGCGCTCCCATTGGCTGGGCCTGGCGCCTTCTTGCCATGCGCTGGGCGGCGTGTTTTGGGTGCCCCGGATCAATTCAGTCAAGGTGGACAAATCGCTCAAGGTCGCGTCCGCCGATCTGGAAGCCGCCTTCAAGCGCAACCTGCCTTCCGACTGGTTTGAAAACTGGATGGCGGCCAAGATCAAGTCCGCCAACCTGAGGATCTTCCTCCCCTAAAACCGATCCGCTGCGCCAACCGCTTCTCTTTCCGCGCAGAGATTCGCCCAAGACACTCCCAACAAACTTGGGGATGTCTTGGGCGAAACATATCAGGGTGAAGTGAGTGGCCGCGAGAGCGCGATCCGCCTGGTGCCATCCGGACGCCGGAGCGCTACGGAGTGGTTTGGCGAGCCGGGTCAAGCCTTTTCCCCTCATTTCCAGGAGTGTATCTACTATTGGATTGGGTCTGATTGGACACCTCAAAGACTGGATCCCGGGTCAGGCCCGGGATGACAGGCAGCCTGAGAAAACCAAGCACAAAAAACCACCCGGCTGATTCGCTCAACCGGGTGGAGCAGAATGACCATGACGGTTTGATCAGAGCTCTGGCAATGCAGGCTCCGGTTTGTTCATTACGTTATCCAGAATGGCTCCACGGCGTCAGAATTCCAGCGTTGGAGAGTTCAGCGGGCTGAGCATGAGGACGTTTTCGTTCTGGAAATCGCGCCAATACTCATAGGCTTGGATATAATCATCCGCCAGCGTGGAGAGGATATCCATGCCGGGCAGGCTGTCCAAAGGATCACCGCTCATATGTAAGGCGATGGCATCATCACCCGTGGTGGCGTCCACCAGGCGGATCTTGCCGGTGATGCCGGTCAGTTCGCGCATGTGTTCCAGGGCTGTATCCATTCCGCCCAAAGCATCGATCAGTCCGTTGGCGAGGGCTTGCTCGCCGGTCCAGACGCGTCCCTGGGCCAGGGAATGGACGTCTTCCAGATTCAGGTTAGGGCGGCCTTTGTCCACTTTGCTCACGAAATCTTCGTAAACGGTTTCGATCATGCTGGTCATGCGGAGTTTTTCCTCTTCCGACCAGGGACGGTAGATCGAACCGTAATCGGCGTTCGCGCCCTTTTTGACGGTGGACCAGTTGATGTGGACCTTGTCGAAGAGACGCTGCATGTTCAGGCTGAGGCCGATCACGCCGATGGAGCCTGTGAGCGTGGCGGGATCGGCGATGATGCGGTCGGCTCCGCAGGAAATGTAGTATCCGCCGGAAGCCGCCACGCCGGCCATGGAAACCACCACGGGCAGCTTGTTCTCAGTTTGCGCCTTTTGCAGTTCGCGTAGGATGATGTCCGAAGCCTGAGCGCTGCCTCCGCCGCTGTCCACGCGCAGGATGATGCCTTTGTAGGCTTTGTTCCTGCGGGCCGCGCGGATCAGGTCCACGGTGGTTTTGTGGGCGATGTTCTGGCCCGGCGTGCCCTTCCCCATCACGATGTTGCCGTTGGCATAGATCACGGCGATCAGGCTTTCCTTGGGCTTGGCCCAGCTGTAATCGCGGTAATCGGCAAGCGAACCGGCCTTCCCCGTGAACTTATGCTCCTCGCGCAGCTTGTCGTCCAATTCGTCTTCGTAGATGACGCCATCCACCAAACCGGCGTTGAGGGCGTCGGCAGCCAGATAGTAAGGTCCGCCGTCGATGGTTTCAGCCACGCTGGATTTGAGTTTGGAACCCCTTCCTTCTTCAATCGAAGCGATCATCTGGTTGTAGATGCTCTGCAGCATGGAGTCGTATACCTCGCGTTCCGCTGGCGTCATCTCGCTTTCGGAGAGCATGTTCCCGGCGGTTTTGTAGCGGTGGCTGCGAAAATTCATCACATCCACGCCCAGGGTGTCCAGCAGCGCGTTGAAATAGGGGCTGGTGACCGAGAGTCCGCGCAGATCCAGGGATCCCAGCGGATTCAGATAGATCTGGTCGGCCACGGAAGAGGCGAAGATGTAGCCGCCGTTGGTGATGTTGTCGTAATAGGCCACGATCTTCTTGCCGCTGCCCTTGAAATCCCGGACCGCGGCAACCAATTCCTGCATCAGGGCATAGGAGGCGGTGAAACTGGGATTCTTGAGCAGGATGCCCTGGATCGTGGGATCGTCCTTGGCTTGCTTCAATTCCCTGGCCAGCGCTTCGATGCTCCGGGTGCCCTTGTCGAACAGGCGAAACTGGCCGAAGGAGTATTTCGGGGCGGGATAGCTGGCCACCGCGCCATTCAGTTTCATGTCGTACCAGTTTTTGCTTTTGATGCCCAGAAACGGTTTGAAGGCTTCGTCAGCGAAATGGATGTAGGGCATCGTTGCGCCGTCGGCCACGTAGGCTCCCAGTTCCGTCTTGCTGCCACTGAGGCTGAATTTGAGCATCAGGGTCTCGCTGTCCGGATTAAGGCTGGCGCCGATCTTGAGACCGTCCAGGATCTGGGTGTTGATCCCGAAAGTGGCGTTGCCGATGCCGTATTCGCCACCGTCCTTGTTGTAGTCCAGGTCCGCACTCAGTTCAAGGCGGTAGTCCTTGAGGTTGGGTACGAAGGCCAGAGGCCGGATAGCGGCGCCCACATGGTAGCGGGGTGACTCCTTATAGGGGTGGTCACAGAGAAAGGCCAGCGATGTGGAATTATGCGGCCTATAGGTGAAGGCAGTGCGGAAATCGCCTTTGCCGAATTTGTTATTCAGCCAGCGATAGTGACCGCCGAAATACAGATTGGGCAGTATATGGGCGGGCAGGAGTTCGCTGCCGGTGGCAATGGTGTGATAGTTGGCGCTCTTGTCGGCATCATCGTTTCGTACGTACTCACACACATAACTGAGACCGTCCATATTCAGGAACCACCAGTGGTTCTTTTCGCCCCAGTTCTTCATGAAACCAAGGCCGTTTGCGCCGTCGGTCCCCAACAACGAGGGATTGGCGAGCGGGATCAAGAGGTTGTCGATGCTGGCTGCGGGCAGGCCGAGGCTGTCCAGATCCGCGTTGCCCAAGTTGGCAACGGATTGGGCTCCGGCTATCAGAGGCAGCAGCAACAGCAGCAGGGATAGCATCAGGGTTATTAACAGGTGTTTCATCGGGCCTCCTCTATATTAGGTAAACGCACATTTTAACTGACGGAATGGGGGCGCTGAAAACCCATTCACGCTGGCCGCCGTAACTCCTGTCCCTGTCCGGGCTGGCCGGGCGTTGGAGACTTGTGGCGGCTGGGATTTCGGACCGCTTGGTCTTTTGTTTGGCAACGGCTTCGATTTTGTCAACAGAAATCGTCATGTCAGTTCTCTCCTCTTATACAGCCACGCTCCGCCGATAAACAAAACAGCGCTGTAGATCACTTTGAGCAGGCTATTCCAGCTGAAGATGTTTTGCCAGGCTTGCTGGATCACCAAATTGATGTTCCGAATGCCCAGATTGGCTGATTCCGGATCGAAACTTACGTTCACCGCCACAAGCTCGGCCAGGTAGGAAGCCAGGGACGGGATGTGCCAGCCGGCGGTGTAATTCAGGATGGAGATCACCGCCTGGATGGCCATGATGGTGAGGATGCCCATGAAGAAGGACTTCCTTTTGAACAATCCCGCAAAAAACCAGAACAGCGAAGCCATGAACAGGATCGACAGGCTCATCAGGATCCAGATCTGCAGCCAGCCCACCAGTCCATAATAGGTTTGCGTGTGGATCAGGTATCCGGTTCCCAGCGAGATCACCAGGCTGTTCACGAGGGAAAGCGCCCCGTAGAGCAGGATCGTTCCCGCGCAGATGAACAGGTATTTCGTGATGGCTATTTTGGAAAACGCCACGGGTTGGGACAGATGCAGGATCTCGCAGCGGCGCTTGAACCCGCCGTTGATGAGGCTGTCGGAGAGCGAGATTGCCGTGACCAACGACACGAAGCCCAGCAGCGCCGCGGCTCCCGCTGATCCCGTGTAGAGCAGCAGGTTTTCCATACCGGAGGGGATCTCCCCGGTCTGGATCTGGTAAACTATCCCGGTTCCTTTGATCAGGCTGATGATCCAGCCCAGAAGCGCGGTCACATATACGCCGCCGGTGAACCACAGAGGCATTAGGAATCCAGCCTTATGCGTGTTCCATTCTTTGCGCATTAACGCTTTACACTGTCTCATTGGTACCTCCCACGACCGACAGGAAAAGGTCGGCCAGGTTCGCCCGGCTATACGTAGCGCCCTCGATCTCGATGCTGGAATCCAGCACCGCGCTGATGGAGCCCAGGGTCTTGGACACCAGTTTGGGGTTGTGGGACATAATTTCAGAGCTGCGGTCGATCGGCAATGTAACTACGCGCAGCCGCGATTTCAGCCCCTCCATGTCTTCGTGCAGGAGGATCCGGCCGCTATCGATGAAGATCACTTCCTGGAGCAGGTCTTCCACTTCCTCGGCTTGGTGGGTGGAGATCAGGATGGTCTTTTCCTCATCGAAGAACTCGCCCAGGATGGTGTTGAAGAATTCCTTGCGGAAGGCGATGTCCAGGCCCAGGGTCGGCTCGTCGAGGAGCAGTAAGTTCACGTCCAGGGAGAGCGTGATCAGCAGGTAGAGTTTGGTCTTCATGCCCTTGGAAAGTTTGCCGACCTTCAGTTTAAGCGGCAGATTGCTGATCGCGAGTAGTTTTTCCGCCCGTTCTTCGTTCCAGCGGGGATTCACGCCGCGGATGTAGGCGATGGTCTGCTGCACGGTCAGGCGGTCGTCCAAACCGCTCACGTCAGGAATGAAAGCCACGTCCTCGAACACGCGGTGGTCGCGGTGGTCGATTCTCTGGCCGGACAGCGACACTTCGCCCTCGTGGTTCAGGAAACCGAGCATGCAGCGCATCAGGGTGGATTTCCCCGCGCCGTTCTTGCCCAGCAGGCCGATGATCTTGCCCCGTCCCAGGCTCAGGTTCACATCGTCCAGGGCCTTGAATTTTCGGTAGTACTTGGTCAGGTGTTGGGTCTGATAGATGATCTCATTCATCTGATCCTCCATATATGGATTCTGTTAGTTTGATTATCTGCTCCAGGGGAAGTTCCAGTTGCCGGGCTTTTTTGAGCACAGGCTCCAGCTTCTCCGTGATAAAATCTCCGCTGCGGCGGGTGATGATCAATTCCCGCGCGCCTTCCGCCACATAGATGCCCACACCCCTCTGCTTATACAGGATGCCTTCTTCGACCAGCGAACCCAGGGCGTTGGCGACCGTGATCGGATTCAGATTGTAATCCCGCGCCAGGTTCCGGATCGAGGGAATGGCAGCCGATTCCGCCAGGGTCCGCTCGAGGATCAATTCCTCGATGTGCTTGCGGAGTTGCAAGTAGAGCGGCGTCTCGTTGTTGAAGATGTTCATAACCACCTCTTATCTATCTTTTCATTCTGTGTCATTGTCATAGTGCTGTAGTCAACTAAAACACCACCACATTTCTGTCAAGACTTTTTTTCAGGTTTTTTTGCTGAGGTGGCTGGGATGCCCATCAATAAATGATCCAGAGGGATGCAAAAAAGTTATTGATCCAATTTGAAATCTACATTGACTATTTATAACCGCCATCGCCTATCCCCTGATAACAGCTGCCATCTTGTTTTTTGAGCATTGTCAGCGATCTGGCATCTGGAAAAACAGGCCTCCAAGGGGATATCCTGCTCTGTGCCTTGCTGGAGACGAATTTGCTGCTAATCAATCTGTTAATCTAAGCCCTGCAAAAGTAAACTGGTGGAACGCCTTATTGTACTCCACTGCACATTTGCCGGCTTTTCTGACACGTCGTGGGTTGCTTAGCATCTATTTCAATAAAACAAGCCTGCGTAAGCTCCTCTGCCCTCCTGCACGCAATGTACAAAAATACACGCCATTGGCAACAGGGCAGCCCTGATGGTCCGTTCCATTCCAGCCGATGATATGCTGGCCGGGATTCTTGGTTGCGTCTAACAAGGTTGTGACCAGTTCGCCTTTCAGGTTATGGATGCTTATGTTTACCGAACCGGCTTCTTTCAGGCTGTAGAAGATAGTTGTGTTTACTCCAAAGGGATTGGGATCGTTCCTTAGCAGCGCGGTCTGCAACTCAGGAGTGGCAGGATCATCCGCGTCAACAGAAGAAAGAAGGAACTCAATCATGACCATCTGCCCAGAAATCACTTCTACGTTCTGGCTGGCTGCAATGTAATCTGGATGACTGGCTGAAACCACATAACTGCCGGGAGCAAGCTGCAAAATGCAGACTCCGCCGGTATCCGTGGAACCGGTCTGACCACCGCAATTCACGCAAGCGCCTGCAATTGGCTGATACTGGAGGTCATTCACGATCGCCATCAGTGTGCCCGGAACGTATTCAACAATAACATCAAGATTTGGAGTTTGGTTGTTGGCGATGTTCTGATCTCCTGTCAGTTCGACTACGCCGTAAAGATAGGTGGGGCCAGGAACAGCCGGAGTCCAATACAGACTGAATGTTTGAGTGGAGTCAGGCAAGATGGAGTTCCCGATCACGGTGCCAAGCTCCACCTCTCCTTCCAGAAACAGCTTTACCAGATAGCCGGACTGGACTGTGTTTCCGTTGTTCTGCACTGCAACGGTGTATTCAGACGGTACTCCGGCCAGAGGGGATGTTTCCCCCGCGACGGCGAGGGCGGCCAAATCGTTCACTGTCGTATGCGAGTATAGCTTGGCGATGAATATATCGCTCTGCGCAACACTGGTGAGGGTAAAGGGGCCAAAGTCCGCCGTCAGCTGGAATGCCCCGGTCATATGCACATAGCCCTGGGCATTCACCGCAATGGCTTGTGCGACATCGTAACCAGTTCCCCCGACCCGTTGAGCCCAGAGCCAGATTCCAGAGGGATCCAGCTTGGCGACATAGACGTCTTTGTCTCCGCTGCTGGTGAGAGAGAACGGACCGAAAGCCGCCGTCCCTTCAAAATCGCCGATTATGTATGAGTTACCGGAAACGTCAACCGCGATGCCCGTGAAAGTTTCCCCCTGGTTTGACCCGCATCTGCAGGCCCAGAGCCAATCGCCGGAGGGATCGAGCTTGGCCACGAACACATCGGTGTAATTGCTCACGTCAGTCAGCTCTATGTCTCCAAAGCTGATCGTACCATAAAAGGTACCGATGATGCAGGCGTTGCCCGAGCCGTCCACCCCGATGCAGCGGCCGGATTCTGTGCTTGTTCCTCCGGCCCTTGATGCCGCGAGCCAGTTGCCATCCTGATCGAGCCTGGCGATGAAAATGTCACCCATTCCCGCGCATGTAAGCGTGTGCGTGCCAAAGCTGGCGGTACCATTAAACCACCCGGTTATGTGCAAGAGCCCCAGATTGTCGACCGCAATTCCATCACTTCTGTCCGTGTCTGTTCCACCCCCCTGGACCGCCCAGAGCCAGTTTCCGGCGGTATCCAGTTTTGCCACAAAGATCTCCAGACCACCGGTGCTTGTCAACACGTCCGCGCCGAAACTTACGGCTGACGAGAAATACCCAGTCAGATAAACATTGCCGGGCTCATCGAAAACTATGCCATAGCCCCCATCCATGTTGGGGGATCCGGCGCACAATGCCCAGAGCCAGTTTCCGCTGGGGTCGAGCTTGGCAACGTAGATGTCGTACTGGCCGACGCTGTTTATGTTGATGGTGCCAAAGCTGGCGCTGATGTTGAAATCCCCGGTCAGATAGACGTTGCCGAGGTCGTCAACCGAGATCCCTTCGCAATTGACATTGTAGCCTCCGCCGGCCCGCACCGCCCAGATCCAATTGCCCGCGGGATCCTGTTTGGTGACAAAGAGATCCATGTTGCCGGCACAGTTTAGAGTGAACGGGCCGAAGCTGGCCGACCCGGAGAAGCTTCCTCCCGTATAAATGTTTCCCATGCTGTCGGTTGTGATGGCGGTTCCGGCTTCATAGCCTCCCCCTCCGGCTCGCGCAGCCCAGAGCCATTCAGGATCGGGCTGGGCGTTGAGCAGACTGGCCAGGAAAGTGACGCTGATGATGAAAATGATCTTTCTCATGATAAACCCCTTTGTATGGTAGTTGTTGTGGCTTGATTGATGTTGCCCTGAAAAATCCGGGTGCTTGGATGCAGTGGCCTTTACCGTCAAAGAATGAACGGAGGAGGGATAACTTATGAATGGAATTTCGGATACGGTTGATGATGCTTCTGGATTGCTGGGCAGGTCACCCGCCCACCAGCTTGATGGTGTCTCAAGTCGAGGCTTGGCTTTCATCCTATACCTCCAGACCTGGCAGAACGCATCCCCGCTAAGGAGGGATATATTCACTCTTAACACGATAACATAACTCATACCAATAACTTGATATCCGCTACATAACATATAAATAATGGCTGATTCCTGTCAAGCTATTTCTGTTTCTCACCTACCCCCGTTATTCCTACTGGGAGGCTTTGACGGCCGATGGTGGTAGGACTTCGCCCGGATTGTGTACGATCATAACAACGAATAGCCTGCAAAACGCCGTCATCAGCGGATCCACCAGCCAATTCCGGCCGCTGGTCCGCGGATGGCCCTCCCCAAAACAAGTCAGATAAACGAGAAACCAGCCGGGAGGAGGTTTTCCGCCCGGCTGGAATCATCTTGGTTCAGAACCGCCGGCTCGTAGCGCCAGCAACATCCGCGCCTGTAATGCTTCTATACGTCAGAATCCGACTGTGAAGGCAAACCTCAGTTGCCGGAAGAAATTGGTGTTCCAGAGGCTGAGGTCGGGTGTGGCGAACATGTACATCAGTTCGATCTGTAGTTGTTCGCTTGCCTTGTAGCAGAGCCCATAGCTGAATCCCGTGCTGGAGGACGAGTACTTGGAGCCGTGGCTTTCCACCATGTAGGTATTGTCTTCGATCGAAACTTCGGGGTTGCCCTGGTCATCGAAATCTACGTCTTCGATCATGGTCGGTTCGATCAGGGTGGGGGTATAGCTCTCATTGTAGACGGACGAAGACCAGGTGAACACCGAACCCACCCGCATCGCCCATTTGCGGGACGCTGAGAACCAGTATTCGAGGCCGACTGGAACCTTGAAGGTCCGGTAGTTGTATTGCTGCTCGGTATCGCCGGCCGAATGGGCGGACTCGGTGCGCTTGTGCACCCAATCGGCCTTGTCGCCGCCGGTGTTGTAGGTGAGGTTTTCTTCCGTGTAGAGGTAGTCGTAATCACCGGTAAGTTTGTTATTCTTCCAGTTGTAATACAGACCGGTGCCGAGGATGGTGTGTTGGTTCAGGGGATAGTTCAACCTCAGGTGGGTGTTGAAGGTGAAGCCCAGGATCTTTCCTTCCTCGAGCAGGGTTCCCATGATGCTCTGGTGCTCATAATCAGGATCGCTTTCCTCGTAGAAGTAATCCTCGTCGTAGGAAGAAGTGAGGTTACGCATCCCCAAGCCCAGGCCGAAGCTCCAGTAACCCGCGCGGCGCAGATCCGGATCCGGAACCAGGAAGCGGCGCAAACGGGCTGAGAGCTGGTTGTAAACGCCTTTTTCCAGGCTTTCGTAATCCCAGGATTCTTCTTCGGTGTATTCGTAGAAGTCCGCGCCGTCCACCGGTTCTTCATAGAAGTCCCGTTCCGCCAGCCAGGCGCGGTCCAGAGTGGCTTCGCGGTTTCTCAGGAAGTTGATCTGCCAGCGTCCGGAATACTCCCACACGCCGCCGGTACGCATGAATCCCAGTTCGTTGTGAAAGAGGCAATCCAGATATTCGCTGCCGAAATCCCCCTCTTCCTCGGTCTCCATATGATGGAAAGGCGTACCCGGATCCATTTCATCCAGGCCGTAGGCCTCGTCGAACGACTCGAAACTGGGATCCCCCCAGCCGTAGTCCAGAACTGAATTATGCGCGTAGGTATCGTCGCCCCAGGTACGGCTGAACCCGATCTTGTCGCCCAGGATGAATTGGGGCGAAGGTGCGTAGTTGAACACCAGCCAGGCGCTTTTGCCTTTGTTGCGTTCGTAGTTCTCGAATTTCTGCCACACATGGCGGTAGTGGTCGTAGAGGCCATTGTCGTTGGAATCGTAATAGGACTGCCAGTCAAACTCCGCTTCGCCCCATTCGGTAGTGGGGTATTCTTCGTAGGGCGAGGGATAGCAATCGAATTCCAGCGGGGTTTTATCGTCGGTGCAGTTCCACAGCGCGGCGACCTTGAGGTTTTTCAGCCAGGCCTTGTCGGTGGCGGCTCCCAACAGCAGGTAGTTTCCGCCGCTCTCATCCAGCAAGCGGTCGTTTCCGCCGAAGTTGTTCAGCGCGCTGTAGAATTTGAGCCCGTTGAAATAGTAGAGGTCGAGCGGATCATAGACGAATTCGATCTCGTCGTCCAAACCGCCGCTGGTGGAGAGGAACCGGAAGGAATTGACGCCCTGGGCCAAACACAGGGAAACCACATAGGCCAACACGCAGCAGATGAGCAGTCGTTTCATTTCACACCTCCCGTGTAGAGATTCTGCCCATCGGGAGCCGGACCTCCCAAGTCCACGATGATCGGCACCGTGATGCTTTCCGGAGTGGACGCCATGGGATTGTTCCAGGTTCCGCCGGATTCCGCCACGATCGCGCCGTTGTGGTCGAGGATGGCGTAGTAGTTCTCATATGGCCAGCCTCCGGCGGAGTAATAGGTGGTGATCTCATCCCCGTCCTGGACTTGGAAATCGTAGTATTGCGGTCCGGAGCCGCTTGCCAACGTGATGGTGTTGAGCACGACGGAGCCGTTCACAAACACGGTCAGGTAGCCCCCGTTCCAGCCGTCGCCGTAGCCGTCGATCAGCGCCACTTGCCAGATCACGTTGATGTTTTCGTTCAGGTTGATGCTGAGTGTGTTGGAGGGCGCGGATTCGCTCACGGGCGTGGTATCCGCGTCGATGGACGTCATGTAATACTCGTAGGTGACACCGATGGCCAGGTTCGCGGAATCGGTATATTCATCCTGGTCCCAGCCGGTGACGGTCGCGATCTGCTGGAATTCTGGCGCTCCATAGGCGCGGCGGTAAATCCGGAACGCCGTCTCGCTGTGGCAGTTGTCTTCCCATTCCACCAGCACTTCGGGAACCAGGGAGAGCTGGGTGAGCGACTGCAGATACGGCGCGAACAGCTCGTAATTCACATACACCGACACCGGGTCGCTCAGCGGAGTCTCGTCCAGCGTGCCGGACTTCATGATCTGGTAGTTGTAGGTGGCGTAATGCTCCACGGAGTTGTCCTGATAGGAATAAACGTGGTCGGAATCTTTGCCGATGAACTCCGGAACTTCGGCGATGAGGTTGTTGTTCCGGTAGATCTTGAAGTTGCCCGGAATGTCGCTGCGATCTTTCCAGGAGAGGATCGCCATCTGGCTGTTGTTGATGCGGTACCTTACATCAGGCGGCATCAATGATGCAGTCTTGATTGTGAGCGTATCCGCGCGGCTGAGTCCTGTCCTCACCTGTGTCGCTACTTTGTAAAGGTAGCCGGTGTTTTGGACCAGGTTGGAATCGACCCAGGCGGTCACGGCGCGGTCGTGGATGCTGCGGACGAGCTGGTTGTTGCGAAAGAGTTTGTAGCAGACGAAATTGTCGTCCCCGCTGGCAGCCCAGGAGAGGCTGACGCGGTCGGAGCGGATGTTGTAGTTCCGGTAGCCGGGATAGCAGTCGCCGTTGGCGTCCACCAATCCGGTCCGGTTGAAGAGTGGCCTGGCGTCTGCGTTGTCCGGGTCATAAGTTCCGGGTTCGAGCAGACCGGTTTCGCAGGCCGTGAGAAACAACAAAAGCAGGAGCAAACTGAGTAGGGCGACGCGTAGGGTTTTGATACGCATCTTTCACCTCCATCATTTGATAATTCAAAACAGCCTTTGCAAGGGATATTGTCAAGGTTTTTTTCTCACTTAACGTTTACAACTCCCCAAAACAAAGGAAAAGTCGCTTCCCAAAAGACCCTGCGCGGCCCTCCAGACGCTGTCGGGGCGCGGTTTGGGCGGATTACGCTTTGATGCGTAACGCAACTTTGCGTAATCTGCCCTTGCCTGAAACTCCGGATCAGTTATCATGTATATATCGATCTAATTCAGGAGCCGCCATGCAGAATCCCTTTCAATATGGCAAAGTAGTTTCCGAGCCCTATTTCACGGACCGGGAACAGGAATTGGAAACATTGATCCAGGATGTCTCCGCCCACCACAATGTGGTCTTGCATTCGCCCCGCCGCTATGGAAAGACCTCCCTCCTGTTCAAACTGGCTGAAAACATGCGGGAGAGAGGCTACACCGTCCTCTACCTCGATTTCTTCCGCGTCAATTCCCGGGCTAATTTCATCGAACTCTATTCCCGGGAGATCTTCAAGCAAAGCGGCAAGAATTGGAAAGCGACCCTGAAGAAAATCGGAATCCTGGCCAGGGGTATCCGTCCCGTAGTCACTATCGACGCGCTGGGCAATCCCGCGTTTTCCCTCACATTCGAATCCCAGAACCTGAACGCGGAAACTCTGGAAAGCGTTCTCAACCTCACGGAAAACCTGGACCCCAAAAAACAATGGCTGGTGATCTTCGACGAATTCCAGGAACTCGCCAACCTGAACGGGGATAACTTCGAAAACATCCTGCGTTCCGTGATCCAACAACACACCCGCAGCACCTATATCTTCTCAGGAAGCCGCTACCATCTGCTTTTGGACATCTTCAACCAGCCCGGGCGCGCTTTTTACCATTTCGGAAAGATCATGCAACTGGACAAGATCGACCCATCTATCATGCGCGGGTTCATCGTCCAAAGGTTCAGGGACACCGGGCTGACCATCGCGGAAGACCTGGCGGGAAGGATCGTCTCCCAAGCCGGAAACATTCCCAATTACGTCCAATTCCTGGCTGCCGAACTCTGGCAACTGGCGGTCCAGGCGTCATCCACTCCCGATCCCGCCATGCTTGGCCAGGCTCTGGAAAAAATGCTCACCAACCTCGCCGAGTTCTTCCAGCAAATCTGGTCTGGACTCAGCCTGCAGCAGAAGAAGATCCTCACCGCCCTCAGCCGGGAAAACACCCGCGTATTCAGCCAGGATTACCACGAACGCCATCGCCTGGGAGCGACTTCCACCTCCCAACGCGCCGTCCAGAAACTCCTCGCGGAGCAGTTGAGCAGCCAGGCCGATTCCGGCTTTGAGTTCTGCGATCCCCTCTTTCTGCTTTTTATCCAGTCCAGGATCGCCATCTAAACCCGCGCGCGGAGCCAGCGGAGCGGCCCAAAAGCGGTATTGCGGATAACGCGGGCCATCGACCCGCTTTAGATAAACCCGCGAGGTGAAAGTATGCACAAACACAGTTACATTACGATCGTTTTGGGCGTTTTGCTGGTGGCGCTCAGCGTTATGTTCCTCTTCCGTTCGTCCGTCGCCAGCCCTTCGGGGATCATCGGCCTGGCCCTGATCTGGATCGGCTGGAAGCGTAACCGGGCGGCGCTGGTGATCCTCGGCCACGCCTGTATCGTGGTGGGGGCTTATTTGATCGCCTGGGGACTGTATCTCTTGCCCCAAAGCCAGCCCACGCTGACGGGAATCCTGCTCCGGCCTTTGTTTTGGGGGATTTTCTGCCTCTTTGGCGGAATCTGCTCGATCTTCCACGGTTTTTGCCATTGCATGGCCACATTCCGGACGAAAGGCTGAGTATCGGGTTTAATTGAACCTTGAGCGGATAAGCGGACGCTGATTGGGGATTGATCCGCCCGGCGCGTTATGGCCACGCGGCGGCCAGATTTGCTTCGGAAAGGCTCGCCCACCTCATCCCCAAAGGTTTTGGGCGAGTATTGGGCGAGGAAAAATCCGGCGAAATGAGTGGTTTTGGGGGTGTTTGGCGAGGAAATTGAAGATTTTTTTGGTTTCGGGTCGAAAAATCATCCGTATATATATGGGGGGAGTGAAAACGTCACACACTTTAATATAGGGGGATGTGCCAAGCGTCGCCCACTATATATGGAGGGATAGTGTGTCCCACTATAATCAACGAGAAACATTCCTATAAGGAGGGAATTGATGAAACGTCTGACCGATCAAATCGGCGAAAACGACCCGAACTACTACTTCGACAACCCGGGCTTTCCCGTGGATGAGGACTTGGCAGGCGGGATCGGCCACTCTGGAGTTCAAGGCGCTACCCAGATTGCGTGCCAACACGAAGGTTCAGAAGCGCCTTGGACTTCAGACAGTGCCGGGGCTGCGGAGGGGCTGCTTGAAGTCCCAGCCGGCCAGGAAACTTGTGCCACGCCGCTTGAAGTCCAACCCGGCCAGGAAAATCCGGAAAGAAATGAAACTGGGGAAGCCGGCTTGAACTCCAAGACTGGCTTGAACTCCAAGACTGGCTTGAACTCCAAGGCCGGCTTGAACTCCAACTCACCCCCTACGCCCGAGCCCCCTTTCCTGCTCGCCATGCGAAGCGGAAACATCGACGGCTACCTGAATCCCGTGGATTTCTGCGGCTTCCTGGCGTATCTGGGCTACCGCCGCTATCTGGGCAACGGAACCTGTGAAATCGTGAAGCCAAGCGGCTTCGTCCTCGAGCGCGTGGACATGCTCAAGGCCAAGGAAGACGTCGAGCGAATCATTATGGAAAACGGCTTCATCCAGGGCGTGAAAGACAAGGTCTTCCGCCGGACCAAGGAGTTTTTCAAGGCCAAAAACCTCACCTCCCTGCCGGAGTTTGAGGGCGAATTCCTGCGCGACGGCGTGGATTGCTGCTGGATCCTCTATCTGAACACCGCCATCAAGGTTTCAGCCGGGGGTTTCGAACGCTGCGGCTATCAGAACCTGGACAAGTTCGTCTGGAAAGAGGACATCATCCAGCGTGGCTTCGAATACGATTCCCAGTGGCGGGACGGGATCTATTACCAGTTCACGCGGAACCAGTGTTCCGACCCGCTCAAAAGAGGCCCGGACGGCAAGCCGCTGTTCGACGAGAAACGCCACACCGCCTATCTCTGCTCCATCGGCTACAACCTCCACCGCTACAGATCACATTTGCAGCCGTGCCTGACGATCTATTCGGACTCCACGGAAGGCGACCGCGAGCGGAACGGCGGCTCCGGGAAGAGCATGATACATCAGTTTCTGACCGCCATGCAGGGGTCTGGAGCGGGCTCCGGCGACCGGCTGTTGTTGGAGACCGGGGAGAACCTCCGCAGCGATTACGCGCACAATTTCGACAGGGTGACGCGCCAAACGCGGGTGGTGGTGATCGACGACCTGGATAACAAACGCTTCCAACTGAAAGACGTCTATTCCTGGGTAAGCGTGGGTATGACGGTCAACAAGAAAGGCCGGGAATCGCTCTTCATACCCTACAAAGACGTGCCCAAATGCGTGATCACGAGCAACAATCCGGTCTCGGGGACGAGCGACTCGGACGCCCGCCGCCGGATGGACGTGCAACTCCACCGCTTCTACAACGCGCGCCACAAGCCGATCGACGACTTCGGGCGCGGCTTCTTCGGAGCGGGTTTCACGGCCCGGGACTGGCGCCAGTTCGACTGCTTCGCGCTCTATTGCGTGCAACTCTCCCTGCGCCACAAGGTGGCCACCCAGGGCCTGCCCGCCTACGCCAACAACGTGATGCAGACCTCGCTGGAACTGGAGATCGGCGACGACCTGGTGGAATTCCTGGACGCCCGCGTGCTTCCTGATCTGGAACGCCTGGGCAGCGCCAAATTGAACGCCAAAGACCTCAAAACCGAATACGAAGAGGAATACAAGGTCCGGCGGAAGGAATCTGCCAAACGCTTCAATATGCGGCTGAGAAGATACGCCCAACTGCGGGGGTTGGAGGTGGAGATCAGACCCCTCAACGGAGTCAATTATTGTATCTATGTGCGGAAAGATTGACGGGCTCAGCAAGGAAGCAAGGATCCAGCAAGAATCGAAATGGCGTTTTATTCCTTTAGCAGAAAGGCTCAGCAAGGAAGCAAGCATTTTTCCCAGTCAGCGGAAAACATTCTGGGAATTATAATATCCAATATCGCCAAAAATGCTGAGATTCTTGCTAATCCGCTCTGCTCCTGACATAAAACGGAGCAAGAATCAGCAAGGAAGCAAGAATCGGAAGTGCGTTCTGTGTCCCGATGGTTTAAGAGCGATGTCATCCTGGGCTTGACCGCGAGTGTCATCCCGGGAACACGCAGTGTTACCCGGGATCCAGTCCTTTCCTTTTCCCTCATGCAAAGTATGGCCGGATTGGTTCTGATTTGGAATTCTCAAAGACTGGATCCCGGCTCGCCGCCCCACTGCGTGGGTCCCCGGCGTCCGGGATGACAGCGTTGGGGCTGGCAGATGAAGAGCCCCAGGGCTGGCGCAGCCTCCCTTCCCATTTCGCCACTTTGCCGGTCTCGTGTCACACCCTTCCACCCTATCACGGTCACCCGTAAACCTGTTAACCCGTTAACCTGTTCACCCATTAACCCATTAACCAATTAACCCATTAACCAACCAAGGAGATTCTATGAAAGCAATACTCAAACACGCCATGCTGGCCTACTCGGGAAAATGCGATGGGCTGGTGTTCTACTACAATCCCCGCCTGGAGCGCGTCCTGGTGCGTACCCTGCCGAAATCCGCGCCCACGGAGAACAACCGCCGGATGGGGCGGATCGCGAACAACCTCAAGGCGCTGGGGCTGTCCGCGGGCTTCCGGATGGACCTGATCCACTACACCGAGCTCTACCGCCGCGAATACCGCGACACCAACTGCACCAGTTGGTACAACCTGTTCAACAAACTGATGTGGGCTCTGGCGAAGGCCTACAGTTTGGAGGGGATTCCGCTCGCTTCCGGCTCCGAGGGCCTCACCCCCATCGACCTCGAGACCCTTTCGCGCGCCCAGATCGAAACTAACGAACTACCCTGCGCTTCGGTGAAGAAAGCCGTGGAAGCTGGGCTTCTCCCCACCGTTCCAGGCTACGAGAGAATGGACAGCGCCATCTGAGCGGCAAAGATTAGGAGTGGCATAGGTCCTCCTATGCCTGGCTCCGCAGGAGCCATCAGGACAAAGACAAAGCCCTGACGCAAGAATTGGGAGTGGCATAGGTCCACCTATGCCTGGCTCCGCAGGAGCCATCAGAACAAAGCCCTGCGGGCTTTAGCGGAGGGGGACCTCCGCTCCTCCTATCCTTTCCGGCGTAGCCATCGTATCAAGAACAAAGCCCTGACGCAAGAATTAGGAGTGGCATAGGTCCTCCTATGCCTGGCTCCGGAGGAGCCATCAGAACAAAGCCCTGCGGGCTTTAGCGGAGGGGGACCTCCGCTCCTCCTATCCTTTCCGGCGTAGCCATCGTATCAAGAACAAAGCCCTGACGCAAGAATTAGGAGTGGCATAGGTCCTCCTATGCCTGGCTCCGGAGGAGCCATCAGAACAAAGACAAAGCCCTGCGGGCTTTAACGGAGGGGGACCTCCGCTCCTCCTATTCCTTGCGGCGAAACGGCGTCCGCCTGTACATGAAGCGCCGAATTTATAGGCGGAACTGCGTCCGCCTGTACACCAGCCTATAGGTTCACTTCCACCCAGATGCCGATGCGGAAGGTCCTCAGGCCTGTGTCGCGCTTGTTGTCGGCGGTTTTCTCCCAGGTTCCGGTGAGTCCGCCGCGGATGTTCTGGTCGAACTGGTAGGTGGCTCCGGGATTGATGGCGATGCGGATGCCATCGCGGTCAACCTGGGAGGATTCGCGTCCGAAGGTTTCCTCGAAGTTCTTTTCGAAGAGCAGGGTGAGGCTGGAAGTGAGCTCGTTATTGATGTGGATCTTCTTTTTGGTGAAGGGTATGGTGAAGCCCTTTCCGGCGCGGAAGGAATAGGAGAAATTGCCGTTGAGGGACTGGCTGAGGCTGGTTTTGAGGATGTCGTAGGTATCCATGTCGGTGGTGTTTTCGGCGGAGGTGACAGACACGCTGAGGTTGGCGTTCAGGTTCTTGAAGAGGGTCCCGGTGAAGCCCAGCAAGGGGTTTAGGGAGATCGAGCGGGTTTCCTGCTTGGGCTTGATCCAATTGACGTCGCCGCTGGAGCGGACCGTGTATTGGAATCCGGTGTTCAGGCGGGAACTGGAGAGGACCTTATCCATGCCGAACCATTGTTCCACCTCCATCAGGGAGAGGGTCAGATCGGGGAAGGTGACGGCCACGGATTGGTTGGAAGCGTCGGCGAAGCGCTTGTTGATGGTGTAGGAATAGTTGAGCATGCTATCAACCTTGCGTGAGAAGGCGATGCCGCTGGAAAGCGTGAGGGTGTTGTCGTCGGTGGTGGATTCCAGTGAATCGGCAGGCATGGTGTGGGGGACGCCGAGTTGGAAGAGGAAGGAGGGGCGGCTGTCCTTGCGGGCGTAGGTCATCACATAGCCGTTTTGGTAGGACAGGGTGACGTTCTTGAGCTTGGCGAGGTAGCCGACCAGCGTGGCAGGCAGGTATCTGGTCGAGGCCGGCGCCTTGGCTTCGGGTTCCGGTTCGTCCTTCGGGGGCTGAGGTTCGCTCGGTTCATCCCCGCCAAAATTGACCGTTACGCCTTCCGGAAGGTTGCCGCTAAAGGGATCCAGGACGATGGGCTGGTCTTTGGGCTCTGGCTCTTCCCCATCTTTGGGCTCCGCTTCCGCCCTCTTGGCTTCGGCTTCCTTGCGTTGGGCTTCCAGCTTCATGTAGAGTTCGGCGCGGGCGCGTTCCTCGTCCTTCCTTTTCTGCTCCTCGGGCGAGAGCTCTTCCTTGTCCTTTTCCGTCTCTTGGGCGGAATCGGCAATGGCGGCTTGCTGCAGGACCCGGGCGGCGTGGGCGGAGTTCAGTTGTTCCGCCCAAGTGGCCAGCAGCGTGGAATTCATCAGAGTGAAGTTGGTGCGCAAGGAGCGGTTGGAATTGCCGTTGTTCTGATAGACCTCGATCTGGCCAGTGGGCGAGTTTTGATAGTACTTGGTCTGCATTTCCGAGAACCGGGTGGTGCCGCTGACGGTGAGGCTCAGATACTGGCGCAAATAGGAGGGATTGTAGTTCAGGCCGAGGTCCTGGACGTATTCCGTGAGTTTGCCGATGTTCAGGGATTTGAAATACTGTTTCTGGATGAGGTCGCGCTTGCTGTTCAGGCGCGCGGTGAGCGCGATGTCCGAGGTGAGGCCCCAGTTGATGTTGGTATCGGAGGTGAACAGCCTCCGGGGGATGATCTGGGCGCGGGGCCACCAGGAATAGACGCCTTCGCGCTTTTCCCAGTTCCAGCTTTGGGGTTCTTCGTTGTTGAAGGTGAAGCTGTTGTTCCAGGTGGTGGGAAAGAAGCCCAGGCGGTAGTTTTTGAAGAGATTGAAGCTGACCTTGTCGCTGGGGAAGGTGAGATTGTAGTTGTAGGTACCGCGCCAGAGAAAGACGGTGTCCACAGCGGTGGGCGTGTAGCGGTAGGCTTTCTCGACGCGCCCGCTGAGGGAGCCGCGATAGACCAGGAATTCCAGGATCTTGGATTTGGGGGCCTTGCGCTGGCTGAAACCGAAATCGGCTGAATAGACGAGGCTTTCGTTGCGTTCGCGGTTCTTCTCTGCAGGATCCGTGATGTTGTCTCGCAGGAGGTCGGAATTGGCGCGGAAACGGGGGATCCCCAGGCTGTAGTTGCGGGCGAGGCTGATGGGGATATCCAAACTCCATGAGGTGGGGAAAAGTTTGTTCAGGAAGTATTTGTTCAAGATGTTGAGGGTGGTGGTGGTGGTGAAAGTGTTGGTCCGGCCGCGCTGGATGATGGTGTTGAAGTTCTCGCTTTTTTCCTCGTAGTCCACGTCCAGGGTGCTCACGTCGGCAAAGGTGGAATTGAGCGAGATCCGCCTGGCCATGCCGACGTCTTCGTAGGGATCGGTGACGCGGAGGTCGTTGTAGTAGATGATGCCGTTGAAGGGCGCGGGTCCGGTTTGGTCGGGCGGATTGTAAACGCCGAAAAAGATGTCGCGGACGTTGGTGAGGGTGGGGCTGCCCTTGTAGCCGTAGGTGGTGGTGCCGTGCACTAGCTCCCCCGCTGTGACGTCCGGACCCAACGAGTCTTTCAGCGACGTCATGTCCTGCAGGTTGTAGGTGAGTTCCATCCACTGGTCGCGGATCATTTTGCTGGTGTAGGGCAGCACGGGGACGCGTTCCCGGATCTGGTAGTAGTTCAGGCTGTCGGCTCCCACCCGGAAAACCACTTCCACGGAATCGGGATGGAAGGGATTGCTCTCGCTGGCTTCGGGATAGATCCAAAACTTGATCTTGTCGTAGGAAAGCAGGCTGTAGGGATCGAACAAGCGCTGGCGCAGCAACACCTGGTGGTAGGGCTGGAGGTTCTGGACGTTCAGGGTGAGCGAGGATTCGCTGGATTCACGGCGGGATTCGATGTAGGTGGAGCCTTCCGGGGAAACGTAGTGCGAGCTGTTCTTCTGGTTGTTCACGATACCGGAAAGGTAATTGGTATTGTAAGAATTGATGAGGGTTTCGGGTACTATCTGGTCTTGCAGGTTCCTCACGAAGAAATCCTGCCACTTGTTCCCCACCACGGAGATGTCCGAGATGAGGACCTTGGCTGTCTGGTCGGTTTCCAACAGGATCCTGCCGTATGAGATCTTCTTGAGGTTGGGCGCCACTCCGGCCGAGGAATTGTTGACGATCTGATACACGTTGGGATCGGTGATGGGAATGCGGTAGAGGCGCCAGCCGTCGTGGTTGACGTTTTCCAGATAGAGCGAATCCGTGAGGGAGAATGAGTAACTGAAATAGCGGTCGAGGGAGTTCAGGACGCCGTTTCCGTCCAGATCTTCGGTATCCAGTACGCGGTTACCTTCCGTGCCGTTGATCTGGGGGTAGTCGCCATTTTGGTCGATCTCGTTGGAGGCAAGGTCGTTGGGATCGGCTCCGGGTTCGCCGGCGAAAATGCCGTCCAGGCCGGTATCCTCGTCCAGGGTGATGACGCCGTCGTTGTTGGCGTCCTCGTTGTTGAGCACGCCATAGCCGCCGTACTCCGTGTAATAGTCCTCATTGATGTCGCCCAGATCGATCCGCAGGGTCGGGTTGGGCAGGGGTTCGCCGGTTTTCACATCCAGTTTGACCAGCAGTTCGATGTATTTCTTCTGGGAGAAATCGAGCTGGTTGCCCAGGTATTTCAGCACGCCGCCCCAACTCCAGACGTTGGATCCGGGGATTCCGATATCGTTGGGAAAGACCTTCAGGGCAAGGACGGTGACGGTTTCCTTCTTTTCCCTGTCGGTGAGGGTGAGGGGGTCTTCGATCTGTTCGCGGCGGATGTTTTTGGGATTGTACCAGATGCTTCTGCCCCTGGCCAGCGAACTGCCAAAGGGCTTGCTTGCCAAAGACCAGGACCCGATCGTGACGCCCATGGGATAGGAATCGACGATGGCCTCCATGTCGTCCAGGAAGGCTTCCTTCTTCTTGCCGTTGGGATCGCCATACAGGCTGGGTATGGTGTAGGCGACCTCTCCGGAAAGCACCATCCGCGATTCCGCGCTGGTGCTGATCAGCGGCAGGGCGTCCAGCCAGCGGGTCACGAATGCCGGTTTGATGGTCAGGCTGCCGTCCAGGTCCGCCATGTACATTTCGATGTTTTCGTTACCCACCCTGGGACGGCGGTCCGCCACGTTTTCGGAGCGATAGATCAGGGTTCCGCCCAGCTTGGCGTAGTCCGAAAAATTCCAGTCGGCGCGTATTCCCGCCAGGGATTTGCTGGCGATCTCGAAAGTGCTGCGGTATTCGTAATCGATCTCGATCTTGGCGTCCGGATCCTTTCCGGCGGAAGTGAGGAAGGTGATCCGGCCAAAATCGTAGTCCACGATGTAGTCGATGTTCGCCCGCTGCTCCACGCCGTTGACTTTCACCACCACGCTGCCCTTGAGAATCCCGCCTTGCGCCAGATCCACGGCTTCGCGCCCGATCTTGCCCTTTACGGAGATGTAAAACTTGATGTCCAGATAGCTGATGCTTTCGTTCTCATCGGTGTAGATGATGCCATCGCCGAGGGGATCGAAAGGCTGGATGAAAGGAATCAGGACGATGCCCGTGGTGAGGTTGACCGTGGTGTCGTCGCCGTTGATGAGGCCGTCGCCGGTGCTGTCCATGCGCAGATAGTCGTTGTAGGTGAGCACACCGGGTACGGCGAGGGAATCCGGGATGAGATAGTTGCGGGTGAGGTCGACGTTTACGGTGTAGATCTCCAGCTGGAAGCCATCGTTGCGGATGTTGGTCTTGTGCATGTCGTAAACGTTGCGCATCTGATAGTGCCAGACGTTGTCGGGATCGGTGGGGTCGTATTCCTGGTTGCGCCTGCGGATCACCTTGGCGTGCAGGATGCCGTCCTGTTCCTCGCTGTTGGCGGGAACCAGGGTTCCGTCGCGCTGGGTGTATTTCACCGCGATGGTTACCCGGCGGTCAAGCGTGCGGTTGATCTGGATAATGCCCGCGCTGTAGTCGGTAACGAAATCCGTGCCCTCGACCAGTTCGTCGTAATAGGGCACATAGTAGTCGCCGGGCGAGAAGAAGATGGTGTCGCCGACCGCCGAAGCCACGTTGTTGCTGGCGTTGGAATCGTCGAGATAGACGCGGACGGTGCCGCTGGCTGGCAGAAGTTCGGGGGTTCTGATCAGCCAGGCGCCGCTGGCAGTGGTCTTGATCGCGTTGTTGACCCAGCCGGCGGGAACGTTGGCGGAAACGTCGGCCTGGGTGTAAAGCTCGAAGAGGTCGTAGGGATCCGCCAGATAATACATGGTCCGCGAAGCGTAATCCCGGCTGCGGAACACCGTGGAATCCGCCTGGCTGGTGCCGATGTAGCGCTGGGTGTTTTTCTGCCCCTCTTCCTTGGATGTGATCATGGTGAGGTCGAGGTTGCCGTATTTTAATCTGGAGGTCACGCCAAACAAACCCTGGGACGCCGTCGAATAGCTGATGTAGCGGGATCCGGCCAGGGACAGGGTGATGTTGCCGGCTTCGATGCTTTGAATTAGTTCGTCCTCGTCGCCCGTGTATTTGATGCTCACGTTGTTGGGGTCGAAGAGCTGTTCGTCCTGCTTGCTGTTGTATTTCAAATTTACGGCGATCTTTTCGCCGATGGTGCCGGAAAGCCGCAGGTTCGTTTCCTGCTCCATCTTGATGTCAAAATTGCTGGCGTTGTTGGTTTCGTAGATGGCAACGTTCTTGCGTTTGGTGCTGCCCACCTGGAGCGTGACCTTCTGGGTGCCGTCCAGATTCAGTTTTCCCGCGCTGGATCCCAACACTTTCTGCACCGCCTTGGGCATCGCGATGGTAGGAAGCTCCAGCACGAATTCCTTGATCAAACCCGTAGTGGTGACCTGCGTTTGTTGGGTTTGGGTCTTGTATTGGTTGAAGAGCGATCTGCGGAAAGACTGGCTTTGGAGGTTGGAGAAATATGTATCGAACGATACTACGCGGGGAGGCACCAGATCCAGCCCTTCCACCCGGGTGTAAATCGTCACCGCCTGGTTCGCGAAATCGATCTCTTCCTTGCTCTGGGGGGCGAAATCCCGTACGATGTATGGCTGGCCAGTGTTGAGATTGAGGCCCTTGTTGATTTTGTAGACGTCAACCGTGTTGTAGATGAGCGGTGTGTAGCCCTCAAGATAGAAACGGCCGGGAAAACTTTGCGCAGCGGCCAGCGCGGCCAGAATGACGAGCACGAAGGTAAGGCTGCTGCGTTTTAGCATATGGTCCGGTTTTCAACCAGCCAGCAGATGCCGGCAGGCAAGATAGATGCCGTCGAGAGTTAGAGTCTTGTCCACAACGTCCGCCGAGGGAACCAAAGCCTTCACCAGATCGGCGATCCCGCCGGTGAGTACAGTGAGGATCTCCTTCTGTTCGAAGTATTGCAGCTTGATCTTTTGAACGTAGGCTTCCAGCATCATGGCATGTCCGTGGACTATCCCGGAAAGCAAGGCGTCGCGCGTGTTGGTGCCCAAAAACACTTTGGGTTCCACCAATTCGATCGGAGTGAGCAGGGCGGCGCTGTCAAAGAGTTTGTCCGCGCTGGATTTCAAGCCTGGAGCGATGGCGGCGCCGGCGAAGCTGCCGGTTGAGGTAACAAACTGGATCTTGGTGGCGGTTCCCAGGTCCAGGATGATGCAATTCGCGTTGTACTTTTTCCAGGCCGCGTAAGCGTTGGCGATCAGGTCGCCCCCTATGATGGCTGGATCGGGAACCTTGTAACTGAGGCCGAGTGGGCTGAACGCGTTGATCTCCACGATCCGGGCCTGGAAGTATTTCTGAAACAGATGCTGCCAGACGCGCGTGAGAGGCGGGACAACGCTGGCCATGGCAATGACCTTTACAGAGCCGGCCGCGGCGTTACCCAGAAGCGGGCTCAGCAAGCTGAAATACTCATCGGCTGTCCGGTTCGGGGAACTGAAGAACCGGGAATACCAGGCCAATTTATCGTCTTGATAGATACCGCAAGTGATATTGGTATTGCCGATATCGACCGTCAGGATGGTTCCATCAACGCTGTCTTGATACATAATCTCTACACCAAGTGATATTCGGAAAAATAAAAACCAAAGCCGGACACGCGTCGGATGCTAAAATTCGGGGAAACTCATTTGTGTCAATGAAATTCCTGCGAGCGGCGTTTCAACCGAAGCCCAGTTCCTTCAGAGCGGTCGCTTTGCGGCGCCAGCCGGGATTCACCTTCACCCACAGATGCACCAGCACCGGCATCTGTAAAAACGTTGCCAACTGGCGCTCCGCGTACTGGCGGATCCTGGCCAGCCCTTCACCCTTGCTGCCGATGAGGATCACCTTCTGGCTCTGGCGTTCCAACCAGATCACGGCATCGATCACTGTTCGGCCCTCCTCCTCTGTGTATCTCTCCACCAGCACCGCCGTCGCGTAGGGTATTTCCTGCTGCAAGAGATGGAAGATGCCCTCGCGGATCACTTCCTGGGCGAAGAAGCGCAGGGGCAGGTCGGATAACTGGTCCTCCTGATAGTAGGGTTCATGAAAGGGGACGAATTGCAGCATGGCGTGGAGCAATTCCGGGACCTGTTCTCCAGTTCGCGCGGAAATGAAATGCGCTGCGGATATGGATCCCGGCAGGTGCTTCTTGTATTCCTCCGGATCCAGATCCTGCTTTAGGTCCACTTTGTTGAAGACCGCCAGTTGCGGCGTTTTCACCCGCTGCAAGAGGGCCAACACCTCCAGGTCGAAGTCGGTGGGGAATTTGAGCACATCGCTGATGAACACGATCAGATCCACATCCTGGAACGCTTCCGTCCAGATCCGCTGCATGCGCTGCTGCATTTCGTAACGGGGTTTCAGGTACCCCGGAGTGTCGATGAACACCACCTGGCAATCCTCGCGGTTCAGGATGCCTTTGATCGCGTAACGCGTGGTTTGGGGTTTGGGCGAGGTGATGGAGATCTTCTCGCCCAATATCCTGTTCATGAGGGTGGATTTTCCCGTGTTCGGCTTGCCCAGAATGGCCACGAAGCCGCTGCGGAAATCTGGCCTTAGCATCTTTCCCTGTCTGGACCGGGGAACTTATCCAATCCCAATATTTCAGCCGGTACTGTTTTTGCAGCGCTTAAAGAGTATCGAATACGCCGGCGATGATCTGCACAACTTCCTGAAGCTGTTCAGCCGTGATCACGAGGGGCGGCGCCAAGCGGATGATGTGCCTGTGGGTGGGCTTGCAGAGGATGCCCTTATCCTTGAATTTCAGGCAGACGTCCCAGGCTTCGTAACCATCCTTGGGCTCCACCACGATCGCGTTGAGCAGGCCTTTTCCGCGCACCAGCTTGAGCATCGGGTGCTGTATCTTCTTCAGTTCTTCGCGGAACATCATGCCCAGTTCGTACGAGCGCGCAGCCAGGTTTTCCTCTTTGACCACTTCCAGCGAGGCTTTGGCAACCGCGCAAGCCAGGGGGAATCCGCCAAAGGTGGAACCATGCTGGCCTGGCTTGATCGTGAGCATGATCTCGCGGTCGGCCAGAACGGCGGAAACCGGCATCACACCGCCTGCCAGGGCTTTGCCCAGGATCAGGATGTCGGGCCGGACGTTTTCATAATCGCAGGCCAGTAGTTTACCCGTGCGGGCGATTCCCGTCTGGATCTCGTCCGCGATAAACAGAACGTTGTGTTCTTTGCAGAGGTTGTAGCAGTCTTTCAAATAGCCGTCGTAGGGTACGAAAACACCCGCTTCGCCCTGGATCGGTTCCACGATGAAAGCCGCTACGTTCTTGCCGTTCTTGGCCAGGAACTCTTTCAGGGCGTTGGCATCGTTGTACGGGATCTTGGCGATTCCGGGCAGGAAGGGGCCGAAACCTTCGTAGCAATCGGGATCCGTGGAAGCCGAAACCACTGCCAGGGTGCGGCCATGGAAGTTGTTTTGGGCAAAGACAATTATCGCTCCGTCCTTATCCACGCCCTTTACCTGGTAAGCCCATTTGCGGGCAAGCTTCATCGCCGTTTCCACGCCCTCGGCACCTGAATTCATGGGCAAAACCATGTCGTAACCGAAGAACTCGGTGATGTATTTCTCGTACTCGCCCAGCTTGTTGTTGAAGAAAGCGCGGGACGTGAGGGTCAGTTCCTTGGCCTGGTCGATCAGGACGTTGATGATCTTGGGATGGCAATGGCCCTGGTTTACTGCTGAGTAGGCTGAAAGGAAGTCGTAATAACGGTTTCCTTCCGGATCCCACAAAAACACCCCCTCTCCCTTGGCCAGAACCACGGGCAGCGGATGGTAATTGTGCGCTCCGTACTTTTCTTCCAATTCGATGGACCGGGCGGAACTGATGTTTCCGTATTTGAGATTCTCGGGCATGGTGTAACTCCTGTTTTGGTTTATTTTTCTGCTCCAAGCCAAATCTGATAAGCGTTTATTGTGTCAAGGACATTCTCTGCGAACGGGAACCTCCTGCCTGGAACGCCGACCTCACGTATGGAACACCGACCTCATGCATGGAACGCCGGCCTCATGCATGGAACGTCGACCTCCCGGTCGGCGATATTCATGAACCGACGATGACGTCGGTAATTCCATGGGCTTGGGAACGCCGACCTCACGCATGGAACGCCGACCTCCCGGTCGGCGATAGTTATGTACCGATGATGACGTCGGTAATTCCCTGGCAACTACGCAGGCAAATCCATTTGACAAATTCTCCAGCTCCGTGAGTCTTGCTCCGAAAGGAGAAAAGCCATGCTCTACCGGAAAATGCCCCGCTCCCAGGACAGCCTCTCCATCCTCGGCCTGGGCTTGATGCGCCTGCCCGCAACTTCGGAAGGCCATATCGACGAAGAACGCAGCCTGGAAATGCTGCACCACGCCGTGGATAACGGAGTCAACTATTTCGACACCGCCTGGGTCTATTACAACGGCGCCAGCGAACAACTGATGGGAAAATTTGTGGACAGGGTTCCCCGGAATAAACTGCTGATCGCCACCAAGAGCCCTTGCTGGCTGGTCAAGACCGCGTCCGACCTGGATAAATATCTGGATCAGTCGCTACAGCGGCTGCGCACCGACCACATAGACTACTACCTTTTGCATTCCCTGGGACAGCATTCCTGGAATGAGATGAAGAAACTCAAGGCTCTCGACTGGCTGGAGAAGCAAAAGGCCGATGGCAGGATCCGCCACATCGGCTTTTCTTTCCACGATAAATACCCCGTATTCAAAAAGATCGCACAATACTACGACTGGGATTTCTGCCAGTTCATGCTCAACTATCTGGACACGCATTTCCAGGCAGGTTTGAGCGGTTACCGGCTCGCCTCATCCAAGGGGATCGGGATCATCGCGATGGAGCCTCTGCGCGGCGGGAAACTTGTGCAAAACATACCTCCCGGAGTGGAAGCGGTCTGGAAGAAGAGCGCGCATGCCTGGACTCCCGTCCAGCGCGCCCTGAACTGGATCTGGAACCTGGAACACTGCACAGTGGCATTGTCGGGAATGAGCAGCCTGGAGCAGTTGAATGAAAACATCACACTGGCCAAGCTCTCCCCCACGGCCAAACTCAGCGAAAAAGAACTCACGATTTACAACCAGGCGCGCCTGGAATACATCCGGCGTATAGCCGTCCCCTGCACGGAATGCCGATATTGCATGCCCTGCCCGCATAAGGTGGCGATCCCCGGAGTGTTTGGCATCTACAACGAAGCCCATATTTTCAACGACCGGGAACGGCATCTAAAAGAGTATAAAGGCTGGATACCAGAGGATTCCCGGGCCGACAAGTGCGTGAATTGCGGAGCCTGCGTGAGCAAATGCCCCCAGCATATCCCCATCCCGGACCGGATGAAGGAAGTGGCGAAGTATTTCCAGGAAGACTGACTCTCCAGCCCGGCCCTCAGGTTTCTCAGAAAATCGGGCTTCCGGCCTCGCCGGAGTCTCATCGGTAAGTTTGATACTCGCCCAATACTCACCCAAGTTTGTTGGGGATGTAGTGGGCTAATTGTAGAAGGGGCGTCAATCCCACGGCAAGACCCTAAACTGGCTGGATAGAATAACCCAGACCAGCCAGAACGTAGGCTGTGGGGTAATCTGGAGAGTTTAGCGGCGTCCGATGGAGTAGTAGGTGAAGCCCAAATCCCGCATCTGGGAAGGATCGAACTGGTTGCGGCCGTCAAAGATGACCGGCTGGCGCAGGTTTCGCTGGACGGTCTGGAAATCCGGATAGCGGAATTGGTGCCATTCGGTGACCAGGAGCAGAGCGTCGGCGCCAATTAGAGCGGAATACTCGTCGTGGCCATATTCCAAACCCGCCCGCGTTCCAAAAATCCGCCGCGCTTCCTGCATCGCCACCGGATCGTAGGCCTGCACTTTCGCCCCAGCCTCCAGCAGAGCGTTGATGATCACCACGGAAGGCGCTTCGCGCATGTCATCGGTTTGCGGCTTGAATGCCAGGCCCCAGAGGGCGAAAGTTATCCCTGCCAAATCTGCTCCGAAATGCTGCTTGATCTTAGCGATGAGAACCAGTTTCTGCTCTTCGTTGACGTCCTCGACAGCCTGCATGATGCGGGCGGGCAAGCCGTTCTGGCGGTGCATGTGGATGAGGGCTTTGACGTCCTTGGGGAAGCAGGAACCGCCGTAGCCCACGCCGGGATAGATGAATTTGTAGCCGATCCGGCTGTCGGAACCAATTCCGTGCCGGACTTCGGCAATATCGGCACCCAAGGCTTCGCAGAGGCGGGAAAGTTCATTCATGAAAGAGATCTTGGCAGCCAGCATGGCGTTGGCGGCGTATTTGGTCATTTCGGCGGAGCGTACGCTCATCAGGATCACGCGGTCGCTGGTGCGGTTGAAGGGCAGATACAATTCCCGCATGACCTTACCGGTCGCGGGATCATCCACGCCCACCACCACGCGGTCGGGCTTCATGAAATCCTCGATCGCCGCCCCCTCTTTCAGAAACTCGGGATTGGACACCACCGCATAGCTTATATCCGCACCGCGGGCTGCAAGCTCGTCCTGGATCACTTTCCGGACCTTGTCGGCCGTTCCCACGGGCACCGTGGATTTATCCACGATGATCTTGTGTTCCTGCATATGCCGGGCGATGTCTCGCGCGACGCTCAAAACGTATTGCAGATCTGCGGAACCGTCCTCATCGGGAGGCGTTCCCACGGCGATAAAGATGATTTTGGAGGCCTGGACGGCAGCCGCGGTATCCTGGGTAAAACTCAGGCGGCCTTCCTGCTTGTTGCGTTTGACGATTTCCAGCAAGCCGGGTTCAAAGATCGGAATCTCGTCGTTGTTGAGTTTGGCGATCTTTTGCGGATTGTTGTCCACGCAGACAACCCGGTTGCCCATGTCCGCGAAGCAGGCCCCGCTTACCAAACCGACGTAACCGCTGCCAATCATTGCAATGTTCATTATATACCTCTACCTTTATAATAAATGAGTGTCTCTTTTATGCCTTGTTCTAATGTATAGATCGGACTCCAGCCCAATTCCCTGAAGGCCTTGGAACAATCGAGCAAAGACCGCTTCAGATCGCCCTTGCGGGCTGGTCCGGTGTAAGGGCGGATTTGCTTGCCCAGTTGGAGTAGAAGGGTTTTATAGAGCAAAAGAGTGGTGGTCTCCACGCAGGTGCCGATGTTGAACACATCGTTGTCCCCTGCTTCCAACGCGGCCACGTTGGCGCGCACGGCGTCCAGAACGAACACGTAGTCACGGATCATGCCTTCGGAGGCATCTGGATACGCGTAGAGAGTTGGTGCCTCGTCGTGGATCAGTTTCTCGATGAACAGCGAAACCACACCCGCTTCGCCATGCGAAACCTGCCGCGGTCCGTAAACGTTGGCATAGCGCAGCACCGTGTAATTGAGCCCGTATTGATGATGGTAAAAATGGAGATATTCTTCTCCGGCATGTTTGTTGATGGCATATACCGAGAGTGGCGTGGGCGCGTAAGTTTCCGTGGTAGGGTACTCGGCTGCTTCTCCGTAAATCGCTCCCCCGGAAGAGATAAAGATCACTTTTCTAACGTTATGCTTCACGCAGTTCTGCAGCACATTGATCAGGCCTTTTACGTTCACTTCCGCGTCCTGCAGCGGATCTTCGATGGAGAGCGGAACGCTGACTTGGGCGGCGTGGTGGTTCACGATATCCGGCTGCTCTTGGGCGAAAATGTCGTCCAGGGCGGGAGCGCAAATGTCGCACTCGTAAAACTTGGCTCGGGGATTGAGATTATTGCGCGAACCAGTGGAAAGGTTATCCACGATCACGACGTGATGCCCCGCCTCCAGATAGGCGTCGGCAACGTGTGAGGCGATGAATCCGGCTCCGCCGGTGATTAGGATCTTCATCAATCAGCATCCACGATTTCGTAGTTACCCAGGATCTTGACGTCCTGGGGGTTGATCTTGACCATCACTGCCTGGCGCAGAATATTCACTTGCAACCTCACTTCAGAGAGTTTGTCGTGGCTTTCCACCACGCCGGTCACGCCTTTGAGCGGACCCTTGATGATCTCCACCTGCAGACCTTCAGAGAGCCAGAGAGTAGGTTCCAGCGAAACTTTGGGCTGGGTGCTGAGGCGGATGTTGAGCAGGTCACCCAACAATTCCTCTTGCACAGGGACCCGGATGAAGGAAACGGTCAATCCCGAAATGAGCAGCTTTTGCTTTTGCGCGTTGTCGATCACACAAAAGAGATAGCCGGGAAACATCGGACGGGTGAAGGTTATCGCCCGGCGTTGGTAGACCCGGCGGCTTTCCATTTGGGGCAGAAAATAGCTGATGCCGTTGTTCCGGGCATACTCGGCGAGTTTCTTTTCGCAGCGGGGTTTGGTGTGGATCACCGCCCAACGCTGTTCACCGCTGGCGGGTTTCAGTTCGCCGAAGAGCTCGTCGATAAAAACCGGAGCGTGGGTCGCCATTCAGTATCTGTAGTTTTCGGGCTTGTAGGGGCCGCCGATGGGGACGTTGATATAGGCGGCCTGGTGTTTGCTCAGCTGCGTAAGTTGGACGCCCAGTTTTTCCAGATGCAGCCTGGCTACTTCCTCATCCAGCAGTTTGGGCAGCGTATAGACGCCGACCTTGTGTTTGTTTTGCCAGAGGTCGATCTGAGCCAGGACCTGGTTGGTAAAGGAACAGCTCATCACAAAGGAAGGGTGGCCGGTCGCGTTGCCCAGGTTGACCAAACGGCCCTCGGAGAGCAGGATGATCACCTTGCCATTGGGTAGATGGATCTTATCCACTTGCGGCTTGATATTCTCCTTGGATACTCCATGCAGGGAGTATAGCCTGGCCACCTGGATCTCGTTGTCGAAGTGCCCGATGTTGCAAACTATGGCATGGTCTTTCATCTTGAGCATGTGGTCGACCCTGAGGACGTCGCAATTGCCTGTGGCGGTCACGTAGATGTCCGCTTCGTCCAGCATGTTGTCCACGGTATTCACTTCAAAGCCTTCCATCGCGGCTTGCAAAGCGCAGATGGGATCGACCTCGCTGACCACCACCCGGGCTCCGAAACCGCGCATCGATTGCGCGCAGCCTTTGCCCACATCACCGTAGCCGCAGACCATTACCACTTTGCCCGACACCATGACGTCGGTACCGCGCTTAATGCCGTCGGCCAGGGATTCCCGGCAGCCGTAGAGGTTGTCAAACTTGGATTTGGTGACTGAGTCGTTCACGTTGATGGCTGGAACCAGCAAAGCTTTGTCGGCCAGCATTTGATAGAGGCGGTGGACTCCCGTGGTGGTTTCTTCGCTCACTCCGCGCAAACCCTTCACAGCCCGGTGCCATTTTTGCGGATCGGCTGCGAGTCCGGCGACCAGCAGCGCCTGCACCAGCCGCATTTCATCGGATTTGGCGGTGATGGCCGGGGGTTTCAGTTTGGCCTGAAATTCCTCTTCCAGCCGATAGCCCTCATGCACCACCAGCGTGGCGTCTCCCCCATCGTCCACGATGAGGTCTGGCCCGCCGTTTGGCCAGGATAGCGCGCGCAGGGTGCAATCCCAGTATTCCTGAAGCGTTTCGCCCTTCCAGGCGAACACCGGGATGCCTTTCGCAGCGATCGCGGCCGCCGCGTGATCCTGAGTGGAAAAGATGTTGCAGCTAGCCCAGCGGACCTGCGCTCCCAGTTCCACCAGGGTTTCGATCAACACTGCGGTCTGGATCGTCATGTGCAGGCTGCCCGTGATCCTGGCTCCGTGGAGCGGTTTGCTGGGTCCATACTTCCTGCGCAGAGCCATCAGGCCCGGCATCTCGATCTCGGCCAGGGCTATTTCCCGGCGGCCGAAATCAGCCATTGAGATATCCGCTACTTTGTAGTCCATATTCTCCATCCTCTATCGGGAAAAAAGCGCCGGACCAAAGAGATCGTGAATCCCTGCGGTCCGGCACATATTCTTGCTATTATCTCCTGTGGAAGCGATCGCCGCCACGTCCGCCCGAACGCCGGTCACGGTCGCCGCCGCGGTCGTCGCGACGGTGGGGTTCCCGTTCATGTTTGGGAGCGTTGGGATCGGGCTCCGGATTTCCGGCGACGCCTTTCATGGTCAGCGCCAGCTTGCCTTTGTCCATGCCCAGGGATTTCACGTGCACGATGTCGCCCATCTTGACCATGTCTTCGGGATGCCCGATGCGCGAAGTGTGCATCTGCGAAACATGCACCATGCCTTCTTTTACGCCGCCCAGGATCTTGACGAAGATGCCGTAGGGCTCGATGCGGGTGATCGGGCCTTCAAATTCCTCGCCGATCTCGGGATCGATGGCGATCCCTTTGATCATGCCCTTGGCCTTCATGATGGAGTCCTTATTGGGGGAAAGGATCCGCACTGTGCCGTCGTCCTGGATGTCGATCTCCACCTGGCAGGCTTCGATGATCGATTTGATCATCTTGCCGCTCGGCCCGATGATTTCTCCGATCTTGTCCACAGGCACCTTGAAAGCTTCAATGCGCGGGGCGGTGGGCGCCAGGTCTGCCCTGGGGCCTTCGATGCATTCGTGCATGATGTCCAATATGCGGAACCGCGCGGCCTGGGCTTTTTCCAGGGCTATGCGCATGATATCCTTGGTGATGCCTTCCACCTTGATGTCCATTTGCATGGCGGTGATTCCCTTACGGGTGCCGGCGCACTTGAAGTCCATGTCGCCCAGATGGTCTTCCAGGCCCATGATATCGGTCAGGATGACGTAGTTGCCGCCTTCCATGATCAGGCCGTTGGCAATTCCAGCTACGGGCGCCTGAATCGGCACGCCGGCTGCCATCATCGCCAGGCAGCCGCTGCAAATCGAGGCCATGGACGAGGAACCGTTGGATTCCAGGGTGTCGGCCACGATGCGCATGGTGTAGGGGAAGCCTTCTTTATCCGGTAAAACCGCTTTCAACGCGCGTTCCGCCAGGTTGCCATGGCCAAGTTCGCGGCGTCCTACGGGTCCCATTCTGCCTGCTTCGCCCACACTGAAGGGCGGGAAATTGTAGTGCAGATAGAAGCTCTTCTTATACTCGATCTCCAGACCGTCGATGACCTGTTCGTCGCTGCCGCCGCCCAAAGTGACGGTGCCCAGGGATTGGGTTTCGCCTCTGGTGAAGAGGGCGGAGCCGTGCACGATCGGCAGGACGTCGATCTCGCAAGTGATCTCGCGGATATCGTCCAAGCCGCGTCCATCCACGCGATGATGCTTGTTCAGGATGGAATCGCGCACATAACGGCGGATGAGTTCTTCAAACGCGTTTTTGTACCAGCGCTCGTTCTGCTCGTAGGTTTCAGCGTTCTCGGCCTGGTATGTTTCCAGCATTTCCGCTTCGGCTGCGTCAAAGGCGTCCTGGCGTTCCTGTTTGCCCAGGATGATGGCGGCGTCCGCGATTCTCTGCCCGTAACCGGCTTCCACGCGTGCCATGATGTCCTCGGGAATGGCGACGAGCGTTACCTCGACCTTGGGTTTGCCGGCCAGGCTGGCAAATTCCTCCTGCAGCGCGCAGAGCTTCTTGATCTCTTCATGCCCGGTATATACGGCATCGAGCATGACCTCTTCGCTCAGCTCCGCAGCGGCGGATTCGATCATTACCACCGAGGAAGCTGAGGCGGCCACCGAAAGGTTCAGTTTGGACGTGCCATTGAGCTGGCTCTGGTAGGGATTGACAACGATCTGGTCATCGATGTAGCCAACCGTGACGCCGGCGATCGGGCCATGGAAAGGAATGTCGGAGATCGTCAGCGCAAGCGAAGCGCCCAGAATTCCGAGGGCGGAGGGGTCGTTCTCTCCGTCGTAGGAAAGGACGTTCAGAACCACGTGGACCTGGTTGCGGAAGCCATCTGGAAAGAGCGGACGGATGCTGCGGTCGATGACGCGGGCGGAAAGCGTGGCATCAGTTGTGGGCCGGGCTTCGCGTTTGAAAAAACCGCCCGGGATCTTGCCGCTGGCATACATCTTCTCGATGTAGTCCACGGTCAGCGGGAAGAAATCCTGCTGTTCCACGGCGTCTTTGCTCATGGTGGCGGTCACCAGCACGGAACTTTCACCGTAGCGGATAAACACGCTGCCGTTGGCCTGTTTGGCCATTCTCCCGGTTTCCACGTACAGCTTGCGTCCGCAGAAATCGATCTCGCGTTTGATGATGTTGAAGTTATGCATTTACTTCTCCTGGTTTGGCCTGGGGGAGAAGAAGCAATAGGCTGAAACACGTCTGCATCGCGCCTCTCAGCGTATTGCTCATGCTCCCTCAGAAGTTGTTTTCTTGTGTCCCGGCACGTGCCGGAGCGTTAACAAACGCAAGGTGGATCCAGCCAAACAGATAGCGAATCCACCCTGCAGTATTTTGGCTGAGTTTTACTTGCGGATTTTCAGCGCCTTGATTAATTCACGGTAGCGGGTGATGTCTTTCCGCTTTAGATAATCAAGCAGACGCCGTCTTTGCCCGATCAGTTTCAATAGCCCGCGACGTGTGCTGAAGTCCTTGCTATGCTCCTTCAAGTGCCCGGTGATATCATTGATCCGCCGGGTAAGCAGGGCGATCTGGACTTCTGGCGAGCCAGTGTCTGATTCATGGAGTTTAAACTCTGCCATGATAGCCGTTTTGGCCTCAGGTGTTAG
>CAYSAT010000021.1:0-42407 GCA_964429035.1 uncultured Candidatus Cloacimonadota bacterium | reverse complement strand
AACTGAGGATCTACGACGTCCAGGCCGAGAATCTGCGCGGTAATGTAACCCCTTCGCAAGGCCGCGCTTCCAACTACTTCGTCACCATCCGCAACAACTACTCCGGATCGATTGGCGGCTTCCTGGTCCAGCTGGTTGCCGAGGGCGAAGTCCTGGGCAGCTCTTACGTCCAATCCCTTTCACCCGGAGTCAGGCAGGATGTCCTCATTCCCTGGACCCCGCAATATCAGCAAGTTTATGAGGTCTATGCCCGCACCATCATGTCCGGCGACCTCAACGCGGCCAACGATTCCACCCAGACCGTAGCTGTTAGCGTCCAGCCCCATCCGGTCAAGCTTTACACCCTGGGCGGAATTACCGTGCCGATGCAGATCCCCCTGGATTTCACAGCGCGCAATTCCGTCTGCGACAACCTTTATCTCCAAAGCGAGATCAACTATTCCGGCATCATCACCCAGCTGGTTTTGTACAATTCTTTCCCTGCCGGAGTGAACCACAAACGCGTCAAACTCTGGCTGGGAGCGAGCTCCGCCTCCACCTTGTCAGTTTGGTCCCCTTTTGCCAACCTGACCCAGGTCTTTGACGGCGAAGTAGATTTCCCCGCCGGAGAAAACGCCATTCCAATCATCCTCCAGCAGCCTTTTCACCTGCCTCCGGGATCCAATCTGGTCTTGCGCAGCAACCGCGTTTTCGACATGCTCACCTATTCCGAAGACTACGCTTTCAGCGCCGTCGATGTGTCCACTTTCCGCGGCCAGATCAAGACCTCGCAAAACCTGCTCGATCCTACTGATCCAGGCGAGGATTACAGCAACAATCTTTCCGAACTGCCCCAAACGGGTTTCCTCTTTGCCCCGGAAACTGGCGAATCCCTGTTTAGCGCGGTGCCGGAGGAAGTGCTCTTCGAAACCGTGCGCATGGATTTCAGCCACACCAGGATCCTGCACCTCAACAACATCGGCGCCTTGCCGCTCACCATCACTGGCATCGCCATCCAGGCACCGGTTGGCGATTTCGTCCTGGAGCCGTTGCCACAATTCCCGCTCACCCTGCAACCCGCTCAGGGTATCGGTTTCGAGGTTTATTTCCAACCCCAAACGACTGCCCTGCAAACCAAAACCCTTCTCGTCAGCTGCGGAACGCAGAGCTACACCGTGATCCTCAAAGGCAGCGGATTCGATCCCGCGCTACATATTCTTCCGCACCTGGAAAACTTCGATGCTGTGGAGATCGGCAGCCTGCCGTCTGATTTCAGCGCCCTGGTACAAAGCAGCTATCCCCACGCTTATGTGACCACGGTTAACACCGCCAGCCACAGCGCGCCACACAGCGCCGAGATCTACAACTACTTCGACTCCGAAGCCACGCTGTTCCTGGTTTTGCCGCCTGTTGCCGACAGTATCCCCATCAACCAGCTGCGCCTCAATTTCTGGCACCATGGCTATTCCAGTTCCACGCTCCAAATCGGCGTCATGGACGATCCCCGCAACCCCGCGACCTTTATCCAATTGGGCCAGATCACGCAAGGCTATTCCTGGGCACCCTTTCTCTTTCCGTTGACGGACTACGAGGGCATGGGACGCTATATCGCCTTTAAATACGGGTCGGGATCACTGAGCAAACTGACCCTGGACGACATCATTATCGAGCGCGTTCCAGCCGCCGACCTCACAGCCCTGAATCTTTCCGGTGAAACACTGATCTCCCAGGTGGATGGACCGGTAACCCATACCCTGACCCTGCGCAACCTCGGAACGCAGACGCAGAGCGACTACAGCGTCCAACTGCTGGCAGCCGGCTCAGTGGTCTGCACAGCTGCGGGGATTCCGTTGGCTCCGGGACAGCAAGCGCAGCTGCCCCTCATCTGGGAGCCTTTTTCCTGTGGGGATTGGGAACTCCGGGCCTCGGTCGTCATGCCCGACGATGCCTGGCAGGACAACAATCTCAGCCCCGCCTTCCATGTCTGGGTTGATGACGCATCATTGTTTATCCTGGGTTCTGGCGCCGAGCATTATCCCATTCCCTTCGACACGGGCCGTGGCTACAGCCTCTACGAGACCATCATTCCCGCAGCGGAGATCCAGCAAGGGCAGGGATTTTCCGGCAGCATCGAACGCCTCTGGCTTTACGCTTACAACCATACGCAGCCGATCCAGTATTTCCCCATCCAGGTCTGGCTTGCGGGCACGCTGCTGGGCGATCTGGAAGAGGACTGGATCCCCGCTGGCGACATGGATCTGGTGTTTGAAGGCGGAGTGGACATGGCGGGCGGATCCGGCCCAGTGCTGATCGAACTGAGGACGCCGTTCATGTATGACGGGGGCAACCTCGCCCTGCTGGTTTTTCAGCCTTATTGGAGCGCGCTGACCTCCTCGAATTACTTTATCAGCCAGACTTCAGGCAACACTCGCAGCCGCCGCTTTTTGAGGGACACTCCTGCGCCGCCCATTCCCAATCCCTACAACCCGCCCAATCCCACGCCCAGCCAATTGAGCGGCCGCTATCCCCGCCTCGGATTTGCCCACACGGCTCACGTTTATGTGGGCGGTTCGGTGCTGATTTCGGTCACCGACCAAAGCAGCCTTCCGCTCGAAGGAGCCGCCATCCGTTTCCGTTACGCGTCCTGGACTGGCGCCACCGGAGAAAACGGCTCGCACTATTTCATGGATCTTGCCCCTGGGGCTTATCAGGTGGTGGTGACCAAACCCGGCTATGCCTCGCGCTTGCTGTATGTGAACGTATTGCCCGGATCGGATCAGGAGATCAGCTGCGTCCTGGTTTCTGTGGAGACAGACGATCCTGTGGCGCCGGGAATCACCTCCACGGCGCTATTGGGAAACAGCCCCAATCCTTTTAGCTCCCATACCCGGATCGAATTCGCGCTCAAGTCGCCCGCCCCTGTTTCGGCGGCCATCTACAATCTGCGCGGACAACTGGTGCGCAGGCTGGAAGAAGGGCAACTTCCCTCCGGAAACCACAGCCTAAACTGGGATGGCGCCGACGCCCAGGGAAACCAGGTGGCAGCGGGGGTTTACCTCTACCGTTTTCAAGCCGGAGATGTTTCCTGCGTCCGTAAAATGCTCCGTGTTGCGCAGTAACGCCATAACCGCATATATGGCAATATATTAGCCGTATTTTTTGCCTCCTCCCTTTCGTTCCGTGCTGGGGGCTTAGCCTTAATCAAGCGTTAATCAAGCGTTAATCAAGCGTTAATAATAGACAAGTGATTAAGGCTTGATTAAGGCTTGATTAAGGCTTGTCCCCCAGGTCCAGCCAAAGTGTAAGTAAATTAAATAAATAAATTCGGCTCTCTTCCAAACCGAGTGGGTAAGCCCGGAGGGCGTAGGATGGTAGGCGGGTGATTTATCGCCCGTGCCAAACAAGGGGCCATGTAACAAAAACCTGTTTCAACCGGTGCAGGACTTCACAGATGAGGACCGTGGGAGTGTGACAAATGCCGGATGAATAATACCCTGAAGTCCTGCACTCATTGAAATGAGTTGACTACAAAATGGGGTGGAGTTTGGTTTATTCTACACGGGCGATAAATCGCCCGCCTACCGTCCTGCACCCGCTGAAGCGGGTTTGCCAACGGGCTAGGTTCACTGGGTTACCCACTATGTTTGAAAGAGATCCTAAAATTCAAATACATATGGCCGATCCGTGTGAGCAAGTCCCACGGGGACGCCATATGCGAAGCCCGCAGTGAAGCGAAAGCAGTGAGGGCAACTGGGGGACCACGCGCCACCTAAACATCGAGCCCCTTGGGAACGACAAAAGGATGTTTGGCTCAAGATCAATCATGGTGGGTTGAGAATAGGATCAGATCAATACGTGTGGTATGCCTCGATAAGCCCCTCTGGGGCGAAAAAACTTAGCCCACAGTGGAGCGACCGGGTTCCTCATCATCATGCGCAGCATGGTGATGGGGTGGTCTGCGGAACTGTGGGCTTCGCATATATTGCCCCCGAGGGGCATGTCAAAGGATCATAGAACTGGTGGTAAACATAACTCTTTTTCAGACCTAGTGGGTAAGCCCCGGAGGGTGCGTCAGATCAAGATAGGGGCACACCCTACCAGAAGCCGCACAGAGGACACAGCCGGCCTCAGTTTACTCTGGCTGGCGGAGTTCTTCCCTCGATGACCGCGATGGCGTTTTCCGCGGCGAGCAAACCCATTTTGGTGCGGGTTTCCCAGCTGGCGGAACCGATGTGCGGCAGCAGGATCGCGTTATCCAGGGCCAGAAGTTCGGCCGGGATTTGCGGTTCGAACTCATAGACGTCGAGTCCGGCTGCAGCGATCCGGTGCTCCCGTAAAGCCTGGATCAGAGCGGCTTCATCCACGATGGGACCGCGGGCGGTGTTAACCAGCACGGCGGTCTGCTTCATCAGGGCGAGTTCCGGAGCGCCGATCAGATGCCGGGTTTGCGGGGTCAATGGGGCGTGGATGCTGATAAAATCGGAGATCTGGCACAATTCGGATAAGCCGAAGCTGTGATATTCTTCAGGCAAGGTGGAAGGGGCGACGGTAGGATCATGGTAGAGGACATGCATGGCGAAACCGGAAGCCCGGCGCGCCACTGCCTGTCCAATGCGTCCCATGCCGATTATCCCCAGCGTTTTGCCATGCACGTCGTTGCCCAGGAACAGCATGGGTTCCCAGCCCGTGAAACTGCCCGCGCGCACGTATCTATCACTTTCCACAATGCGTCGCGCGCAGCTCATCAACAAAGCCCAAGCTAGGTCCGCGGTCGATTCCGTGAGCACTCCGGGCGTGTTGCAAACCGCGATGCCGCGCTGCGTGGCGTAGTCCACGTCGATGTTGTTGTAGCCCACGGCGTAATTGGACACGCATTTCAAGCGGGGCGCGGCGTCCAGCAGTTCCTTATCGATAACGTCGGTGAGAAGGCAGAGCAGGGCGTCCGCCTCGCGCACCTCTTCCAGCAAGCGTTTACGGCTAACGGGTGCGGATTCGGAATTCATTTCCAGCACAAAGACTTCTTCCAGCCTGCGCAAGGCCGGTTCCGGGATCAACCGGGTGACGTAGATGCGCGGTTTGCTCATGAGCGGCCTCCAGTGGATTTGAGCGGCACGACCCGCTCCAACTGGACGTTGGCGATCCAGCCGCCGGAACCATCGGCCAGGATCACCTGGGAACGGCGTTTCCCAGCCTGCTTGATCTCCACGGCGCTGCCTTCGGCCAGGTATTGGGCCGCCCTGGTTTCGGTAGCCGTGGCAAAAAGCGCTGATCCTTCCTGCATCACCACGGCCTTGGCGTTGTGGCGGAAGCGGTGGTTTTTCTGCAGCAGAGTGCCGCCGACCACCACCCAGAACAGCAGCAAAATGCCCAGTACGAGCACGGGCAGGCCGTGTTCTTTCTCCAGCGGATAATTGAGCAGCCAAAGCACGCTAAGGGTGCTGAGCACGCTCAGGATCAGGAACAGGACCGCCAGGCGGTTCAGGGAAAAGAAATCGTAGATGTTGAAGAGGATCTGCACCAGGAAGGGACGGGGCGGAGCTTTGATCCCGGAAGTATTCTGGGACTGGATGAAAGCGAGGTTTTCGCGGGCCTGGCGATGCGCGGAATTGAGGTTTTGCGCGCGCAGGAAGTACAGCGCGGCCTTGCCTGTCTGGCCCAGATGATAGTAGCAGACGCCCAGATTGTAGTACAGATCGGCATTCTGCCGTCCGGATTCCAGCAAGGGAAGCAAGGTTTGCAGGGTCTGGGCATAATCTGGCCGGACATTACTAGCCGGCGTTTGCCCAGCCAGGATAGTAGCCCAGAGCAAGCCCAGGCAGAGCAAAAAGAGAGGCAGGAAGCGGAGTTTCCTCATTTGGTCACCTCCCGGTGCTGTTTACCCGGCAGGACAGGCCTGCGTCCGCCGCTCAAGAAACCGGAGCTGCGGGGTTGGCGGATACGGCTGAACGCTTGTACCAGGGAACGGAGCATGTTCAGGGCGTCACGGAGCGACTCGGCGTCGGATCCGCCAGGCATGTAGCGCGCTTTCTGGCAGTGGGTAAGAAACTCTTCGATCTGCTTGAGCAACGGGGGCGGAAGCTGTTTTTCCGCCAGCGCGGAAACCAACTCTGGCGTGGTGAGGCCTTTGGAGACGAAGTACTTCTTGGCCAGGAAACTCAGCAGCCCGCTTTCCGCCAAAGGATAGAATTCGGCGGACATGTTCTGCGCGGCTTCCGTGGCCTGATGCAGATATTTGTTCAGGATCCGGTTCGCGGTTTTTTGCGCGTAGAGGTTGGGATCGAGCCTGTTCAGCCTGCGCTCGTAGGCCATGAATCCCGCTCCAGCAAGCGCTAAAAGGCAAGCGGCGAGAACCAGCCAGAACCAGATCCGGGCGCTGGCATTGTGGAATGCTGGGTAGCTTTTACGCTCCAGCAGCGGATTTAGGGTTTTGGGTTTACCGGATTGAAGCAGGCCGGAAAAGTAGCTCAGCACATTGGAACCTTTCACCGTGAGTTCCAGGCTGGGGCCCGTGAATGTTCTATACTTCCCCGTTGAGGTATCGAACCAGCTGAAGTTGAAGCCCGGGATCTGGAAGCTGCCGGTCTCAGAAGGCAGGATGGTGTAGTAGATGAAGCGGGTTCCCTCCACGGGATTGGCAAGTTTGTCCTGCAGCGAGGGCTCGGAGATCTGAAACCTGGCCAGGGCAGGGAAAGGCGGCGCGGTGAACTGGCTGAAATTGCCGGTTCCGGAGATCTTGATGGTGCAAACGAGGGCTTCGCCCTGGGTGACCTTGTCGTCGGAATAAACCTGGCTGAGGGTGAAAGTTCCCACTGCGCCTGTGTATCCGGCGGGTTTGCCGCCCGGCAAAGCTCTGACTTCCAACCAGAGGGGTTGGGAAGAGATGCTTTTATTGAGGAAGCTGTACACGCCGCTGAATTGGACGATGCCTGTCAGCGTAGGCACTTGCAGGCGTCCGGCTACTTGCGGATACAGCACGAGTTTCTTGATCAGAGCCCGCTGGTAGCGTTCGCCTTTGTAGGTCACCTGCTCATATTTGAGGTTCGGCGGCTGCTCGAAAGACGACTTGCCATAGCCCTCGTAATCCTTCTCCGCTTCGGTGGAAAAAGACTCCACCATCTGATTGGTGTAGAGGTAATAGGAAATCACGGCCGGTTCGCCCACATAGCCGCTTTGGCTTTGCGGAGCAGCCAGGATCAGCGATTCGCCGGCAGTGCGGTTGCGGCCAAAGAAACTGCTGCCATAGGGATCGATGTAGGGGTTGGTGTTGAACTGCTGGCTCTGGTTGGAAGGCGAATCCACCACTTCCACGCTCAGGGTTGGGGTGGAATAATCGCGGTTGCCGATGCGCAGGCGGAATCCCGGGATGGAGAATTTGCCGGTGCGTTGGGGATTGTAGTAGTAGGAATAGGTGAACGTGTAGCTGCGGGACAGGTTGCCGTTGATGAGCGCGGTCTCGCTGGAAGAGGAATTGCGCATGTTGCGGTAGCTGAAGCCCTCGATCTTGGGAGCCCTGGGGCTCTCGATGTTCAAGCGTTCATCGCTGTTGATCTCCAGCACTACCCGCAGTTGTTCGGAAAGCGTGATCTCCTTTTGCTGCACGTATCCCGCCACCTTCACAGCTTGGGCAGGGTGCGCGGCGAGCAGCAGCAAGGCCAGGAGCAGCCAAAGTTTGGGGCGCGTTACCACCATTTACCTCCGTCATTCTGATTGGGCGGTTTCTTGCGGGCCATCCGGTCGAGCGCTTCCTTCTGGTCCAGGGCGTCAAGCGTGTTGTTGTATTGCTCCTGCTTCTCCTGAGGAGACTGCTGAGGCTCGTTTTGCTCCTGATCTTCGCCGTCATTGCCATCCTGAGGTGGAGGCGGAGGCTGGTAACCTTGCTTTCTGAGCACAAGTTCATAGTTGGATTTGGCGTCCTGGTCTTGCGGGTCGAGCAGCATGGCGGCCTTGTATTGCGCCAGGGCTTCCTTCAAGTCATCCCCGCGGTAGAGAGCGTTGCCCAGGTCATAATGCGCGCCGGGAACCTTGCCGTTCTCTTTCACCGCTTTTTGCAGCCAGTCACGCGCCTGTCCATATCTGCCCCGCTTGTACTGCGCCTTGCCCTTGCTGTTTTCGGGTATGTGGTCGCCATCCAGTTTGCCCGCGGATTTGCTCCAGATCTTCTCAGCCTGGTCCAGCTTGTTGTGGGCGTATAATCTGCTGGCCTGGCTGTGCTGCAATACCCGGTGGCGGAAAGTGAGGTGGACCAAGAGGAACAAGATGGCGGCCAGCGCCAGGACTAGGGCCGCGTAAGCCAGCAAGCGCCTGGGTTTGATTCGTTTCTTCATTTCCATTCCCTGCGCAGAGGCACGATAGCGGCTTCCAGAATCAGGATTAGCAAGGCCAAAACGGCCGGAATGGCGTATTGTTCCTTGAGCGCGCTGATGTTGCGGTTGCGCTCGCGGCCTTTTTCTTCGGTGTAGATGTTGCGCAGGATCAAGTCCGGATCGCCCTGCCCGGAGCTCAGCGAATAGTATTTGCCGCCAGCGGTTTCCGCGATCCGTTGCAAAGCCGCGGCATCCAGCTTGGATATGGCCGTGCGTCCTGTGGCTGGATCCGAGATCTGCGTCCCTTCTTCCGTGCCCACACCCATGGTGTAGATCCTGATCCCGGCAGATTTGAGGCGTTTTGCCTGTGCCAGCGCGGAATTGCCCAGGTCTTCCCCATCGGTGATCAGGAGCAGGATGCGGTTGCCACCTGAGGCCAGAAAACAGCGTTCAGCCAAAGTGAGGGCGGCGCCGATATCCGTGCCCAACTGCACCACGGAATCGGTGGTGAGGCTGTTCAGAACCAGGGTTACGCTCTCATAATCGTCGGTGAGCGGGCACTCCAAAGTGGCCTTGCCGGCGAATGCGATGATGCCTACCCGGTCACCCTTGAGCCGGTCCACCAGCGCGTCCATCTGCAGTTTGGCGCGCTGCAAACGTGACGGTGTAAGGTCCGTGGCATCCATGCTTTTGGAAACGTCCAGGCAGACCACGATGTCCAGGCCCTGGGTCTCGAAGTTGCGCAGTTCATAATCCCATTGCGGGCGCACCAAGGCCAGAACGACCAGCACCAGCGCCAGCAGCAGCAGCACGATCTTGAGGCTGAGGAAGAATGGCGACATCCGTTGCAGGTAGGAATCCATGAACTGGCTTTCGGAAAAGCGGGCGAAGCGCTGGTTGCGTTTCCTGCGCAAGACCGTCAGCAGAAAGATGAGCGGCGGCAGCAGGAGCAGTAGGAGCAGATGAATGGGATAATACAGGTTCATCAGGTCACTCCGGAAGCACGGGCAAAAAAACCAGGCGCATTATGAGCTCGAGCAGCAGCAGAATAAAGGCGATCCAGAGCAGGAGCATGAATTTCTCGGACCAGATGTAATGGACTTTGGCGTTGTAATCGGTCTTTTCCAGAGTGTCGATGGTGTTCATGATATCCTGCAGTTGTCCCTTGTCTCCGGCCAGAGCCGCTTTTTGGGTTCCCGTCAGCTGCGCCACCCGGTTCAGAGTTTCCATGTCCAATTCCACCAGAACCTTCTGGTAAAAGCTGCCAAAGCGCGGATCGACCACCGGGTAGTCCACGTAGCCGGTCCTGCCGACTCCTATCGGATATACTTTGATGCCGAACTCGCGTGCCATCCGGGCCGCGCTGATCGGGTCGATCTCGCCGGTGTTGCTTACGCCGTCGGTGATGAGGATCACGATCTTGCTCTTGGCGACGCTGCTTTTAAGGCGGGCCACCGATTTGGCCAAACCCAGTCCGATGGCCGTGAACGAGGCTTCCTGATTCACTTCCAGGCGGTCGAGCTGTTCCTGCATGGAGGCATGGTCGAAGGTCAGGGGGCTCTGCGTGAGCGCGTATTCGGAGAAGGCGACCAATCCGAAGCGGTCGTTAGGACGCCGGCTGACAAAATCCTTGGCGACCTTGACCGCCGCGCCCAACCTGCTTTGCGGGGCGAAATCCATTGCCAGCATCGAGCCGCTGATGTCCACCGCGAGGATGATATCGACGCCTTTGCGGTTGATGTCGCGCATCCCCCTGCCCCATCTTGGTTGGGCTATGGCCAGGATCAGGGCCAGCAAGATCAGGGCGCGCAATACGGGAAAGAAGTATTTCCAAAAGCGGTCTTCGCCGGCGATCTGACGCAAAATCTGCAGCCGCGTGAATGGCAGCCTGAGCTGGCGCCGCTCCTTCCACCGGAAATGGTACCAAAGATACGCTGGCAGGGTCAGCAAAGCCAGCAGCCACCAGGGATTAGCGAACTTCAGCACGGTGCGTGCCTCCCGAAGCTATGCGCCGATGCACATCCGCGATCTCAAAGGTCTGCAGCCAGCCGCGCAGCCAGAGTTTATAGTTGTCCGTTTCAGTCCGCGTGGGCAGATATTGGGCGAACTTGACCTTGTCGCAGAATCTGAGGAAGCGCATCACTTCGGCGCTCTTTTCGATATGAATCCCGCCGGTCATATAGAGGATCTCGGAAGTTGTCATTTCCATGGCCGCGAAGCGATACTTCCTTTCCAGAAACTGCCTCAAGATCTGCGACAACTGGAAATGGTGGCGGATGTATTCGCCTTTGTCGAGCAGTTTCAAGGCTTCCAACTCCTCCAGCTGGTTCAAGGCCAGTTTCCAGGCCGGAAGCGGAACCGCGGGTTCTGGCGCTGGCTCAGCTTTCGTTTCCTCCATCTTCACCACAGGTTCCTTGCGCAGCAGAAAAAACGCCGCCAACAGCGGCAAAGCCAGCAAGCCCAGCAGCGGATAAGCCCAGGCCGGCAATTGCCAGCGATATCTGGCCACGGGCTTGATATCCACCAAAACCGTGTCGGATGCGGCCCTCACCGGAATTATGGTCAGCCGGAAACGTTCGGTGGCGTAGCTGTTGCCATCCGGGGAATCCAGTTGCACCTGCAATTTGGGAAAACTCTGCGAGCCCGGCAAAAGCGGCGCCAAAGTAAGCTGCAGCCAGGCCAACTGGCCGGATTTAGCAATCCTCTCGACCTTCAGGATGTGGAAATTCTCCAGCGAATCGGGCAGCGCCACTCCTTTCAGGGAAACGTCGGCGCGGATGTTTAGCTGGAAGCGGTCGCCCACGCTCAGGTCTTCCGCCCCAACCAGGTCCTGGCGGATCGATACGCCCGGCAAAACCGCCAGCAGAGAGGCGAACAGCAGGACCAGCAGGGTGCTTTTCACTCGCGTTCCCTTCTGCGCTGACGGCGCCGTTCAAAGAAATCGCGCAGCAGGTCCACATGCGAATCAGTGCCGCGGATCAGTAAATGATCCACTTTCAGGTCACGCAGGTTTTTCGCCAATTCCGCCTGCTGGCGTTGAACCACCATGTTGTAAGCCTGGCGGAAAGCCGCTTGGGAGCTGTTGAAATAGAGGGTGGCGCCCGTTTCGGGATCATAGAGGTTGAGCACTCCTGCCGAGGGAAGCTCCAGCTCCGCCTCATCGAGCACCTGCACCGCGATCACGTCGTGTTTTTGAGCCAGCAGTTGCAGGGGTTTGCGGTAGTTTTCGTCCAGAAAATCCGAGAGTATAAAGACCACCGAGCGCTTCTTCAGGATAAGGTTGGCAAAGGTGAAAGCGCCTGTCAGCGAGGTTCCCGGGTGTTTTGGCTCCAGATAGAGGACGTCGCGCAGGATCTCCAGCGCTTTGTTGCGTCCTTTCCGGGCTGGCAGGTATTTCTCCAGCTGGCTGGACCACATGATCATGCCCACTTTGTCGTTGTTGGAAAGCGCGGAGAAAGAGAGCAGGGCGATGATCTCGGCCAGGCGTTCTTTTTTCAGCATCACCCTAGTCCCGAAGTTCTGGGAGGCAGAGCTGTCCACGATGAAAAACACGTTCAGTTCCCTCGTTTCCTGATACTTCTTCACATAGGGCATACCCAGGCGCGCTGAAACGTTCCAGTCGATGTCGCGGTAGTTGTCGCCGCTCTGATATTCGCGGACTTCGGCGAATTCGAGGCCCTGGCCCTTGAAACTGGAGTGGTATTCCCCGCTGAAGATCTCGCTGACCACATTTCGGGTGCGAATCTCGATCTTCTGTATCTGAGCCAAGATTTCCGCTGGGGTGCGGGTCGGCATCGATCCTGCCTTTAGGGGACTTCTATTTCGTCAAAGATGCGGGTGATGATCTCTTCCGTGCTCACCTGTTCCGCTTCGGCCTCGTAGGAAAGGATGATACGATGGCGCAGGACATCCTTACCGACCGCCTTGATGTCGTCCGGGATCACGTAGCCGCGGTGTTCGATGTAGGCGTGGGCTTTGGCTGCCCGGGCCAGATAGATCGTGGCGCGGGGCGAAGCGCCGTATTGGATGAGGCCGTTCAGCGACGAGATGCGCGGATAGCGCTGGGGAGTGCGGGTCGCCTGCACCAAATGCAGGATATAGTCCTTGAGGCGGTCTTCCATATACAGTTCCGCGATCACTTCACGCATCTGCTCCAGGGCCTCCGGACGCAGGATCTGCCGCACTTTGATCTCGTGCTCCGTGACCATGCGGTCCAGGATCACGCGCTCTTCCTCAAAACTGGGATACTTGATCCTCAATTTCATCAGGAAGCGGTCGATCTGCGCTTCTGGCAAGGGATAGGTGCCTTCGTGCTCGATCGGGTTCTGGGTGGCCATCACGAAGAAAGGCTTGGGAAGTTCGTAGGTGGTGTCGCCGATCGTCACCTGGCGTTCCTGCATCGCCTCCAGCAGCGCGGACTGAACTTTGGAGGGCGCGCGGTTGATCTCGTCGGCGAGGATGAAATTGGCAAAGACCGGGCCTTTCTTGGGCGTGAATTCGCCCGTCTTCTGGTTGTAGATGAGGGTGCCGGTGATATCGGCAGGAAGCAGGTCCGGAGTGAATTGGATGCGTTTGTAACTGGCGTCGAAAACTTGCGCGAGCGTGCTGATGATCAGGGTTTTGGCCAGGCCGGGCACACCTTCGATCAACACGTGTCCGTTGGCTAGCATGCCGATCAGCAGCCGGTTGATGATGCTTTCCTGCCCCACGATCACTTTGGCGATCTCCGCCCTGAGAATATCCAGGATCGCCGAACTTTCCAGCACCCTCTGGTTGATCCGCTCGATATTGAAGCTGCTGGCTGTGCTGGGGGTGCGGAACTCGAATTCCAGTTGTGAATCTATGTTTTCATTAGGCATGGGAACTCCTGAAACTGGCTGAGGGATAGAAAAAACGGGAACAGGCAGTGATCCATATTCCCGATAGTTTCTCCGGTTGCATTATCTCTTAAGGCCGCATGGCTTGCCGGGATAAATCCTGATTAGGAAACCGCTTTGCGCACCTTGTTCGCTTTCAGGCAGGAGGAACAAACCTTGACCTTGCGAATTCCGTCGGCCATGATGGCGCGGACTTCGTGCAAATTGGGATAAAAACGGCGCTTGGTGGCGTTCAACGCATGGCTGCGATGATTGCCCACCTGGGCTTGTTTTCCGCATATATCGCATATTCTTGACATCTTTCACCGTCCAGATTTTCTTTCTTGAAGCCCAAAGAATTCAGAGCCCGGTTTTTGACAAGGATTATTTCCGACTCGAGGTCGATTACGGTGGGTAAGCCCCGAAGGGCATTTCCCTACAATCAATTCTCATGGAAAAAGTCCTCTTGCTACCAACACCAATTGAACTCGAGTCATATTGTTATCCGTATATTACTATTTCGCATTGTCTTATTTGCGTCTCCCTGGCGGGTTAGCCTTAATCAAGTCTTAATCAAGCCTTAATCAAGCGTTAATTATTAAGGCTTGATTAAGGCTTGATTAAGAAGTGATTAACAGCAAGCCGCGGGAGCGAAATTAGGATAGAATGCGCCCCTCTAAAAATAAAGGGATGATCAGCATTGAGTTCAAAGAGCCGCTTAAGCATGGAGTTCAAAGAGCCTATCCAAGTTTCAGATTGCCACCAGATTCTTGGGCTCTTTGGACTTCATGCGGGGATCCGTTCGTTTGAAGTCCAAGCCGGTTTTGGAACTGGCGAAAGAAGCGAAATCTTCATGACCGGCTTGAACTCCAAACTGGTTGCGAGTATGGAGTTTAAAGAGCCGCTTAAGGATGGAGTTCAAAGAGCCTTCCCAAGTTTCAAATTGCCACCAGATTCTTGGGCTCTTTGGACTTCATGCGGTGGGGATGATTTATGGGACTTCATGCGAATGTTTCTGCGCTGGTTCGTTTGAAGTCCAAGCCGGTTTTGGAACTGGCGAAAGAAGCGAAATCTTCATAGCCGGCTTGAACTCCAAACTGGCTTAATCGAGCAAATACTTGTGCATCATCTTATCATGGGCGATCTCTTCCATCAATTCCCGGTAGTTATTCAAATCGATGTAGTAGCTTTTGCAGATGCTGCGATCGCAGGGATATTTATCCCGCAGGCCAGTCCATTCCTGGTAGTTTGACCACTCCCAATCCTGCGGCGTGTTTACCAGCCCGGCGCTGACCGGATTCAAATGGATATAGGCGGAAAGCCTCAACAGATATTCATCCTTGTCCACCAATTTGTGCTGGGCTTTGCCGGCAAATATGCTGCCCTTGCCGGCGTATTTCTTGTTGAAATACTTCGAGTAGCGAAACCAGACCTTGTTCATGATCAGATAAATGGGGCACTCTCCGTTTTGGCGGATAAAGATATGGTAATGATTAGGCATCAGGCAGAAAGCTACCATGGAAAAATCCGAACCATTGAGATATTTCTCTATTAAGCCCAGGCATACCTTGTAATCTTCAGCATCCCTGAACAGCAGAGAGTTTTGGGCAGCATGGTTGTAGATGTGGTAGAAATGCCCAGGCAGAAATTGGGTGGATTTGATCCTCATGCTTGCTTTCTCGCTTTGCTATATGCTGGTTCCATTATCAGTAAGGCATGGAGTTCAAAAAGCCGCTTAAGCATGGAGTTCAAAGAGCCGCTTAGCATGGAGTTCAAAGAGCCTTTCCAAGTTGCACATTGCCACCAGATTCTTGGGCTCCTTGGACTTCATGCGGGGGTTTTGCAATGAACCGTTTGAAGTCCAAGCCGGTTTTGGAACTGGCGAAAGAAGCGAAATCTTCATGACCGGCTTGAACTCCAAACTCGATCAAGGGGAAACCCTGCAGATACGGAAGCCTATGCCGTCGTCGCCCGCGGCCATGCCGCCCACTCGACGCGAAACGGTGCAGTCGTAGGCCCAGGAGGCGAAAGTACCGCCCCGCTGCACACGGCCCCAACCGTTGTATATGTCCCAGCACCATTCCCAGAGGTTGCCGCTCATGTCGTAGGTCCCCAGTTCATTGGCTGCTAGCTGACCCACCAGATGGGACGATCCGCCACTATTGCCATCATACCAACCAACCTCATTCAGGTTATTGCTCCCACTGTAAGTATAGCCATGCGTCTGCAATCCGCCCCGGGCTGCGTATTCCCACTCCGCTTCGGAAGGAAGGCGGTAGCCGATGGCGTTCCAGTCGCATGAGACATTTACTGCATTATTAGAATCGGTGTTCCAGCCAGAGGGCCAATTGTCCGGATTGGTGCCATAAGTTAGATAACTGTAACAGGGAGTCAGTCCTTCCTGCATACTGCGCCTGTTGCAATATTCGATAACGCCGAACCAGTTAACATAGATTTTGGGATAACTATCTCCGCCACCAGAACCCATCACCGCGTTCCAATCGACGTTCGTGAGCTCATATTTGTCGATGTAGAACGACGAAACGGTCAAACCGCCGGTGTAAATGCCGGTTGTGGGATGGATTGTACCGCCCTGCACAAAGACGAAGTTTTCGGGGATAGGCCTGGTCGGATCATCAGCATGAAACTGTAGCACATACTGGCTGCCGTCGAAGTCGATGCCTTCAGCGCCTGCGTTCCAGACGATGCTTTTGCCTGTGCCGGGAACGATGTCCTCTCCGATATCGCCGCTCAAATTGGCGGGATCGGGAATATCACCGAAGGTGGTTCCCCCATCGGAAGAGAGCTTCAACGCCACTTCGCAGAAGTCGCCGTTGGCGTCGAAGAGGTCATAAGAGATGTCCACCAGCTTGCTGCCATCAGTTCTCTGGGCAATGGAGGTATTGTAGATGATGGGCGCGGTGAACTCCGCCTCTTGGGCCTGGATGCTGAAGTTGTCCCAGTGCGCGTATTTATCCATGGTGGGATTGGAGTATTGGGCCATGACCTTGACCCGTACAGTGCTGGCATCTATCGGTATGTTCAATGAAAACAACGACCAGGCCTGGGTGTTGTAGAGCAGTTGGTACCAGTTGTTCCACCCTGTGCCTGTGTCGTATTCCAGACAGACCTTGAGCTGGTCCGTGGCAGGGTTGAGGTTTTTACTGTAATAATAAAAGTTGAGGCTGTGTTGAGTGCCTGGTGTGATAGCTACATTGGCAAAGCTGAGGCTAACCTCGTTCGGCTCCATCAACCAACTGCCCCAGTACCAGGAACCGCTTTGCGCGCTGGTTCCTCCCAGATTCTGGTTAGTGCGGCCCCAGAAATAGGGCACTGATCCAGACGGGTTTGCAGTATAGGCCCAGGTGTCGCTGGCTGTGTTTTCAAAGCTTTGGACAGCAATGGGATCGGCACACAGACTGATAGAGACAAGGGCAAACAGCAGCGTGAGTGTCAGCGATCTCATTTCCCACCTCCTAAACCAGCCAGGAAAAGGGTTTTGATGTCCTCCAGGGTGAGTTTCACATCAGGCGTGGCTTTGGCGGTAGCGAAGATATTGGCCAGCCGGTTCTCAAAATCCTTGTAGGCCACCACCCGGTAATACATCTGGTCGCGGAATTGCGCCACGGAAGGATGGGTGAAAGTGGTCCCGAAGATCACATCCCAGAGGAAGTAGTAGAAGTGCTCATTGTATTCATAGGGCGATTCGTTGTAGAGCACGATATAGCCGTCCGGTGTGATAGGGGTGCCGTAGATGGTTTGGGTGACGGGATCCCAGCTGATGATGGCATCCACCGTGTTTGTGAAATCCACATTCACATTGGCAGGTGCGGCAGGTGGAACGTAAGTGATGGAAAAAGAGCTCGCGGAGACCTTTTCGCCCAGATTGCCAAAGTCGTCCAAAGTCGCGATCTTCACCCTCGCTGAGTAGGATTGCACTTCAGGCATCAGCCAGGGCCAGGATCCGCTGTTGGCGATGTTCTCTGCCAGCGGAGTGAATTCCGAACCGCTGAGCGAGTACCAAAGACCGATGGTGTTGGGCGTGAGGTTGGTGTCCTGGGCTATCCAAGTGATGGGGTTGGTGTCACCGATGTACCAGGCTTCGCCACCGTTCGGTGCGATAATGGTTATGTCCGGTTCAACCGTGTCCAAGGTGAAAAGAGCTGAGTTCGTGGTGGAGCTCAGCGCGAAGCCCACTGTGCAAGTGAGCAGCAACGTGGCCGTGAGTAGATATTTTGCCATGATTCCTCCATGAAATAATGCAGGCTTCATAATCATGCCAACTCCAGATTTTTGTCAAGCTCGTATTTTCCATGTAAAGTGATCTTGAGAGTCTCTCTTTCAAATCGAGCAGGACAAAGACGTACTGGAATTCAATCTATCCGAATCAAGCACTGGAGGGAGTTTGGAGTTCAAACCGCCTCCCTGATTATCTACCTATCGCAGTCCCAATAAGCGGTTTGGACTTCAAACATAAGCAAAACGGGGTGGATTGAATTCGTCATGGATCATGGTGCGCCAGTCACGCCGCTGTTTGAAGTCCAAGCGGCCCAAAACAATTGAGTGATTGGACAACTGGCGAAGGCCGCTTGAACTCCAAACGCTGGCTGGTGCTACACCCCTTTGACCAGTTTAGCAATATCGTGGATCTGGACTCACTAGGTTTAAAAAAGATCCCTTTATATAAGCTGAGTTGCAGTTCCTTATTTGGAATTCAGCGGCAGGCGGATGTCGAAGCGGCTGCCATGCGGCTTCACGGGCTGATATTCCAGGACGCCGGAATGCTCCTTGACGAGTTTGGCGCAGATGGGCAGACTCAAACCCAAGCCCATTTCCTTGCCGTAATTCACAAAGGGCTCAAACAGGTGCGGGACGATGCTGGGCGGGATGCCGGGGCCGTTGTCGCTGAGGCTGATTAGCAGCCAGTTGGCCGCGACACTGGCCACGATGCTGATCTCGCCTGCTTCACGCAAGGCTTCGGATGAGTTGCGCAGGAGGCTGCTGACCACGCGGCGGATGCGCCCCGCGTCGAAGTAAACAGGCTGAAAGCATTTGTTTTCGACCCGGAGTTTGATGTTCCTGCTCTCCAGGGAAGTGCCGTAGGAATCTTTGATATCTGCCAGCCAGTCGCCCAGATCCACCTTTTGGATGTTCAGGTCAAGGGGTTTGTCGGCAAGCAGGTTCTGGGTCTCGTGAACCAAATCCTCCAGCAAATGGACCTGGGTCTGGATGCTGTTGGTGAACTCGACGCTTTCCGGAAGGAGGCCTTCGATCAATTGCGCCGTGAGGGTGATCACAGTGAGAGGGGACTTTATCTCGTGGTCGATCTTGCCGGCAATCAAAAAAAGTCCGGCCAGGCGGATCTCCTTGAGCAAGTTCACCAGTAAGTCAGTGAACTGCCTCTCAGGAAGCGGCTCAAGCAGCGCGAGACGGCGGACCAGATTGGCCAGGACCACTGGATGGAAGTATAAAATGTTGACCAAACCCGCTCTGGATAGCTGCAGCAGTTCGCCGTCCTCGAGGGCATGTAAGTCAGGCCGGAACGGCTTGGGGGCGAAAAGATGCAGTTCACCGGTGGAGTCGCCGGGGCTGAGAGAACTTTGTTGCGGGCTTTTGGATCTCTTTCCCGCCGCGTCCTTGATCCGAACGCTGCCCGCCACGATCAAGTATAGGCAATTCTGCTTGGGTTCGGGCAGCGAAACCTTCGTGTCCGCGCGGAATTTGATCCGGGGCGCGTCTTTGGTGATATCGGCCGCGACGTCAGCGCTGAGGCCCGCGAACAGCGAATTAGGCTTGGTTGGAACTTTCTTCGAACTCATGGTTTCCCCTCTTCTGGTTGTTAGAAACCCACTTTCAGGATTGGGGCTGGAGGTCAAGTTTTTTTGCGCCCAATCCGGAGTGCAACCAGGCCAGCCAGATAACCGGTCGAACAGGCAGCCTGGATGTTGAATCCACCGGTGGGAAGATTGTAATCCAGGACCTCACCGGCGAAATGCAGGCCGGGAATCACTTTGGACTCCAGATCGCGAGCCCTGACTTCAGCAAGAGGAATGCCGCCCCGCGTGGCCATTGCCGTTGAGAGGGATTCCACGCTCCGAACGGTGAAGTTCAGCCCCGCCAGCAAACCCGCACAGGCATTGCGCGTGATTTTGCCCACATCGCCGCAGCGCAAACCGGGGTCGATCCCGCCGGAAATCAGCAGGGCGCGGAGCAAACTCTCCGGAATCGCGAACCTTCTGAGAGCCTGGAGCAATGACTGCCGGGGGGCCAAACCCAGAAGTTCGGGAATCCGGCTTTCCGCGCGGCGCACCAGATGCAAGGTGATCCTGTCGCCGGAATCCAGGCGATATGAGTTGTCCAGAATCAGCGGACCGGACAGTCCGGTGTGCGTCCACAGGAGATCGCCCTGAGCGCGGAATACGCCTGCCTGCGTATGAAAAGTGGCCTCAACTTCTTTGAGCGACACCCCGGCGCAAGCTCGCCAAATGCCGAAATCAGCGATATCAACTGCTGCCAGGGCTGGCCCGGGCTCCACGATGCTGTGCCCCAAATCCTGCAGCAGCCGAAACAGCGAACCATCCGATCCGGTCTGGGGATAGGAACAACCTCCGACTGCCACTAGCAGACGATCGCCCTCAAATCGCTGGCCTTCCGCATCCTCCACTCTGAACCGCTCGGCCTTGGTTATGCGGACGATCCGGGCGCCGCAAAGGATCCGCGCTTCAGCCTGCAAAGCAAGTTTCTGCAAGGCGGAGCGGACGTCCCCAGCCCGCATTGATGCTGGAAAAACCTTGCCGTCGGGCCTGGCGAGCGATGGACAGCCCGCCTGGTCCAGTTTGCGGATCAGTTCCTGGTTGTCCAGGCAGTAGTAGGCCGGCTTGAGGAAGCGCGCGTATTTGCCGCAACGCGCCAACCATGCTTCGGGGGCCAGGCTATTGGTGAAATTGCATTGGCCGTTGCCGGAAAGCAGCAGTTTCCGCCCTACATCAGCGTTCCGCTCCAGGACCAGCGCCTGGGAACCCGCCGCAATAGCAGCCGCCAGGCCTGCCGGACCTCCTCCGAGAATGAGTAAGCGGGCGGAACGGGCGTTGCTGCTCACTTCTTCAGGCTGGCTTTGGTAAAGGTGCCGGGCGGAATGCTGATGTCGAAGGCAATGCTATCCACGAAATACTCGGTGCCCCTGCCGTCTTTCAATTCGTCCTTGAACAGGATGTAGCGCGGATACCAGCGTGTTCCGATCCTGGCTACATCAGAGTATTTGACCGATTTGAGCAGCTTGCCGCTCTTGGCATAAAGCAACTCATAGAGGATCACGCTGCGCGTTTTATCCACGTAGAGTTTGCACTTGTAATAGGCCTTGCCGGGCTTTTTGGCGGTGAGGTTCAGGATCCAGCAGGCGCGCCCTTCGTAAACGGTTTCGCCTTCCACCGTGGAGGAATAGTCGTCGGCAAGGGATGCCTCTTCCATGAAGTCCTCGTAGGAAAGGTCGCTGCCCATCACCGATTGCTTGAGCATATTGCCGGAGATCTGGATGGTGCGGTCGGTGCCGGGGTTATAGATCCAGAGATTGGAGCCGACCTTGAGCATCTTGGTGCCTTTTTCGCGAGGCGGCGCCGTGTATTCGGTGAAGAATTTCTGGGAACCCTGGGACCAGTTGACCGATCCCACGGTGCGGCTGCTGCGTTTGCCGTGGATCACCATGCGGGTGGAGCTTTTGGCGCTGCTGGATGTGAGGTTGGCATCCACAGCCCGGAGGATCGAGGCGGCATCGGGCGTTGCGGCTCCGAGCCCCAAACAGAGAACCAGCAGAACGCTGGCGGCTAGTTTGTTCATACTTCCAATTCCTTGAAAAGTTGGGAGGTCTGGCGCTTGAAGACCGCTATCCCGGAAAGCATGGCGCCCAAAACGGTGGACAGCACTCCGGGGATGAAACCTGAAAGAGTCGTGCGTAGACTGATGTAAGTGTAGACCACGTCCTCGGTCATCAGTGTGGAATTGCGGTTAAACACGCTCACATCCATGCCCTTGATGTTGAAATACCAGCTGAGCAGCACGCCCAGGATGATGCCGATGCAGGATCCGGCGACGCCCACCACCATTGATTCCAGAACCAGCGTCCAAAAGATGTGCCGCTTGGATTCGCCCACTGCCAGCCGCACCCCGAACTCGCCGTAGCGCCGGATTCCGTTCATCAAGCCGGAGTTCCAGAGCACGATGCCCATGATGCAGATGAATACCAGACTGAAGATTCCCAGCAGATAGCGCATCATGCCCATCAGGTAGCCCGTGTTGTTTTGATCGCTCATGGCCAGCATCAGGGGCGAAAACTCGTCCTCGGGATCGCTGAACTGCCGGTTGAAGCCGTCGCGGACCTGTTGCACCGCGGCAGGATCGTATTTGCCCGTTTTGAAGAAAGCCAGGATTTCACCGGCGCCGCCTTCCATGTCCAGCATCGAACGGATATCCTCCAGATCGGCAATGACCGCGCCGCGGTCCAAAGCCTCCACTCCAAACTTGATCGTGCCGACCACCGTGAAACGCATGAAAGCCAGCGAACCGTAAACATCCGAGCCGATCAGGGTGACGGGATCGCCCAGCTGGAGGCGCAAGCGCCGGAAAGCCTTGTCGCTGAGCAGGATTTCGGAAGCCCGGGCAGGAAACCTTCCGTTTGCCAAGGCTTTTTCCAGGCCCATCAGTTGCCGCTCTTTATCGCTGGAAAGCAGATCCACCCCATAACCGATCACATCGCCTTGTTCGCGGGTTTGGCCTTGCGCGTCGGGAACGTCCAGCAGCGCTCCGAAATGGATCCGCTCCACCCAATCGAGCTGCGGATTGGCTTGCTTCCAGCGCTGCAGGTCCGACTGGATGTCCAGCAGCCCCAAATCGTAGGGTTTCTGGCTTATCAATTCTGAGTAGGCGCGGGTGACCACTTTCAGATGCCCCGTCTCGAAGCCTGAATTCTGCCTGATGAAACTATCCATATAGCCATTGATCAAGGCCAGCATGAAGACCATGAGCAAAACGCCGGAACTTACTATCAGAAGGGGAAACAAGTAGCGGTGGCGGTCGCGGAACACGCCTTTGACCAAGAACTTCAGCATGCTATTTCCCCTTCAGAGCTGCCGTAGGGCTCATTTTTGCGATCTTGCGGGCCGGCAGCCAGCTCACCAAAACGGTCAGCAGAAACAACACGATCAGCGTGGCAAGGATCAGCGGCGCCGGATACCTGAACTTGATCGGTTCGTTGAAACCAGCGACGCCAAAACTCTCAGTGCCAGCAGGCAGGGAAAAACCTTGGGCGGCGAAATAGTAGAACAGGGGAAAGCCCAGAAGGGCGGTCAGCACAGACGCCCCGACCATGTAGAGAGCCCCTTCGGTGGTGAACAGGCGGATAATCTGCCGCTTGGTCATGCCCAGGGCAGTGAGCATGCCGATCTCTTTGCGCCGCTTGAATATCGCCAGCGCTTGGGTGTCGAACACGGCCAGCATGGCCAGCAGGATCAGCATCAGAAAGAGCAAGGACTGGCCGCTCGCTTTGGTCTTCACCATCTGGTCCAGGTCGGCGAAGAACTCATGAGCGGGGATCTCCTTGAAATCGGATGAGGAAACCGCGCTCAGCGAAGCGTTACGCAGTGCCAGCGTGGTGGCCGTTCCGGGTATTTGCTTCAGTTCCTGCAAAGCCGCCAGGTCGATCCACACCGTTCCAATATCCAGGGAAGGCACCGGACAGTCCATGACCCTGGCGATCTGCAGGTCGATGGCATTGAAAGCCCCGGCGCTGTCCTTGACCCTGAGAGTGAAGATGTCCCCTGCTTCCAGTTTGGCGCTTTTTGCCATGGCGGTGCCGATGATGGCGGGGATTGGATCTCCGGCTGTGGATTGCAAATCCGCCGAAGGCAACTTCAGAAGGTCCTGGCTGTGGGGAATCCCCTTCACCATGGCGTTCATCATTCTGCCGCTGGGATAGATCACGCTGGGAGAGATCAGCACGGGCACGATGCCGCCATCAGCGATGTATGCTTGCGCCGCCAGAGGAATGGGCGCGTAGGCTCGTTCCCAGGAAAAAACGTCGTAGGGATCGTAGGACTTGGCGCGCAGGATTCCGCCCGCGAATTCCCATTCCTGCTGCTGCGTTTTGGCCAGCCTGAGCCAGCTGAACCACATCGCTTCCATCCAGATCAAACCGGTCAGCACCAGCGCGATGATGAACACGTTGATCAGGCTGCGCCAGCCGTTGCCGATGATGTTCCTAAGCGCCAGCTTGAGTATCATCGCCCTTTACCTCGCCATCGATTAGTTTGATCACCCGGAGCATGTAATTGATCACCTTCTGGTCATGCGTGGCGAAGATGAAGGAAGTTCCCAGCCTGGAGTTGATGTTCCGCATCGTATCCAGGATATGCAGGGAGTTTTCCGTGTCCAGATTGGCAGTGGGTTCGTCCGCCAGCACCAGCGTGGGTTTTTTGACCATGGCCCGGGCGATCGCCACCCTTTGGCACTGGCCTCCGGAAAGTTGGGACGGCCGGCTCTTGATCTTATCGGTGAGGCCTACCCATTCCAGGGCGTCCAAAACCGCCTGGTTCCTCTGTTCCGCGTTCATTTTCAACAGCAGCAGGGGGAACTCCACGTTTTCATACACATTATAGACCGGGAGCAGGTTGTAGGTCTGGAAAATGAAGCCCAGATGCCGGCTGCGCAGTTCGCTGGATCCTTTCTGGCTGAGCTGGCTGACCTTCTGGCCCAGCACTTCCACTTCTCCGGACGTAGGCGTATCCAGGGATCCGATCACATTGAGCAGGGTGGTCTTGCCGCTTCCTGAGGGTCCTACGATGCCGGCGAATTCGCCCTTGCCGAAGTGCAGGTTGATGTTTTTGAGCGCCAGGAATTCGCCTTCTCCGGTGGGAAAGGCCTTGCTCATATCGGTGATCTTTACGATGTTTTCTTCCATATCTCCTTCAAATGTCATAGTTGATGGTCAGGCTTGCCAGGCCGGTTTTCTTACCGGAGCCCTCATAATCGGATTGGGTGAAACCCAGGGAAAGGTCCCAACTGAGTTTATCATAGGTCCGGCGCCAGGACAGCATACCGCTGAGCCGTTTGTCCTCTTGCTGGTAGGCGCCCAGCCATTGCAGCCCGTCTAACAAACCCAGCGGATAATTGAGCAGCACGGCGCCGCTCCAGCAACTCTCGTTCCGGCTTTGCGCAGCCCTGCCCCACTCATAGTTTCCCTCGCCCAGTATGTATAACCCGTTGCCGATCGCGAAAGTGTAATCACCGCCAATGGTCGCGGAACCGTAGTAACGCGGTTCCGGAACGAAACCGCCGCCCTCGTAAACGCCAATCTCGTGGGAAAGATAGTTGAAATCCGCTTCCAGCCAGCAGCCCATGAATCCATCCAAACGCTGGTCTAAACCGAACCGGAATTCCCGCACCTGGTTATCGGGATCCTGATCGTTCTGCAGAATCCGGTGCAGGAAACTGATGCCCGTTTCGCCCCCGGCATTGATCAATCCAGCCCTGCCGCCCAATTCCCAAACCCCTTTTCGGGTGGCTATCCGTTCCCTTCCTTTGGTTTTGCCAGTTCCAGGCAGCGCCCAGACCCGCAACTCCGGATTGGGGAAGAAATGGCTTAGCGTGAGGGCGCGCACGCCCTGCGATTCCTGCAGGAATGAGCCCGGAACCAGGTCGTCGAACCATTGCAGGGGCCGGTAAATCTGGGCCACGCCCATGCGGATATGCTGCAGTCCGGCTTTGAGCTCAGTCTGTTTCCAGGACGCCGCGAGCCACGCCCTGTACAGGCTCAAATCGATATCCTGATCCGGATCCCCGCCCTCGAAAACCAGTTCCAGCCTGTTGTCCATGCTCACATCGCCGGAAAGCCGACAATCCGCAAAGGGCTCGAATTCGCCAAACAACTCCGGTTTCCAGCCCAGGCTGGCGCTTGCGTCGGTCAATCTGGCGCCCACAAGCAGCGTTCCTTGCGCCGTAAACCTGTTTTGAACGGTTATCCGGGCATCCCCAGCCGCCAGACGAACCGCTGTGTGCAGCGCGAACAGGACCAGGAGCAAGCGGCTTGGTCGGATCATCGTTCCTCTGTCAGTGTTTCCGCTTCATCAAACGCGCCAGCACATCCTGGTACCTGGATACCAACTGCTCCATGAAACTTGGTTCGGAGCGCCTTTGCAAACTCTCGTTCGCTGCCGCCAAGCCAAAATCGAAGAAGGCCTGCGCGTCGAAGATATCCAGGATCTGTTTACTGGAATCATGGGCGTCGATGAACAGGTCTGGTGGATTCTGCAGCAGCTCTTGAATTGCCACAAAACCCTGATTCTGCAAGATGGATTGGATCACCACCTGGTGCGAAGGCAGGCTGGGGCTGGGTCCCTCGCTGTCCAGTTCGATCGTTTCCGCCTCCGTGGAAACCGGCGGCAACACGTGGACCGCGATCGTGTAAGCGCCGGGAACGCTGTCCCCAAAAGCCAGAGGCAAGGGATGTTCGACCCCGCCGTCCACAAACAAATACTTGCCCATTGCGTAGGGCGCAAAAAGCAGGGGCAGCGAGGATGAAGCCCGCATCGCACTGGCCAGGGAACCCTTGTCGATCAGGATGGTCTTGCGCTGGTTGAGGTCGTAGGCTACGCTCACGAATGGGATGGGAAGGTCCTCGATCCTGGCTCCGGCGGTCATGTTGCCGATCAGATCCATGATCTTTTTCTTGTTATGCAGGCCGCTAAGCAGGTCCAGCGGAATTTTTTGAGGTTTGAGCGGGATCCAGCCGGGATTGAAGACAGCCGCCGAACCGCTTTCCAGCGCGATTTCCAGGATCTCCCGCGGAGTCTTGCCCAAAGCGAATAAACCGCCCACGATGGCACCCATGGAGGTGCCGACTATCCCCACTATCCGGAATTCCGAGAGCAAGGCTTCCATAACGCCGATATGCGCCAATCCAAAAGCCGCTCCTCCGCCCAGAATCAGTTTCGCATCCTTTTGCATGAAACAAGTTTGGGCTGTGGGCTTAATTGTCAACAAAAACCCGTCATCCCTCCGGTAAAAAAACAGGCGCAGAGAGGCCGGATGCGGCGTTCCCTGCGCCCGATTGTCTCTATGTTTTTTTATGTCGAAGCGGTGGCCAGGGGCGTATAAGCCCTCTGCGCCAGCTCGTTATCCAGCATGTACAATCCTTGCGGGTTGTCCTTGATCATTACCAGTTTGTGCACGATCTTGTCGGCGTTGGCTTCTTCCTCCACCTGTTCGTCCACATACCACTGCAGGAAGCTTTTGGCGGCGTGGTCGCTTTCCTTGATCGCCAGATCCATCAGTTGGTTGATGCTCTTGGTGATGAATTGTTCGTGCTCCAGCGCCATTTGGAAGGCCTTCAGCGGTTTGGTGAAGGTTTTCGGCGGTTTCTCGATCGCCAGCAGTTCCACGCTGCCGCCGCGTTCGATTACGTAGTTGTAGAACTTCATGGCGTGGTCGTGTTCTTCCTTGCCCTGCACCATCATCCAGTTGGCGAAGCCGTCCAGGTTTTGATTGGCGAACCAGGCTTGCATCGCCACGTAGAGGTATTCCGAGTAGAGTTCTTTGTTGATCTGCAGGTTGATCGCTTTTTCCAGTGTTTTGCTGATCATATGAGGGTTCTCCTTGATTTTCTATTGTATTTGTCGTTCAATGTTTTGCGTGATGCCGGCCAGAGTTTCCGCGTCCGGTATGTATTGGGCCTTGATTGGTTCCAGCATTTCGAATCCGCATTCGGATGGGTCGCCGAGCAGTTTGTGCAGGATCGGAACGCTCTGCCCGCCCCAACCATAGGAACCGAAAGCCAGGCCCACCCGGTTTTTGGGCGAAAGCCCCTTCAGATAATAGAGGAATGCCGCCACAGTGGGCAAAATCGAGCTATTCAGCGTGGGCGAACCCACGGCGATGTATTTGGCGTCCATCACGTCGGTCATGATATCCGAGATGTGGTTGGTCTGCAGGTTAAGCATCTTTACGCGGATGCCCTTGTTCTCAAAGCCCTGCGCGATCGCGAAGGCCATCTTCTGGGTGGATTTCCACATCGTGTCGTAGATCACCAGGGCTTGCTGCGGATCTGCCGCGTTGTGTGACCAGGCCTTGTACGCTTCCATGATCTGGGGTATGTTCTCGGAGGTCCAGATCAGGCCATGGCTGGGCGCGATCATCTCGATTTCCAGTGGAGCCGCAGCTTCCAGCACCTTGCGCACCTGCTGGGAATAGGGCAAAACGATGTTGGCGTAGTATTTCTTGGCTTCCTCCAGCACCAGGTTGAGCGGCAATTCGCTGGCCAGGCGTTCGCTGGACGCGATGTGCTGCCCAAATCCGTCGTTCGAAAAGAGGATCTTTTCGGAAGGGCAGTAGGTGAACTGGTTATCCGGCCAATGCACCATCGGTGTGGTGAGAAAGGCCAAATCCCGCTTGCCGATGTTGATGCTATCCCCGCTTTTTAGCTCCTTGAAGTTCCATTCCTGCTTGTAATGCGCTTTCAGGCCCTTGATGCCGTTGGCGTTGGTATGTATCTGCGCGTTGGGCGCCGCTTGCATCAGCATCGGAAAACTGCTGGAATGGTCCATCTCCACGTGATTTTGCACGATCAAGTCAATCCTGGCGGGGTCGATCACGCTGCTGATCCGGGACAGCATCTCGTCCCAGAGATAATATTTGACGTTGTCGATCAAGGTGATCTTTTCGTCGATGATCAGATACGCGTTGTAGGTGGAGCCGCGCTGCGTGAGGTAGCCGTGGAAATTGCGCAGATCCCAGTCGATGGCGCCCACCCACCAGATATTGTCTCTTAGTTTATATGCTTTCATCGTTTTCTCCCTGCGGACTGATTGGTATTTACAAGTTTAATTCCTACAAATATAGTATACGCTCTTGCGCCAGCATGGCAACCCGAATTTTCATTTTTGGCAAACCGGGCAAAAAAAGGTGCTGCGTCCGCCCTGCCTGATCTTTTGCACCGAATGGCCCCGCGGGCATTTTTCCTTCTGATAGACCTGCAGGAAGTTCTGAAACTCCCCGCTTTTATCGTCCACGCGCCTGAAATCGGAGATCGAGGTGCCGTTCATGGCGATCGCTTCGCTGAGCACAGCCCGGGTTTGTTCCTCCAAACGTTTCAGTTTGGGCAGGGAAAGCGATCCCGCCGGAGTTTGGGGCGCGATCCTGCTGCGGTAGAGGATCTCGTTGGCGTAGATATTGCCCAGTCCGGCGATCAGGGTTTGGTCCATCAGGGCGTTCTTGATGGGCGTCTTCCGCTTGCCGAACAGCTGTTTCAAATACGCGGGCGTGAAATCGCCGCCGAGGGGTTCCACGCCCAGATTGGGCATGAAGCGCGGGATGTTTTCCGTGCGGCAAAGGGTGATCTTGCCAAAGGTGCGGATATCCACAAAGCGCAGTTTGTGCCCTCCCTCCAGCAGGATGCAAGCCCGTTCGTGGCACGAAGCTTCGTCCTTGATCCGGGTGCTGACCAGCTTTCCGGTCATGCGCAGATGGACTATCAAGCTGTTACCCCGGCTCAGATGCAGCAGCATGTATTTGCCGCGCCGTTCGTAGCCGGTGAGAGTGGCGGGCCAGGCTGTGCCGCGCAGCTCCGGATCCACGATCACCGTGCCCGGATACAGGCATTCCAAACCCATTATCCGCGCGTCTTGCAGTTCTTTTACCACTTCCCTCAAAACGGTCTGTACTTCCGGAAGTTCAGGCATCTCGCGTTTCTCCTCTATGCTTTGTAAAACTTTTCATACGGAACACTGCGTTCACCGGGGTCCCCGACGCACAACTTGTTGGGCGGTGGGGTGGTTGGGCGGTTGTTCCGCCGCGTTTGCGCGGTAATCAGTTTTCAGGGACATCTCTCGTATTCAGGATCGAGGGTATTCAATACTGGAATTTCGGCTCCCAGTCCGGATCCTGTTTGGCAAGCAGCTCAAAGAGATACCACACGGCGCAAAAATCGTCGCCGGGACCGAAGTAGGCCTTGGCGACGTGCCAGATCTTGCCGTCCTCATCCTTGATCAGGCTCGAAACGCCTGGATAATAGGAACCGTCCGCCAGCTGGAAACCCAGGTCTGGCTTGAGCGTGCTGCCTTTGGTGGAAACCAGGGTGAATTCCCAGCCCCGGGATCTGGCGAAAGCGTCCATTTCGGCAAAGTCGTCCGGAGTGGATACCACAAAGGCGGCCCGGTCTTCCAGGTGTTTTTTCACCCCGATGAAGCCATCGGCCCACAGCGTGCAATAGGGGCAGGATTTGCCCATGTTGTGCACCAGGATCATCTCGTCCTGAGCGCCGAATAGCTCGGAAAGATGCACGGAAGTGCCGTCGCGGTTCGTAAGCTTGTAATCCGGCATGGCAAAGCGTTCCACACTCTGTTTGAGCTTGTACAGCTCCTCTTTTTTGCGGATGATCTCCTGTTCCAGCAAAGATATCTGTTGTTCCAGATCAGTCATTGTTCTCTCCTATCCAGAGAATATAAACAAGATGATGGCCCCTGACCAGAGCAAGAGTTGCGCGTGCTCCCGCTGGCGAAAAAGGCCTCTGGGCATCCCCTTCCCGAAACGAGACGATCTGGGGGATAAGCGTTAATCAAGCCTTAATCAAGCCTTAATCACTTGTCTATTATTAACGCTTGATTAACGCTTGATTAAGAAGTGATTGACGCCGTGACGCCGGAGTGAGATGCTTAATGCATTGCGCGACAGGCATTAAGATGGATGATAGTCGTGCGATCCGCCGAAACGCTGCGCTCACGCGCTCGGTCCACTGCGTTCGCGCGGTTTGTTCCCACACGAAGAAGCAAAGCAAAACCCGGAACCAAGCTTTGAAACATGCACGCAGCGGAACAGCGGGAGCCCGCGAAGGCGCGATTGGCCACGCAGGCAAAAAACTACGGATGAGCTGATGGAAAAACAAAATAAACAGGAAATAAGTTGACAGAAATCCCTTTCTTCCTGCCAATGGACTGATTAACGCTACGAGAGGAAACATGGCGCGCCTTTTCAGCAAGGATTATCATGAAAAGTCCGCTTCCTGGTACTTTAACCAGGCGGTGATTGGTCTGGACAAGGGAGACCTGCAGCACTGGAAATCCATCGACGAAGCCGGCTGCTTCCACCTTCATTTCTTTGCCATTCCGGCCAAGCGCGAATTTTTCGCGCCGCAGGTGGACATCGTTTACGACCCCGCCACGCAAACCATAGTCAGCCACCGCTGCCAGGTCTGCCGGGGCGAAGAAAACTGCCGGCACTACCTGAGCGTTCTTCGCTACTCCTATTACCATCTGCGCACGGACATCTTCGACCTGCCGATGGTGGAAACCTGCGCCGGCACTTCGCTCCGCGGAAGCGAATTCTGGCAGGAAGCGCACGCCAATGCCGCGATCGAGATCGAGGGCATCTACGCGCCGGAAACCAACAAGATCCGCTTTTACCACGGCAAATACGCAGCCCTGGACATCCCCCTGCTGTTGAAAGTGCTGGACGGAGCGGAGATCGAGGGCCTTTCTTCGAGGCAGATGCTGGAATACCGGACGGGTGGGGAAGTTCTCTCGGATTTCGAGCTGGCTTTTTTCAAGTTCCTCAATTCCGCCAAAGCGGCTTACAGCGCCAAAGGCAGGTTCTATTCGCTCTATAAGAAGGACTTCGCCGCGGCTTTGGGCTTGCTGCAAAACCTGCAAGTGAAACTGCTGGTCCGCGAAACCGGCGACACCCTGAAATTCAATCCCGCGCCCTATCCCCTCAGTTTGCGCGTGGAACCCGCCGGCAAGGCCAACTTCCGTGTGCAGCCGGTGATCGTGGAGGAACTCTCGGCGGTCTATCCCGGCTTCCCTACCTGGCTCTTTTTCCGCAACGAGGTCTGCCAGGCCTTTCTGCCCCTGGGCAACGAGACCTTGCGCAAGCTCTTTGCGCAAGATCTGCTGATCAGCGCCAAGGACCTCATCTATTACCGCACGATCGTGCACCGGGAACTGCACAAACAGGGCATCTACCTGGATTTCGACCCCGCCATCGAACTGCCCCAGATAGTTTCAACCGAGCCCCGGATCATGCTCCGCGTGGAAAAAATGGACGATAAATACCTGCTCGACGGCAAGCTCGGCTTCCCTTCTCCGTTGCCCTCCGATGAAGGCGCCAACCTGAACATTCCGCTCTCCGTGGTGCGTTTCCGCGCCCCATTGGTCCGCAGCGATTACGTGTGCGACGGACGGAGCGGCAACGCCTGGTTTTATCTTTCCTCGCAGTTGTTCGGGCAGGTGGACAGCCTGCTGAAAAGGTTTCCGGAAGCGGATCTGAGCCGGCTGGAGCAGTATTCGCAGCTGGTGTTCGAAGGCGAAGAAGTGCAGGAGCGCCTGCGCCGAAGTTTGTTTGAGATCGAGGATCCGGTGTGGGAGATCGAGATCGCGCCGGAGCTAAGGGGCCAGTTCATCCAGAAAGTATCGCTGCAAGTGGAGATCCGCGCCAGGCGCAGCGATGAGATCGATTGGTTCAGCTACGAGATCGTTTACCGGACTCGGGATTTCAGCTTCACGCACGAGGAACTAGCCCGCTTTTTCCGCTCCCGCGAGGACTTTTTGCACACGCAGGACGGGCGGATTTTGCATATTTCCAATCCAGAAGTGTTCCGGGAATCCGAACGCCTGCTCCAACGCAGCGAACGGATCGCGGACAGCGTGTACCGCGCCCAGCTGATCAACCTGCCCTATTACCAGCGCTACATGCAGGAAAACCCGGCGTTCCGCCTGCTGGGCGACGAATGGCTGCAAAATCTTTCCGCGGACCTCATCCGCGGGCATCTGGAACGCGGCGAAACCCTGCCCGCCTATCTGCAAACCGTGATGCGGGGTTATCAGAAAGCGGGCTACGCCTGGCTCAAAATGCTGCAGCACTATCGGCTGGGCGGTATCCTCGCCGACGAAATGGGTTTGGGAAAAACGATCCAGGCTCTGGCAGTGATAGCCGGAACGCCGCCTGGCAGGCAAAACCTGGTGGTCTGCCCTAAAACCCTGCTCTACAACTGGGCTGCCGAGATCGAGAAATTCCACACCAACATCCCCTATCTGATCGTGGAAGGCGACAAAGAAAGCCGCCCCGCCTTGCTTGGCAATCCGAACGTGAAACTCTTCATCATATCCTACACGGTGGTGCTCAACGACATCGCGGCGCTGAAGGAGAAAGACTTCGAGTGGATCATCCTGGACGAGGCGCAGAGCATCAAAAACGTGAGCGCGAAACGCACCTACGCCATAAAGAAGATCCCCTGCCAATACAGGTTGGCGCTCACCGGAACCCCCGTGGAAAACAACCTGAACGAGCTGTGGTCGATCTACGATTTCCTGATGCCTGGCTACCTGGGCACGCTGAAACGCTTCAAACAAGAGTTTTTGGAAGATCCGGAAACCGGGCCGGCCAAGCTGAAACGGGCCGTGGCACCCTTCTTGCTGCGCCGGATCAAAAGGGAAGTGCTCTTGGAACTGCCCGACAAACAGGAACAGATCTCCTGGTGCAAAATGCATCCCGTGCAGGAAAAACTCTACCTCCAGATCATCGACATGGTGCAGAAGAAGCTTCTCAACACTCCGGAAGCAGCGAATTTCAATTTCGTGCACATCCTGGCCGCGCTCACCAAACTGCGCCAGGTTTGCAACCATCCCCACCTCGCCAATCCGGACATTCTGCCCGAAGCCGAAGCCTCCTCCAAACTGGAACAACTGGTGGAATTGGTGCAGGACGCCATTGGCAGCGGACACAAGATCCTGGTCTTTTCGCAGTTCGTGCAGATGCTGAAGATCATCCGCAAGGTGTTCGACAGCCTGGGCCTGCAATACGCCTACATGGACGGCCGCAGCAAAAACCGCATGGAAGAGGTCCAGCGCTTCGAGACGGATCCGGAACTGAAGCTGTTCCTGATCAGCCTGAAAACCGGCGGAACCGGATTGAACCTGACTTCGGCGGATACGGTGATCCTCTATGACCCCTGGTGGAATCCCATGGTGGAAAACCAGGCCATCGACCGCACCCACCGCATCGGCCAAACCAGGAAAGTACAGGTGTTCCGCCTCATCGCCAAAGGCACGGTGGAAGAAAAGATCATGAACCTGCAGCAGCACAAGCTCCAGCTGTTCGACGAGGTGGTGGCCGACTCCCAGAATGTGCTCTCGAGCCTTAGCCGGCAGGAGATCCGGGACCTGTTTAGCTATTGATGCACAGAAGGACAACGCTCCGCCATCGTAAACGGCGCTTCGGCGAGCGCCGGTACAATGCGGACCGGTGTTTCACCCTTCCACCCTTCCAAGACTAACTCATTACCTCATTAACCCATTCACCCGTTAACCCGTTCACCCGTTAACCCGTTCACCTATCTGGCAGTCGCTTCCGCGTACTCCGTAGCGGTTACCGGGTCCAGCCACAAGATGGGTCCCAGGCGCTCTTGCGTGCCAATGCCGATATGGGCGAAACTGCTATCCGGAGCGGCTCCGTGCCAGTGCACCGTATGCGGAGGAATGGTTACCACGTCGCCGGGAACTAGTTTCCGGGCTGGCTGCCCTTTGGCCTGAAAATATCCGGTTCCGCTGGTCGCCAAAAGAATCTGGCCGCCTGGATGGGAATGCCAGTGCGTTCTGGCGGCGGGCTCGAAATCAACGTTGTACACATGGGTGTCGAAGACATGGTCTTCATCCGGGACCAGCAGGTTGAACCAAACCTTGTTGGTAAAGGTTTCCGGGGCTGCCTGCGGACCTCTGGGAAAGGGGCTGGAGTGTTCCATCGCTTACCTCCTAATCTCGATTTGCCGTCTGGACTGGCGCTGAGTTAACCGCTCTGAAGCAATCCCTGGCGCCGCCATTCGGTATCTGGTACTGCTTTGGCATGTCCGCCGCAACTTACCAAGACCGCACAAAATGTGTCAAGCGGAATCTGCGTTATCGCCATAGACCTAGGTCCCTTCAATCCGTGCTAATTCGGGTAATTCGTGGACTTCCGGCCAACTTGACAGAACACCACACCAGTTCCAGATTTCCCTTGACAGTTTTCCCGGTATTTAAGTGCTTGGCCTACTGAGAGAATATCGACGCAAAAGGAGCCAAGATGTTGACCATAGACTGGAAAGATAGGCTGAATAAGGATACCGCGGATTACCTGGCCCACAAGTTACCCCACAACGACTATGATTTTGAGATCATTTTCATCGCCTATCCGGAACGCGTCAACGGCAAGATCCCTCCCGAAGTGATTGTCCACGTTGCGAATAACATCATCCATCAACTGGGCAAGAACCACGAAAAATACCTGCCCTTCTTCAAGCATCTTTGGGACAAGAAAGGCGAAAACGGCAAAACCGCGTTCATCGCCATCATGAGCAAGATCGCCGGGAAAAAGCCCGCGACCTACCTTCCCCTGATTGACTCCGCGGTCAATTCCGCCACGGAACAGGATCTGGCGTCCTTGCTGGAAAAGGTGCTGCTGCCTCTGCTGCGCAAACAGCCCGATAAGTATCTGGGCGTGGTTTATGGCTGGTCGCACTCCCCCAGGGAACTGGTGCGCAAACAGGCCGTGAACCTGCTGGTCAAACTCATGAAGAAGAATCCCGAGCTCAGCGCCCAGGTGGTGCAGCACTTCGTGAACCAGTGGCTGAAACCTCTGGGTGAGATGGCTGCCAATCACGTTACACTGCTCAAGTCCGTTTCCAAACTGGACGAAAACCTCTATCTGGACGTCTGGCGCCAGCATCTGCACAGCCGCGACCCCCAAAGCGCGGAAATCCTTTGCGCCTCCATCACTTTCTACCACCAGGAGATCGCCGGTCTGGTGGAATTGTGGACCAAAAGCGGCAACGCCAGGCTGAAAAAAGCGGCACTCGCAGCACAGCGTGTGCTGCAGAAAAAGAAACCCTGAGCATGGATCTGAGCCTGTTTATCACCCAGTCGGGCATGGAAAAGATCCAGCGCCGCATCCAGTACCTGATGGCGGAAGAGCGTCCGGAAGTGATCCGCGCCATCATGGTCGCCAGGGAATTTGGCGATCTGAGCGAGAACGCGGAGTATAAATCCGCGCGGGAAAAGCAGCGCCAGATCGACACCGAGATCGACCACTTAAGGCGCCGCGCCGCCCATCTAAAAGTGGTGGATATCAGCGTGTTTCCCAAGGATAAGATCCGCTTCGGCTCCATCTGCCACACCTGCGATCTGGAATCCGGCGAGGAAATCCGCTACCAGGTCGTGGGCGTCGATGAGCTCAACTTTTACGATACCGAAGGCATCCAGCCCGTGTCGGTGCTTTCGCCGATCGGCAATGCCCTGTTGGGCAAACAGCCAGGCGATACCACTGTGGTGAAAGCCCCGATGGGCGAACGCCAATTGAAGATCCTGGCCATAATCTGACATTTTAAAACCGATATATTGGGAGATCGAATGAACGACAAAGAAACCAAGAAAAAGAAGAACGAACTGCTCTACGAGCGCAAGAACTTTTGGAAGGATGCCCCGGCAGCCGAGATCAAACAGGCGTTAGCCTTCGCCAAGCCCTACCTGGAATTCCTGAACCAAGCCAAAACCGTGCGCGAAACCATCGCCTGGACCGAAGAACTGCTGCTTTCCCAGAAGTTTCATGCCCTGCCCTCAGCCAAGGCCAACAAACGCGTCTATTCCATCTTCCGCAACAAGACCATCGCCATGGCCGTGCTCGGTTCGGAACCGGTAAGCGCCGGGATCAACATGGTGGCCGCCCATATCGACGCGCCGCGGGTCGACCTCAAGCAAAACCCCTTGTATGAAGATTCCGCCAGCGGCACCGCCTGCATGCGCACCCATTACTACGGCGGGATCAAGAAGTACCAGTGGGTGTCCACGCCCCTGGCCTTGCATGGCTTCATCGTGAAAAGCGACGGCAAGACGGTGAATGTGAGCGTCGGCGAGAAGGATGGCGAACCCGTGTTCATCATTCCGGACCTGCTGCCCCATCTGGCTCGCAAGGAACAATATACCAAAAACCTGGCGGACGCAGTAAGCGCGGCGAACATGAACCTCATCTTTTCCGGCATGATAGAGCCCGGCAGCGAAGAAAAGGAAGCCCTCAAGGCCTATGCCCTCAAGATCCTGAAACAGAAGTACGGCATCCGCGAACAGGACTTCATTTCCGCCGAACTGGAACTCGTTCCCGCCACCCCAGCCCGCCATTCTGGCATGGATTCCTCCATGGTGGTGGGCTACGGCCAGGACGACCGCATCTGCGCCTACACCGCCATCAAGGCCCTGCTGGACAACCTGGACGCCAAACCCAAGCGCACCATGGTGGTTTATTTCTCCGACAAGGAAGAAGTTGGCAGCCAGGGCAACACCGGCGCGCATTCCGTGTTCATCCAGGATTTCGTGGCCTCGCTGCTGCGCCATAACGGCGAATCCGACGGCAGCGCCAATCTGCGCAAGACCTTCATCAACTCCCAGATCCTCTCCGGAGACGTCACCGCGGCGGTCGATCCCAACTATCCCGGCGTCCACGAACGCCAGAACGCCGTGCTGTTCAACCACGGCATCGGCATCTCCAAATTCACCGGCAGCGGCGGAAAATCCGGCTGCAACGACGCCAACGCGGAATTCACCGCCAAAGTCATCCGTATCTTCGACGCCCACAAAGTCTTCTGGCAAATGGGCGAACTGGGCAAAGTGGACGAAGGCGGCGGCGGAACCATCGCCTACATCATGGCCAATCTGGGCGCCGAAGTGATCGATTGCGGTACCGGATTGATGGGCATGCACTCCCTCTACGAACTTTGCAGCAAGGCCGACCTGTATTCCACCTACGCCGGCTACAAGGCCTTTCTGACCTGCCAATAATGGTTTGGCAAGCACATGGTGAGATTGTAAGCGCGGCTAGGTAAACAATGCCCAGGATTCTGGCTCTCATTCTGTTCCTGACGGCCCTCAGCCTTGGCGCTGAAACCTTTCCGGCCGCTGATCCGGAACTCATCAGTTCCCGGATCGTGGAACTGCTGGACATCTCCCAGCCCCTGTTTCTGGAGATCCAGGCCGGCGACCTCACGTCCGACCTGGATTTCCGGATCCGCCAGCAACTTCTGAACCTGGGAGCTGACCTGCGGGAAACTCTGCCCGGTTTGGAAAGCGATGCTGCCGGCGAAGCCGCCGATTCGCTGTCTGTGCCCCGCCTGGATTACTATGCCCTGAAAGGGGCCAATTTGGTACAGGTGACCATGGAACTGGGCGGAACGACCATCGAGCGCAAGAGCTTCCTCTCTTACAGCAGCGAGCGCTTTCCCCTCTACAATTTCCAGGTCAGGCAAATCGCCCTGCCCCGCTACCAACTCACACGCATCGACAGCCTCGGTTTCGTGGATCAAAGCCGCAAAACCGAAGGACCCGCCCTCACCAGCATCAAATGGTTCGAGCCGGTGCTGGCATCCACGGTTCTGGCTTCGATCATCTATCTGCTCTGGACCACCGAATGACAAAGGACCCCGCATGAGAATCCTCGTACTGACCGCGATCGCGGCTCTGCTGCTGCTTGGCGCTTGCACCACCACCCAGACCTTCCTCAGCACCGACGAAAAACTGGCCAAGGCCGATGAACTTTATGCCGCCAGGAAATATGCGCGCGCAGCGGAACTTTATGGCGAGGTGTATTTCGAGCGTGTCTCCGCTTCCTCGCCCTACGCGCTCTTACGCCAGGCGGACTGCTATTTCCGCATCAACAAGTTCAGCGAGGCCCGCATCGCCTATCAGGAATTCATCAGCACCTACAGCACGCACCCGGACCTCAACACAGCCTATTTCCGCACGGCGCTGTGCCTGTTTGAGGAATCACTGCCCGCCCAGTATGACCAGACGGAAACCCAGCACGCCATCGACGCCTTCAAGAAGTTCATCGAAAAGTATCCCAACGATCCCAGATACAGCGAGGCTCTGGATTACATCCGCCAGGCCCAGTACAAACTTCTGGAAAAGAAATACCTCAACGGCTACATCTATTACAAGATGAAGGACTACAGCGCCGCCCTGATGTATTTCAACGAGATCACCGAGCTGGGCAACACCGACAGCCTGGACCGCCAGTCCCTCTACTATTCCTCTCTGCTGCTGCACAAACAAGAGCTTGGCGAACAAGCCCGCGCTGCCTACGCTGCGCTGCTCAGCAAGTACCCCGGTTCCAAGGAAAGCAAGAAACTCTCCAAGCTCTTCAAATGATCAAGCAAGCCTTGCTGGGAGGCAGTTTTGACCCCATCCACTCCGGTCATCTGCATCTGGCCAGGGAAATCCTGAAATCCGGCCTCGTCGACAGCGTGGTGTTCCTTCCCAACGCCCGCCACAACTTCAAACGGGACCAAGTGCTGCTCGATTTCCCCCAGCGTTATGAGCTGGTTAAAGACGCCCTGGAACCAGGCATGGAAGTGTGGGACGACGATGCTTCCGGCAGCGGATACACCTCCGAACTGCTGGCGCGCCTGTTCAACAAGTATCCCGATCGGAAGTTCTACTGGGTGCTCGGTTCGGACAACCTGGCCAAGCTGCGCCAGTGGCACGATTTCCAATGGCTTCGCGTCTACGTCCACTTTCTGATCGTACCCCGGCCTGGCTACTCAGCGCACGATCATCTTCTGGTCCGCCTCAAGCGCCGCACCCTGAAAATGGAGCCCTGTCCCATATCTTCGACTCTGGTGAGGGAAAAGATCAAGGCTGGAGAATCCATCTCCGGACTGGTGCCGCCGCATTTGGAACAACGCATCATCGCGCTCTACCGTCCGCTGCTCACTGATCATGGCCACTAAGCCCACAAGACCGGACCCGGCGAAAAGCCGCTGGCTGGACCGGGTGCCGCTGAGCGCTCCGCAGAGTTTGGGCGAAGAGATCGCCAACAGCATCACCCACGGCACTGGAGTCGGACTCAGCATCGCCGCATTGGTGATCCTGGTGGTCTTCGCGGCAAGGCAAAGCGACGCCTGGAAAGTAGTCTCCTTCAGCATCTACGGCGCCAGCATGATCGCCCTTTATCTAGCCTCCACCCTCTATCACGCGATTCCCTACCCGCAAGCCAAGCGGTTTTTCCGCATCCTCGACCACTCTACGATCTTCTTGCTCATCGCCGGAACCTATACGCCCGTAACCATTGGCGTGATGCGTGGCCCCTGGGGCTGGACCCTGTTTGGCCTGATCTGGGGCCTGGCGATCATCGGGATAAACCTCAAGATCTTTGCCCTCAGCAAGCTGAAAAAACTCTCGCTGGCGATCTACATCCTGATGGGATGGATCGTGGTGATCGCCATCAAACCTTTGCTGGCCAGCCTCACGCCGCCTGTTTTGCTTTGGCTGGCTGCCGGCGGAATGTGCTACACGCTGGGCATCGTCTTTTACGCGCTCAAGAAAATGCCCTACCACCACTCGGTCTGGCACCTCTTCGTCCTGGGAGGCAGCGCCTGCCACTTCATCGCCATGCTCAACCTCGTGGCGTAGATAATCCCTTTATATATCATAGACCGTTTCCCGCAGATTCTACGGATGCGGGGGCGGAGCGCTCGGAATTCGGATAAAACAAAACCAGGGCTCAGTTTAGATCGATCTTGACCAAGCCCTGGATTCTCTTGACTGGAGTATGGATTTACATCATGGCATTGTCGTAAGTGATGTCATCGAGGATCAGGCGTTGTTCCTTATCGGGACGGTTCAGGTCCTCGTTGATCTTGCTCTGGCCCACGAACCACCATTGGGCGTCGGCTTTGCCGGGTACGCAAACGCTCAGTTGGCCCGAGTTCTGGCCCAGCGCCTTGTTTTCGCCGACTCTGGCCTGCGAGGCGATCACAAATGCGTCGCCGGGACGCAGACCCAGATCCGCCAAAGGAATGACCTGGGTGAACACGTTCTCGCAGCGGTTGAGGGTGCTTTGATACTTGAAATCATCGGGAACCGGGATGCCTTGGGGGTCACGCGGAATTCCATCGATTGATCTGGAAATGCTGACCGAGGTTTGCGCCAGATTCCATCTATCGAACATGTTGTAGGTTACGTAGAGGTTTTCGTAATCGTTGGAGATGTAGAGGTAGCCAGCTTCCACGCTGCGGCTCTTCCAAACCGGAAAGCCGGCCTTGCCGAGCTGCTGCACGGGGACAAATTGAACCTGGGTGTTTTCGGGAACTTGGGGAATGCTTTGTAATTGCTCTGGGGATCCGAGACCGGAAATCTTATCGCTTGTTTCGCAGGCGGTCAATACGACCATCGCCAGCACCATCAGGATTGATATCTTTATTATATTCTTCATTTTGAACTCCTATTTAAATCGTATGATATCCACATTATAATCGGAGGAGAAGGCCTGGCAAGAACGATCTGCGCTTTTTTTCCGCTGCAATCTCCTTATAAAGGCCACAATCCCTTTCCAGAGCGGGTTTCCTGGCAGATGGTATTTGTGGCTCAGACTCATTCATGGTGGGTAAGCCCGCCATAACTGAACGTGAGCCGTAAATAACTGAAAGAATTGAGATATCGCCAGCTGTCATCCCGGGAACACGTAGTGTTGCCCGGGATTCAGTCTTTTCTCGTTTGACTCGCGCGAAGTACGGCTGGATTGGTTCTGATTATGAATGCTTAGCAGACTGGACCCCGGCTCGCCACTTCTCTCCGTGGGGACCCCGTTCTCCGGGATGACAGCGTTGGAACTTGCAGATAAAGAGCCCGCGCTGGCAAAGCCCTTCCCCCTTTCACCCCTTTACACTTCGCGAGGGACACCCCTACACTGACCCGGTTTGGACGAGAGCCGAATCATTTTCACTAATGCGTTGTAAATAGACAATTTAGCGATTAATCCCCGATTTGGCTCCCGTGGCTTAGCCTTAATCAAGCCTTAATCAAGCCTTAATCACTTGTCTATTATTAACGCTTGATTAACGCTTGATTAAGGCTTGATTGACTGCCAGAAACGGGAGCGAAATTGCAAATTACTGTTTATCAGTCTGTTTACAACGTATCAACCATAATTTCAAATAGTGTCACCGTTTTTTCAAATCGGGGTATCCTGTGGGAGTGAGTATCACCGTTTTTTCAAATGGAGTATCACGCTTTTTTCAAATGATTTGTTTCATCGTTTTTTCAAATGCCAAGACTATGCTACATCATGCGAATGTGTTAGTCGATTTTATACTGCAATCTGATCGGATGCTCATTTTTAGGGGTGAGTTTCACCGTTTTTTCAAATGGATTTCGCTAACCTATTGATCTGGATTGCCATAGCCGTTCCACTCTTCCAATCTGGCATCTTTGAACATTCTGTGTTTTCTTATAATATTGTGCAGAAAGGACTTGACCACGGTTGCGACGGGTTCTATGTAGAACACATAAATCAACAGTCGGGTAACCGAAAAGGAGATCAAGATGACCAAGCAAAACAAGAATCGCAAGGAGCAGGCAACGCTGGAGCAGATGGTAAGATCAGGCAGCCAGATCGTAATGCTGAGAGAGGATGGTTCTGAGCAGCCAATCGAAGCCCTGGCAGAGAAGAATGAGGTATTGAAGTTAGGATCAACCATGAGGGTGATTGAGATGGATAAGACTGGATTGGATGATGCTGATGACGATCCTGTAGTGGATAACCCATTCGCAGATGACTTCCATTATAAGAGCTGGTGGAATCAATACCGGGGACCCTGGCTGCAATCGGAAAAGATGACCGAGGAAGAGATCAAGATCAAAGCCGACGATGCCTGGGAATGCAGCGATTACAAGGAGATGATCAACCTGATGGCAGAGTTGATCTGCAGGCTCGAAAAGAAGTAACGAATCAATATCTACCAGATTAACCCGGTTCTGCCGGGTTTCTCTCTTGGGCATTGTTTAGTAGAGCAAGGCAAGCAACTGGTACTTGGCGAGGTCGGCATCGAAGTTATTCCCGATGGCTAGGGTGATGGTAATCTGGGTGCCTTCCTGTTTGATATCGAATATGTAGATGAAGCAGTTGCACTGGTTGGTCAGGATGATGTGGGGTATGACCTCGTATTCCTTATCCAGCTTGTGACTGATGTATTTATCATCATGGCAATTTGCAGGTGATGCTTGGGTGGTATCTCCTAACCCTGTATCCTGATTATGCAGTTCATATAGAAGCTTGGAGAGTGGCAGCCTGACGCTATTATCCAGATGATTCAGGGCAACAGCTCCATTGGCTATCTTATTTCCCGTTACCACTCCATCCAGGATGTGATTGCCATAGATACAGTCGTTTTGCAGTCCCCGGGCATCGAGCTTACCGATCGTGCAGGTCTTACCAC
>CAYSAT010000020.1:0-44031 GCA_964429035.1 uncultured Candidatus Cloacimonadota bacterium | reverse complement strand
GAAAACATCCTCGACGCCAATTACCAGACCGAATACGGCTTTCCCGGAGCTGGCCGGAACTTTTTCCTGAAACTGAGCGCGGAACTCTGATCAATAGAGAGAGGCGGACTTCATTGGCGGAGGCGAGGAAATCCTTCCCTAGTGCATGCTGTACAATCAATTGGCCTGGAAGAACTCCAGCAGCGCGCTGAGCAGTCCATCAGCAAGGGGCAGCAAGGGGTCGGAGTAGGCCTTCACGTTCAGTTCGCGATCCATGGGCGCGGGTTTGAGCACATGGTTCATGCCCGGTATGATGCGCAAGGTGGCGATGGGGCTGGCTTCTGCCAGTAGTTCCGCGTCCTCCAGGCTGATCTGCAGGTCCGTATCGCCTTGCAGGATGAGCGACGGCACCGCCAAGGCAGCCAGCAGTTCCGGTGGGTTGTAGCGCAGCACGGAGATCAGGAAATTCTGCACGCTGGGCCGGAAGATCGACATCAGTTCGGGGCTTACGGTTTCCACGCGGCGTCCTGATTCCAGTTCCGTCAGGATCAGTTCCGCCTCTTCCATGCCTTCGCCTGCATCCAAACCCAGTTGTGTGCGCAAAACCTCCGCCATGTTTCTGCCCATGCCGCACAAGGACACATATCCGTCCGGAGCTTCCTGCAGCGAAGCCAAAAGGCCGATCAAAGCGCCTTCGCTGTGGCCGAGCACATACGCCTTTTGCCAGCGGGGATCGCCGCGCAGCAGTTGCAGCCAGGCTTGGGCGTCCTCCACATAGGCTTCGATGACGATGTCTTCCTCACTGGCAAGGGCTTCGGCGCTTTGCCCCACGCCCCGCTTATCGAAGCGCAGGCTGGCGATGCCGTTTTGGGCCAGGCCGCAAGCCAGCATCAGCAGGGAGTTGTTTTTTCCTGCCAGAAGCGTCGAATTGCCGTCCCTGTCGGTGGGTCCGGAGCCTGCTATGATCAGCGCGACGGAATTGGCAGATTCCGCTACGGGCGTCATCAGGCGTCCATAGATGGCGCCGGATTCGGTCTCCAGCCACACTTCCTCTTCCCGCACGTCGTCCGGAATGACGAATTCCGCCACTTCCACCAGCACAGGCTCGCCGTGGCGTTCCAGGCTGAAACTGCCTTCCGCTCCGCCCTGCGAGAATTTGCCAGCGAGGCCGGCATCGCCCAGAACGGCGTAAAAGAGCGCCGGAGGCTGCGTAATCTCCAAGGCGAGGTCGAGTTCCGGAGGATCGCAGCGCAAGACCGCCAACTCACCGGATTGCAGTCCCTGCGAGGGAATGCTCAGGTAGGCGGTCAACTCTGTCTGGGAAAAGATGTCCAGTTCAATGGACAATTCGGTTCCGCCGATAGAAATGGCGCCGGTCCAATGGCCCGCGAATTCCACGGCGCCGGCAACTCCGAAGGCCGTCACGGCGCAGAGGCCAAGGATCAAAGCGAGTAAGATTTTCTTCAGCATGGGGTCTCCTCATTTCTCACATATTCGTAGTGATCAGCGTAACCGTAACACTGCCTTCAGGCGGTCGTTCCGCCGCGTTTACGCGGTTATGGCTAATCTGCCAGGTTTCCTTTCTTACAGAGGCCAGCCAATCATTCCTTTTGCCGCATAAATGCAGCGGAACGACCGCGTAAACGCAGTGTTACGTATATTCATTTCAGCAGCAGCATCCTGCGGCTTTCCGTGTGGCCGGATACGCTCAGGCGGTAGAAATAGATCCCGCTGGCCACTCCGTTCCCCTCTTGGTCGATTCCGTTCCAGATGCGGCTATGCCTTCCGGCATCCAGATTGGCTTCCAGCAGGATTCTTACCAACCGGCCTCTGACGTCGTAGATGGAGAGCGTGGCGGAAGTGGCTGCCGGCAGGTCGAAAGCGATGGTGGTAGAGGGATTGAAGGGGTTGGGCCAGTTTTGCAGCAGCAGGTTGTGGGGAGGAACCAGGCCGGGATCGTCAACTGCCACGGGTGGATTGAGCAGCAGTTCCATGAACATCATCCGTCCGCCATCCGGATTGGGATGGTAGGGCGGGCTCAGGGAGTTCGCGCCCCAGGTATAATCGTCGTAGAGCAGCAGGCCCAGTTTACCCCACGCGCCATTACAGCTCTGGCCGCCAAAAATGATCTGATCGGCGGGGAACACCCAGGTGGGCTTGATCCCTGCCAGCTGCTGGGTCTGCACGTTGTTCAGCACGATCGGCTCGCGCCAGGTGTAACCGCTGTTGGGGGAATAGGCGATGTAGATCTCCGGAGTGTCCGCGTAGGCCGCGTACTGAGGGTCCTGGGTGCCGTGCCATTGCCGTGCCCGCCACGAGTCGACCCACACCGCCGCCATCTGCCCGGCTGAGTTGGCCCGGGTGACCTTGACGTTGTTGTAGGCGAACATCATGGTGTTCTGGTGCGCGGTTTCGTCCCAATGCGGAAAGGGCCAATCCAGCAGCATATTGGGATACCAGCCCTCAACCGCGTTGCCGCCCCAGCTGTCCACAGTTCCAAAGGGTTCTTCAAGGTCCCAGGGTTGAAAGGAAGTATTGACCCCGTCGCCAGGGTCTGCCTGCGGATAGATGTCCTTGATGACGAACTGTGTGAGGCCGGGATCCCAAACGGCTTCCTTCACGAACTGCAGGTTGGGATAATAGGACCCGTCAATGGTATGCAAGACCCAAAGCCCGGGAATATGCAGCCTGCCCATGTCGTCGATGGTGGCGTTCAGATGCCCGGAGTTGTTTATCCGCCAGACCAGTTGGTTGTTCGTGTAGGGAACGTTCTGGTCGTTGGTGAAGTAGCCATCGGTCCCGGTTGGCGTGGCGGGCGGATTCCAGGTGGGCAGGTTGCTGTTGAAACTGATGTGATTCCAGGTTCCGGTGCCGAAGTTGTCGCAAACCCACACATCCAGGTCGGGATCGAAGATCTCCGCGGTGTTTTGGTATCCGGCGTAGTAAAGGTTTCCGGTCCCATCGGCAGCGAGCGCGCAACTGAGGCGGGGCGATCCGGAAGTCACGTTCCAATCGTCCAATTGGGGTATGCTGGTGAAGTTCCAGGCGGGTATGATGCCGTTCTCGATGTCCGTAAGGTTGAAATCCGACCAGGCAATGTAGGGGTTGGCGGTCAGCGAGCCGTTGTGCATTGTTGTATTGCGGGCCAGCACGTAAAGGCGGCGTTTATCGGCGATCGGCGAAGGCCCGATGGCCAGGCTGGGCCAGTAAAACACGTTATCCGTGGTCGTGGTTCCATTGGGCGCTGTGATGGTGATGGGGTTGTCGATCACATTGACTATGGGGTTGAACAAGCCCGCAATCCAGCCGATGAACTCGTCCGAGGTCAGCCGGATTTCCAGTTCCTGATCCGCGTCGCCATTGCCGTCCCAGGCGTAGAAAGGCTTGCCGGACACAGGATCCACGGCTATCGCCGGATAGCCCTCATAGCTGTCCGGATCGGCGATCTCCCCAGTGTTGATGATGTTTCCCGCAGAGTCCAGATAGGTGTAGAAAACGCGGCGGTTGGAAGTGGGGCTGCGTCTGCCGTGCCAGGTGGCGAAATAGCCGCCGCCCTCAGAATTGGGGATCACGCAGAGCGGCAGATCGTTGTAACTGTTGAAAAAGTAGTCCCAGTAACTGGTCAGGATGGGAACCGGATTGCGGGCGAAGGACCAGTTGGGTGGCGTGCGGTCCTCTGCTTGCAGCATTGATCCTGCCCAAATCAGAACAGCGAGCAATAATAACAATCTTTGGCGCATGGCTCATCTCCTTTACCCACCAGCCCTATTGTCAGCAAAACCCATCCCGGATTTCCGTCAAGCGATATTTATCCAATTTATTTCTGGCGCTGGTTCCACAAACGCCAACAATGCGGAACACCGGTTTCAACCGGTCGGTCCACCAGATTCATCTGGTTTGTTTAAGGCTTTTTCCGCGATCCAAGACAGGGCAAACAGCGAACTTGCGCGTGTTATTCACCGGATGAATCCGGCGGACCGACCGGATAAATCCAGTGTTCCGGATATGCGCAACACTCATCTGAAACAAGGCCGCTTGTTTCTGATTAGCCGCGATAATATCTCAAACCATTATGGGATCGGATCTAATACTTCACTCCATTTACCGAAAGTATCCTACCCTTCCCGATTACCAGTTCCATTGACCTGATAACGCTATAGAGATTTGCTCCTTCTGCAAGGATCAGGGGATCATCGCTCCAGGCTGCGTCAGGCACATAAACAGTTGCGTCCGGCTTGGTGGATGCCCTGCAGACCTCTCTTACCCGAATCTCTACATCTTCGTGCCGGCGAAACGGTTTTTTCTTCATTTCTTTCGCATTGAGGAAACCCAGATAAACCAACACCACCGGGATCTTCATACTTGCCAGCTTCCATGCCCAAGCGAAACGGTTTGATAACTGATAAGGGCTGGATAGACTCAAATCAAACTGCAACCCCTTTTTTATATCGCTTAACCCTTCGCTAGCCTTACCAATAGCTTCACCGATTTTCTTCTGGTTAGCTTTGCTTTTTTCTGATCCAGTGCTTTTTCCCTTTGTCTCGCGTGACAGTTCGTCTTGGTGCGCTTTGGCTTCAACCAATATCAACCCAGCAATTCCGTCAATTTCTGCAATACAGGCGATGTCCCAATTGGGAGTGTTGGCATTTTCCGGGTGTTCCAGCCACCAGCCCTCAATTTCTTTCTTGAAATGCTCATAGTCTTTGATGTCGGTTTTCTTGTTTCTGCGTAGCAGTTCTTCGATGATGTCTTTGGCGATTGGTTTGTTAAATACCAATTCATGAGGATTTTCCTCACCACAAGGGATGATGCGGTTATCTGCCGGCACTTTTACGCCCTGTAATGCCACCAGGTCTTCTAGAATTTTGGGGTCATCCTTGATCAACCCGCTCAGATGCAGGCAGCGGATTCTGCTGCCGACGCTGTCTTTTGCTGATATGCTCATTTTGTACTCCTTTCCCTTACTATATTTTGCATGTCTCAAAACACGTTCAGGGTCACAATCCCCATCCTGTTCAAAGCCGCCCTGTCCAGTTGGCAGCCCACATTGCCCCTTGTATCGAGGATCAGAGGCAGCGCCAAGTCTTGCGGAAGCAGCGCGTAGCCATTCTGTGCCAGTTGCTCTTGCTTGAATATCTTTAATAGTTTATCCCCTGTGATCAGGGCCTCGCAGAAGACGTAGTTCTCGCTGGAAAGACACGAGAAATCGGTGGACAGCATTTTCGCCTCGATCAGGGATTTCGCCTCAGGTGGAATGTATGAGCTGAGTTCCAGGGCAGTTTCTTCTTTTATTCCCATTACCCTCAAGACCTCCAGATACAGTTCTTTTGGCTCCCAAGGTTGGTAAACCATATATGGGACCATCCGATATCCGCTCAGGCTATCCCTAAGATAACTGATAAGCCCTAACCTCAAGCCCTCTTCTGGGTAAACTTCCAGGTGTTGGCTGCCGGGGATAAATCTGATCCCCGTGCTTTTCGAGTACGCCCTAATAGCGCTGATCGCCTGCTTCAGCGCTGGCGGAAGATCATTACACGCGGGGAACAACTGCGTCAGATCGAGCTCGATCCTCTCCGCGATCTCCAGGGTATTGGTGACCAGTTGGGAAGGATAGTCAAAGAGTTGGTCCATCTCTTGCGCGGTCTTGAAATAATGCTCATTGCAGTCGAAACGTTTGGCTTCCGGATGATAAAAATCCAACCCTTTACGGATACAATTCAGCGCGTCGATGACGGTGGAATCCTTGCGCCGCAGGTAGTGGCAATCGTTGGTGAGCACGACTGGGACTTTGGTTTGGTAAGCCAGGTTCAGCAGTTTATTCATGGCGATCGCTTCCTGGGGCAAACCGTGATTCTGAATCTCGTAATAATGGCGGTCGCCAAATACCCCCCGATACCAGTCCGAAACTTGCCTGGCTTCATGCTCCTGGTCTTCCAGCAGCAGGGTGCAAAGCTCGCCAACCACACTGAAGGACAGGCAGATCAGGCCATCCGAATGCTTCTGTAACAGGGTTTTGGTGATGTTGGGCGCACGGTGGTCGCGCTCATAAGCCAAAGTGATCAGCCAGGAAAGGTTCCTGAAACCCTCCAGGTTGCAGGCCAGCAGGATGACCGAGAACTGCCGGCCATCGGAAATGTCGTTGTAAACCGCGATCTCCAATCCGATGATGGGCTTGATTCCCGCGCTCTGGCATTTCCGGCTGAACTCCACCGCTCCGGCAATGCTATTGCGGTCCGTAATAGCCACAGCTGGCATCCGCAATTGCCTGGCCCGCTTCACCAACCCGTCTATAGTGCATGCGCCATCCATCCAACTGAACTGGCTATGCACGTGTAAATGGACAAAACTCATGCGTCCCCCCATGTTCTTACAAAGAATCCCAACTGCTGAGGCGATCAATGGCGTAGATCTGCTGATACTCCGTTTTGCCTGCAAGAATAAGGTCTGTAATGGATTTGAAGACCGCCCGGGTTTTCTTGTCGGCTATCTGTCCGAGCAGCAAATTTCTGGCTTCTTTGGTCAGCGACGCGTATCGCGTGGCCGATTTGAAATAATTATCCCTGCGCCTGGCTCTGTCGGCTCCGTCCCTGTAGGTGTCAATTTGCATCTGGCTGCGGAAGACCAGGTAGCCGAACGATTCCATCACCACCTTGATCATGTAGCCGATCATCTGCTTACGCAACATATCAATTTCTTTATCTTTGCCAAGCGGATAAGCGCGCTGAAACCTGTTTCCCAAACTTTCCGCGGCGGTTCTGCCCAAAAGGGTCGCCGAAGTCATCCTGATTACGTTTTCCCGGGCCGTGATGATCTGCCATATTTTCCCGGCATCCGGATAAACGGTCCGGGGATCCAGCATCGATACAATACGCGGACTGAACAGATGCAAGGGATGCGGAAACTCCGCGCTGATTTTGAAGGGAAAAGCCTCCCGGGGATACAGTCTTTTAGCCTGCAATTCTATGTCCGATAAATCTCCCGAGGCATAGGCTGCGGCAGCCCTGAGTAGTACGCTCAACTTTTCCAGATTATGTTCAATGTCCATATTAACACATCCTGCAGGACACCATTGAATATTCGGTGGTCTTGTCAAGGAAAATTTACTGCTACTGAGCTATAGAGTTTTGCGAGCGATCATTCTATGTTGCCCCGCAGTCAGATATTCTAGGAGGCTGGCCGGCAAATCGGCCGCCATCCACTGCCGCGCCTCCCGCGGAATTCGCGGGTGGTCCGCCGGAGGATCGGCAGGGCTGCGTGAGCCAGCCTCGGGGAAGAGCCGGGGTTCAGGCCAGATTTAGACCAGGAAATTATTTGTTTTTTCAGTTGTTTTGTTTACTTTGTAGATTGCAGATCCAAACATCCGCTTCCGAATCAGGACCTGCCTTTATAACTATATGAGCGACTTACACTAATATACAAGGGAGTTTATCTCTGATGGTCAGAGAGATTCTTGTACTCAACCAAGGCAGGCTGGTTTCGTGCCAGGCAATGCTCCACGCAGTTTCCCGGACATCCATCCCAGTTTGCCTTCCAGAGATAGCCTCCCCAAGGATGTTTGCATGAAAATCGGTTTATTATGCGTCGCTGTCTGGCTGGGTGGCCTGCTTTCCGCGCAGAACATCCCGCAATGGTTGTGGAACTGGCAGGCAGGCGGATCCGGAGACGACCGCGGAGTCGGAATCGCCCTGGACAGCCAGGGAAACCAGTATCTGGCGGGAGTGTTCAACGGCACGGCGGTCTTTGGCGGCACCAATCTGGTCAGTTCCGGCGCTTTTGACCTCTGCGTGGCGAAACTGGACTCCGCGGGAAACTGGCTGTGGGCGGTAAAAGCCGGAGGCAGTTACCAGGACCACGCGACGGCCATCGCGGTGGACAGCGCGGGCAACGCCTATGTCACCGGCTACTTCGAGCACACCGCCTGGTTTGGCTCCACTTCGCTCACCAGCGCTGGAAACATCGACGTGTTCATCGCCAAACTGGACGCCAACGGCAACTGGCTCTGGGCCAAAAGGGCTGGAGGCGGAGATATAGACAGCGGGGTGGATATCGCGGTCGATGGTGCTGGAGACGTGTTTGTAACTGGAAGTTACAGTAACGATGCGAGTTTCGGCGCCACGGTTCTGACGGGAAGCGGATGGGACGACGTTTTCGTGGCCAGACTGGACTCCAACGGCAATTGGCTGGGAGCCGTGAAAGCCGGTGGCTCCAGCATCGACCGCAGCTACGGCATTGCCCTGGACAGCGCCTCCAATGCCTACGTGACGGGAAGTTACTTCGGTTCGGCGTCCTTTGGAACCATTGTGTTGAACAGCGGGGGCGATTATAGGATCTTCGTAGCCAAACTCGGCTCCGACGGCATTTGGAATTGGGCGACGCAAGCCGGGGGTCCTGATCTGAACAGCGGTTCTGCCCTTGCTTTGGATAGCGGCGCGAACGTCTATGTAACGGGAGTGTTTCTCGAAACGGCGGATTTTGGCGGAATGGGGTTAAGCAGCGCGGGAAGTTCCGACCTGTTCGCCGCAAAACTGGATCCGCAGGGCAACTGGCTGTGGGCCAGAAGAGCCGGTGGATCCGGAGTGGACAATGGCAATGGGATCGCGGTCGATGCAGCGGCCAACGTGTATCTGTGCGGCTCGTTCAGCAATTCGGCGGATTTCGGTGCCACGATCCTCAGCAGTGGAGGGTCCACCGATATCTTTGCCGCCAAATTGGACCTGGATGGTAATTGGCAGTGGGCTGTAAGTGCGGGAGGAAGCAGTTCGGAAGAAGGGCTGGACATAGCGCTGCACGATGCCAGCGCCGCCTATGTCGCAGGCTGGTTCATGGGTGCGGCAACTTTTGCGGGTCTGCCGATTACATCCTTTGGGGGCATGGATGCCTTCGCTGCCAAGCTGGGCTTGGAGGTGGCGTGCGCTGACGAACTTGCGCCCACTGCATCCTGCTCTGCCCGTATCTGTGAGATTTGGCCCAATCCGGTCAGGAAGGGGCAGGCACTGCGAGTTCAAACCGAGATCAGCGCAAGGGAAAGCGGAAGCTTGGATATGCTGAATTTGCGCGGACAACGCGTCGCCAGCTGGAACATCGGTCCGGGATCACAGCTAATCAGCCTGGATACCTGCGGATTGGCCAGCGGCGTCTATCTCTGCCAGTTGAAGACCCAGTCGGCGACCTCCTTGAAGAGGGTAGTCCTGATGAAGTGAGGCTCCCTCCGGGGCTTACCCACAGGAATCCAGTGAATTCCGCCTAGCTGCCCAAAATCCCGAGCAGCACACCGGCTGCCACAGCCGAACCCACCACTCCGGCCACATTGGGTGCCATGGCATGCATCAGCAGGTAGTTGCTGCGGTCGTATTTCTGCCCCATCACCTGGGAAACCCTGGCGCTGGCTGGCACCGCGGAAACTCCGGCGTTGCCGATCAGGGGGTTGATCTTGTCCTTCACGAAAAGGTTCAGCAGTTTGGCGAAGAGCACTCCGCAAGCTGTGGCGATGGAGAAGGCGAAAGCGCCGAGGAAGAAGATGCCCAGGGCTTGCGGAGTGAGGAAGACGTCGGCGGTGGTCTTGGCGCCCACGGTGAAGCCCACAAGCACGGTCACGATATCGATCAGGGCGGTGCGCGCAGTCAACGCCAGGCGTTCGGTGACCCCGCATTCCTTGAGCAGGTTGCCCAAAAAGAGCATGGCCAGCAGGACTACGCCGCCTGGTGCGATGATCGCGGTGATCAAAAAGGCGATGATGGGGAAGAAGATGCGTTCCTTCTGGGTGACCTGGCGGGGCGGTTTCATGCGGATGACGCGCTCTTTGGGCGTGGTGAGCAGCTTCATGATGGGCGGCTGGATCACCGGCACCAAAGCCATGTAGGAATAGGCTGCGAGGGCGATCGGGCCGATCAGTTGGGGCGCCAGTTTGGAGGCCAGGAAGATGGAAGTGGGGCCGTCCGCGCCGCCAATGATGCCTATTGAAGCGGATTCCAGCACGTCAAAACCCAGCAGCAGCGCGCCGATGAAGGTGCCGAAGATGCCGATCTGGGCTGCGGCTCCCAGCAGAATGAGTTTGGGGTTGGCGATGAGGGTGGAAAAGTCCGTCATGGCGCCGATTCCCAGGAAGATCAGCGAAGGGTAGATGCCTTTGTTGACCCCAAAATAGAGGAGGTTGAGGACGCTGCCTTCGTTCACCACGCCCAGGCCTTGCTGCAGCATTCCGGGTATGTTGCCCACGATGATGCCGAAGCCGATGGGAACCAGCAGCAGCGGTTCGAAGCCTTTGGCGATGGCCAGATAGATGAACAGGATGCCCGCAGCGATCATCAGCAGGTTGCCTGCTGTGACGCTCACGAAGCCCGTCGTATTCAGGATCTGGAGGAAATTGCTCACTTGACGGCCTCCAACTCCACCAACGGATCGCCTTCCTGCACCGAATCGCCTTTGCGGACATGGATCTTGCTGATTCTGCCGCTGAGGGAACTGTGGATCTCGGATTCCATCTTCATCGCTTCCAGGATCAGCAGGACCTGTTCCTCGCGCACCATTTCACCGGGGCTGACTTTGAGGTCGAGGATGATTCCGGGCAGGGGCGCACGGATAATGCCGTCGCGGACCTTTGTTTCAGCAGGCGGCTGGGTAAGCTGGCGGGAAGGTTTGGGGGCTGGCGTGGGCTTGATCTGGAGCCCTTCCAGGGTCATTAAAAGATCGCCTTCCTGCACCGGAGCATGGTCCTTGACGTGGATCTTGCCGATCACGCAATCCACCGGAGCTGCGAGTTCGGACTCCATCTTCATCGCTTCCAGCACCAGGATGGCCTGGCCCTTCTTCACCGCGTCGCCTTCCTTGACCTTGAGGGAGGCGATCACGCCAGGAAGCGGAGCGCGGATTTCGCCGGTATCGGGTGAAAAACCGCTGGAAAGAGCCGGAGCGAGGGGCACGGATTGCTCTTGCTTGGGCAATACGGGCACTTGGGACAGGGCATCGTCCTCGATCTGGATCAGGTAGTCGGTGCCGTTGATGTTGATCTTGGCATGGGAGGGGCTGTATTCCAGAACCTGCGCGGCGTAACGCTGTCCGCCGATGATCAGTTTATAGGTTTTCATGGTTTATCTCCTTGGGCGCGAAAGGTCGCGGTTGGGCATGTTGAGCAGGGCGCTGCCGTGCCATTGGTCGGAGCGGTGGCGGCGGAAAGTGAGCAGCAGTTTGCGCCGTTCCTCGATGCTCTGTTTATACAGGTGCAGAGCGGCTATGGCTGCGGCGATGATGTCGCTGTTCAAATCCTGGGGATGGGAAACGGCCTTGCCTCCAGATGTGATCTTGAAGGTTCCGGAGGCCTCTGGGGGCTTGGGATTCAGGCGCTTCAACTGGCTGATGACCAGGGCGGTGACGGCCAGGGCGAAAAAGACCATCAGGATGCCCGTGCCAGTGATGGAAAGCCCGAATTTGAGCCGCTTGGCGTTGAACTCGTTCTCGAAGCGCACCAGCTCTTCCGGAGTGATGTTCAGGGACTGCAGGGAATAGGCGTCGAACTGCTTCTGTTCGGATTTCAGGCCGGCAAAAGCGCGCAGTTGCTTGATCGGCAGATGCTTTTGCCAGGCGAGTTCGCGCAGGGTGCTAAGTTCGGTGAAGCCATAGATGCTGAATTGCTGGGCCAGCACGGCGCGATAGGGCGAAATGCCCAGCTTGCGCAGGCTCATCTTGTCCAGCACAGGGTTTTGGGGCTCGAGTTCCAGATACTTCTTCCATTGCGGGATGTTCTGGATCTCCAGTTTGGCGGCCACCAGCTGCAGTTGGTCGGTATCGCGGAAGCCGTATTCGCTGAACACCTCGCTTTCCCGGAGTTGCAGCAAACTGTCGGACATGGCCTGGATCTGCGTTTGCAGCGCTTCAACCGTGGGAACGGGCTCTTCCTGCGCCCAAAGTGGCGTCAAGGCAAGCAGCAGCAGAAGAATGATGAAGGTTCTGGGCATGCTCTGTGCTCCTAAAGCGGTATGTTGCCGTGTTTGCGCGGCGGGATGCTGTCCTTTTTGTTGGCCAGCATTTCCAGGGCGCGGATCAGGCGGAACCTGGTGCGCGAGGGTTCGATGATGTCGTCGATGTAGCCTCTTTCTGCGGCCGCGTAAGGATTGGCGAACTTATCCGCGTATTCGGCTTCCTTTTCCAGCAGTACGCGTTTGGGATCGTCAGAGGCTTGGGCTTCCTTGCGGAAAATCACTTCCACAGCGCCTTTGGGACCCATCACGGCGATTTCCGCTGAGGGCCACGCATAGACCAGGTCGGCGCGCATGTGACGGCTGTTCATCACACAGTAAGCGCCGCCATAGGCTTTGCGCAGGATCACGGTGATCTTGGGCACGGTGGCTTCGGCGAAGGCGTAGAGCAGTTTGGCGCCGTTGCGGATGATGCCGTTGTGTTCCTGATTGGTGCCGGGCAGAAAGCCGGGAACGTCTTCCAGCACGATCAGCGGGATGTTGAAGGCGTCGCAGAAGCGCACGAAACGGGCGCCCTTGATCGAGGCATCGATATCCAACACTCCGGCCAATACCTTGGGCTGGTTCGCCACGATGCCCACGGGGAAGCCATTCAGGCGGGAAAAGCCCACCACGATGTTCTGCGCGAAGTTTCGCATCACCTGCAAAAACTCGCCTTCATCCACGATCTCGTGGATCACGTCCAGGATGTCGTAGGGCTTGCTGGCGCTGTCCGGTATGATCTCGTCGAGCGCCTCGCAAGGCCTGTCGATGGGGTCGTGGGTGGGGTAGTAGGGCGGATCCTCAAGGTTGTTCGCAGGCAGGTAGGAAAGCAGTTTCTGGATCAGGAGCAGCGTCTCTTCCTCGCTGTTGGTGATGAAGTGCGCCACGCCGCTCTTGCTGGCATGGATGCCCGCTCCGCCCAGGTCTTCGGTGCTCACGGTCTCGTTGAGCACGGTTTTCACCACCTTGGGCCCGGTCACGAACATGTAGCTGTTGCGCTTTTCCATCAGCACGAAGTCCGTGATCGCAGGCGAATAGACGGCTCCGCCGGCACAAGGACCCAGAATCGCGGAGATCTGGGGAATCACGCCGCTGGCCATCACATTGCGCCAAAAGATCTCGGCGTAGCCTGCCAAAGCGTCCACGCCTTCCTGGATGCGCGCTCCGCCGCTGTCGTTCAAGCCAATAAGCGGGCAGCCGTTCTTGAGCGCCATATCCATGATCTTGCAGATCTTTTCCGCGTAGGTTTGGGAAAGCGAGCCGCCGAACACCGTGAAATCCTGGGCGAAGAGGTAAACCAGGCGGCCATTGATGGTGGCGCTGCCGGTAACCACTCCGTCGCCCGGAAAGACTTGCTCCTCCATGCCGAAATTGGTGCAGCGGTGCGTGACGAAGAGGTCGAATTCCTCGAAGCTATCGGGATCGGTGAGCATGTTGATACGTTCCCGGGCGGTGAGTTTGCCCTTGTCGTGCTGTTCCTGGATGCGTTTGGCGCCTCCCCCAAGGGTTGCGGCATCGCGTTTGGCGCGCAGTTTGGCGATCGGTTTGGTTGGTGTCATTTGTGTATCCTTATCGTGATAAATCTATTTGGCGAGCAGGACCTTGCGGCTGCAGCGCTGGCCGTTTTGGCGCAATTCAAGCACGTAGATGCCGGAAGCGACCTTTCTGCCCTGGCTGTCCAGCCCATCCCAGGCGGCGTGTTGGATTCCCCGGCCAGAAGGCAGCTCGAAGCCGCGCACTTTCTGGCCGCGTAGGTTGTAAACGCTCAGGCGCGCTTCCGCTGTGTCCTTGATCAGCGCATAGGAGATGTCCAGGCTTCCGAAGCAGGGATTGGGGCTGCAGTTCAATCTCAGAACGGCAGCGGGAAGCAGCTCGTCCTGCGCGTCAACTCCGGGGTAGAATTCGGGCAAATACTGGGTGAGGAAGGCGCGCGCTTCGTCCTGCAGCATGAAGTAGAGCGGAAAGCCCAGCAGCGCCAGGCTTCCGGTGTGATCCTCCCTGATCGCCAAAGGCTCGCCGTCGTTGGTTCCGCCATCCAGGATTTGCGCGGTGTAGAGCGGAGCGGTGGCGCCCGAAAAGACGTAGGACATCGGCAGCATGGAGTTCCACGGCGTGGCCAGTTTGAGCGGGTCGGGATGCAGGTCTGGATAGGTGTCCGACTGCGCGGAAACCAGCACCGCGGAGTTGTTCAGCAGGGGCGTGATCCCCGGCAGGAAACGGTTCAGGAAAGCGGCGCTGAACTGGCTGGGATACTTCCAGCCGGAGATCAGCAGCTTGCCTCCGCTCAGCACATAGGAGCCCAGGGTGTTCAGGTTGTTGACGATTTGCATGTCGGCAAAGTCGTCGCAGTGCCAGAGCACCAGCGGATAGTGGCTCAGGGCGGCAAGGCTGGGCGCCGCCTGCAGGTCAACGTCCCACTGGGTGAACGCGAAATCCTGCAGTATGGCATCGTAAAACTGGTCCACCATGATATCGGTGGGCGAGATGTTGGCGCCGTTGCCGTTGCGGGTTTCGTCCACCAAAAGGAAGCCCTGGTCGAAGGGAAAATCGATCGGCGAGGCCGTGAGTACGTTCGAGGGCAGGGAAAAGAAGCCTTCCGTATCCACAGCGACCGCGTAATACTCGTAGCTGTAGCCATTGGCGACGCTGGCGTCGGTGTAGGCCAGGCCGGCAATGGCAGTCGGCGTGATGCAGGTCCATTGCCCGGAAGGCAGTTCGCGCCGGTAAATCTGGTAGCCAAGCAGCGGCAGGTTTGCCCCGAAGGCAAACCAGCTAAGGTCCACGGCGCCGTCGTAAGCCAGGCAACTGGCCAGTTGCAGCGTGTTTTGGGTCAGTTGGCGCGCCAGCACCCAATGGTTGGGATCGATCTGGGCGCCGGCGATGTTGTCGCCCATCCCCACGCTAAAGTAGTTCGTATAGCCGTTTGAAGTGGCGCGTACCACCACGGAATCCGCGACCGCCGAACCTGGAATCCGCAGCGGAATGTCCAGATCGAACAAGGTCGCCGTGGGACTGCTGCTGGTGCCGATCACTTTGGCGGTGCCCTGTCCGTTGTGCAGGATGGTCAGGTTCGCGTTGGGAATGCCGGGCGAGTAGATCCACTGCTGGAAGAACTGCGTGAGGTCCTGTCCGGACGCGGCTTCCGCCAGATCGACGAACTCCGCCGTGTTCAGGTTTCCGTTGGGAAAAGCCGTCAGGATGGATTGGATGAACTGGAAGTACGCCGCGTTGCCGATCTTCAGGCGCAGCATGTGCAGCACGGAAGCGCTTTTTTCATAGGTGGGCGGCGCGAACATCAGGTTGTATTCGGGATCGAAGATGGTGTGCGGGCCGTTGTTGTTTTCCCAGGATATGTAGTATTGCTGGATGTTGTCGCGCAGGTAGTCGCAGCCGGCCTGCCAGCCGCTGTGATGCGCTTCCCACAAAAATTCCGAATAGGTGGCGAAACCCTCTTTCAGCCACACTTCGCGCATGGTGATCGGGGTCACGTAGTTGCCATACCACTGGTGCGTGAGTTCGTGCGCCACGATGGATTCGTAGTTCTGGTTGCCGGTGAGGTAGGCGGCGCCGAAGGTGGTCATGGTCTGGTGTTCCATCGCGGCGTAGGTGGCCATGGGAACCACCATGTGGCCGTATTTCTGGAAGGGATAGGGGCCGTAGATGCTGCTGAAAAAAGAGAGCATGTCCGGAACGTTGGCGAAATCGACCTGGGCGTTGTTGAGTTGGTTGGGCAGCACGAAGTTCTGAATGGGCGTGATGGCCGAGGTTTGGGGAAATTCGATGTAGGGTCCGGCGGCGAAGCCCATCACGTAGGTCGCCACAGGTGAAGTGCAGTTCCAATGATGGGTGCGCGTGCCGTTGCCGTTGTCCGTAATTTCGGTCCTGATGCCGTTCGCCGCCACCAGCCAATCGCTGCGCACCGTGATCTGCCAGTCCACCAGCGCTTTGTCCCAGGGATGGTCGTAGCTGGGCCAATAATAGCGCCCAGCGTCTGGATTGGAAAGCGTGTAAACCGCGGTGGGCGTGAACAGCATGCCGATGTTGTAGGGCGCGGGACTTTGCGAAGGAACCCCGGAATAGGCCACCGTTGTGGAAAAATTCTGGCCCTGCGAGATACTGAGCGGGATGTGGATGATGCCGTTCTGGTGCGTGAAAGCGGCCGCCGCACCATTGACCTGGACGCTGGAAACCTGCAGGTTGGCGCCTGCCAGTTCATACTCGATGGAATCCAGGTTGGCCTCGGCGATTACTGACGCCGTCACGCTGCCGTTGACGAAATGCGTCTGCTCGTTGATCTCCAGGTTGATGGCATAGTGCGTGACGTCAAAGCCGGTCAGCGAATCGGCGCGTTCGACCTCACGGGTGCTGGGTTCCATGCTCCAAAAGGGCTGCGTGGCGTGCAGGGACGCCAGGCTAAACAGCAAAATCAGCAAACTAAGGCAGGCTGGCAGGAGTTTTCCGCTCATGTTTTCCTCTTTGTGGAAAGATATCTGGTAGCTTCGGTTGCGAGCATCATAGGATTACGGGCTGTTTTTTGTCAAGTCCTATGGCTGAACCGCCCTGCAGTCCTGAGTTGGGTTGAATGGATACGGTTTGGATGCGTAAGGGATGGTTTTGCCAGGCGGGGCGCCCGTTATCATTGCGGGCTCACTGCGCGGTCACTACGGGCAAAGCCCGCAATGAGCGCGCAATTACCGCGTATTGATAGCGGGAGGGGATACGGGGCGAGAAGGGCAAAAGGGGCGTGAGGTAGTGTCGCTTTCCAAAGCGATAAAAAAGCAAAAGGTCATCAGGGGAAACGGGCAAACGCCGCCTTCGGAACACTGCGTTCACGCGGTTGTTTTACACTCAGAAGCCCGGAGAAGAGAACAGAGTAAGTTTGGAGTTCAAACCGCTTCCCGGATTATCTCCTGAACGAAGGCTGCATCAGCGGTTTGGACTTCAAACAGCAGAACGAAAGGCTGGTCTGCATGCCCCACTTAGCATTGTACGCCAACCCCGAATCTGTTGGAAGTCCAGGCGGCCACGAACACTTGAGTAAGCATAAAAGCAGCGCTGGCCGCTTGAACTCCAAACGCTTTACTGCGTATCTTCCGGGCTTCTCCGCCGCAGTTTCGTTTGAGCAAAAAAAAGGGATGGAGATCGCTCCACCCCATGTTAAAACAGGCTTGGGAGCAGTTTAGAAGGACTTCTCCAGTTTCGCCATGTCGACCAGTTCGGCGATGGTCTTGAGCGGATCGATGTTTTCAATATCCGTGCCCGAGACCATAACGGTGATCTTGCTGCCCACCTGGATGGTCAGGGTGCCGCTGGATTCTTCCTTATCGTATTCCTGGTTGCCGCTGTAGCCGTTGATCCGGACGGTTTTTCCGGCTCCGGCCATACCCATGGCGCCAAACAGGTTGGCCATGCCCATCAGTCCGCCGGCCTGGCCCATAACTCCGCCCACAGAAATGGTGAGGTTGATCTCGCTATCGTCCATTTCATACCTTCCATTGGCGGAGATGGAGTTTCCGCCCAGAGACATCGGCAGGGCTTGCTTGTCTTCCAGTGTGAATCCGGAGGGGGCGTCCGGAATGTATTTCAGCAGTTCTTCGGCCAGGATCTCGTTGATCTTGGCCAGGGCGAAATTGATCTCGTCCTGGGCTTTCACAAATTCGCCTTTCTGGATCAGGTCTTTGGCCGTGTCCAGACTCTGGATGGCTTCTTCGCCCTGCTTTTGGGCAAAGAGGTTCAGCGCCAGCAACAGCAGCGCCGCGAGGATTAAAATCTTGCTCATGGTCTAGCTCCTTATCGGGTTGAGTTTATCCTGCCAAACTGCGTGTTTCCCGTTCCCTGTCAAGGAAAAACACGCGATCAGGGGAAATTGATCTGGATGTGCTTCACTTCGGGATACTTTTCCAAATGCTCGCGGATCTCTTCCGCCACGTTGTCCCGCCAGGTGTCGAAACTCTGCATGTTCATGTCGATCAGCACCTCGCCATCGGTGAAGCCGACGTATTTGACCATCTTGAGGCTCACGATGTCTTCGCCGACCTGAGGATAGATGATCTTCTTCAGTTCGTCCACGATGGTGTCCTTGCCGAAGTTGGGCACTTCTTTCAGGCCGTGGGCGATCTCGTAGTTCGAAATGGCGGTTTGTAGCGTATCGGCTGCGAGTACTGAGCAATGGACTTTCACGGGCGGCAGGCCGTCCAGGGCCTCCATGGCGTCTTTCCAGGTGATCGCCTTGGCTTCGTCGAGGGTCTTGCCTTTGGCCAGATCGGTGATGATCGAGGCGGTGGCGATGTTCGAAGCACAGCCGTAGGAAAGGAAACTGACGTCGTCGATGGTCTTCTTATCCGGATCGACCTTGATGTAAACGGTCACTTGGTCGCCGCAAGCCGGGCTTCCTTCAGTGGCTGTGGCATCCGGGTTTTCCATCTTGCCGACGTTGTGCGGGTGCATGAAGTGGTCGAGGACTTTTTGCGAGTATTGCATCTATTTCTCCAGATCTGTTTTGGCTTGGTAGAGCGGACTGCGGGCACGCAATGCGGCCGCGATCTCCGCGAGTTTGGCCACCGTGAAGTCGATGTCTTCACGGGTGGTGTAGCGGGACAAAGTGAACTTCATGGAGCCATGCGACTGGACGTGGTTCTTGCCCATGGCCATGAGCACGTAGTTGGGCTTCAGGCCTTGCGAGGCGCAAGCGGAACCGGTGGCGACCGTGATCCCGTATTGGTCCAGCATCATCGTGATGGCCTCGCCTTCGATGTAGTCGATGGACACGTTGATGTTGTGGGCGGCGCGTTTTTCGCCGCGCGGGCCGTTCAGTTCGATGTCCGGAATGCTGGCTTCCAGGCGTTCCAGCAGGTAGTCGGAAAGGCCGCGCAAGTGCTTGATGGTGGCGTCCAGATCGCCGAAGCTGAGTTCCACGGCTTTGGAAAATCCAGCCAGCAAGGCGATGCTGATGCCGCCAGTCTGCAAAGGATCGAAGCGGTTGACGCCATGGATCAGGGAGGCGAGTTTGGTGCCTTTGCGCACGTAGAGGGCTCCAACGCCTTGCGGACCGTGGATCTTGTGCGCGGAAACGCTGAGGGTGTCCACACCGAGAGCTTCCACATCCAGCGGCAGTTTGCCATAGGCTTGGCCGGCGTCGGCATGGAACAAGACCTTGTGCCCTGCTCCTGCCAGCACTTCCCGGTATTCCACCATGGGCTGGATGGTGCCCACCACGTGGTTGACGATCGTCGCCATGAACAGGATAGTGTCCGGACGCAAAGCCGCTTGCAGTTTGGCGGCGCTCACGAAGCCTTCGGAATCCGGCTCCAGATAGGTGACGGCAAAGCCCTGGTTCTCGAAATAGGCGGCATTGGTGAGCAGATCGGGGTAGTCCGCCACGGAGACGATGAGGTGTTTGCCCTGGTTGGAATGCGCGCCCAGGATGCCCTTTATGGCGATGTTGTTGGCCAGGGTTCCGCCTGAGGTGAAATGGATCTCATCAGGCGAGGCGTGCAGGGAATCCGCGACTGTTTTGCGGAATCCGGCAAGCGCCGCGTTGGTGGCTTCGCCGGTGCTGATGAAGGTGCCGGGAAACCAGAATTGGTCATTGAAATAGGGCTGCATCGCTTCGATGGCTTCCGGAGCGGTGGGCGAAGTTACGCAATTGTCCAGATAGATCTTGCGGTTCATCGTTGTTCCTTGCTTTTTCTGGAGCCAAACTTGTCCAGGGTGTAGGTTTTATACAGGGCGCGCTGCTTTTCCGCCACATCGCCCAAGATCGCCTTGATCCGGCAACTGGCGCCCATGCAATGCTGTTTGTGCTCGGCGCAGCCAAGCTCCGGGGTACGGTCTTCCACCGCCTCCAAAACGTCGTAGAGGCTGATCTGCGCCAGGGGCCGCGTAAGAGTGTATCCGCCGCGGGATCCGCTGCTGCTGATCACCAGGCCAGCCTTTTTGAGCGCGCTGAGCAGGTGCTCGATGTATTTCTTGGGCAGTTGCTGGCGTTCGCAGATGCTTTGGGCGGAAATGCTGCTTCCTCCCATTTCGGCGATCTCCAGCAGAGCCCGCAGGGCATATTCGGTGCGTGTGTTTACGGCCATGTTCGTTCCTGTCTCGTCGTTCGTTCCAATATATAGTAATTTAATATGCTATAGAGGCAAGGAAAAACTCCGGACCGACTCCGGGATTGACAGAAAAGCGCCCGCGGAGAAAGTATGCCTCAGGTGCAAGATGATTGAAGTGAGTAAACTTTCCTGTTCATACGGCGCGGTACCCGTGCTGCGGGATCTGGATTTGAGCCTGCCGGAAGCGGGTTTCACCGTGTTGGTGGGACCCAACGGCGCGGGGAAATCCACCCTGGTTTACGCCCTGCTGGGCTTCCTGAAAGCCCAATCCGGCGAGATCCGCCTTTTTGGCAAGCCGCTGCAGGAATACAAGCGGCCGGAATTGGCGCGCCTGATCGCCTTCATCCCGCAGGAAAGCTTGTTCCAGTTCGATTACACGGTGCGCGACATCGTGCTGATGGGACGCTATCCCTATCTGGGCTTGATGCAAAGTTGGCTGCCTGCGGATTTCGCGGCTGTGGAGCGCGTATTGGAACAACTGCAGTTGCAAGGCCTGGCGGAGCGGTTCTATTCCCAACTTAGCGGCGGGGAAAAGCAGCGGGTGCTGATCGCAAGGGCTTTGGCGCAGGATACGCGCTACATCTTTCTGGACGAAACGCTATCCCAACTGGACATCAACCACCAGATCGAGATCATGGAAATCCTGGGCGGAATCGGCAAAACCAGCGGCAAAGGCATCCTGCTGATCAGCCACAACCTCAATCTGGGCGCCAATTTCGCGGATACGATGGTATTTCTGGCGGGAGGACGCGTTTTGGGGCACGGCGCTCCGGAAAGCATGATGCAGCCGGCGTTGCTGGAAAAACTCTTCGGATTGCCGCTGCAAACCTTGCGCAATCCTGCCAGCGGCGTTCCCAACCTACTTTATCCCGGCAGATCATGAACCGCTTCCTGCCGCTGGTTCTGGCCTTGCTGTGCGCGCTGGCTTACGGCACCACCACGCGTTACGGCAAGATCGTGGATCCGCAGGGGCAAGGAATCGCCGGAGCGGTAATAACGGATGGGCGGAGCCAGGCTTTCAGCGCTCAGGACGGCTCTTTCTACTACTTCACCGCCTCCGATTCCATCAGTGTTTCCCGGCTCGGTTTCCAAACCCGCCGCGTCGCTTTCGCCGCGCTGAAAGTTCCGATTGTGCTGCAGCCAGAGCCGATTATGCTGCCCACCGTAAAGGTCAGCGAAAGCGCCGGGGACTTCCTGAGCGCGCCTCCAGACCGCATCGCCCTGCCCATCGATCCGGACCGGCATTACTATTCCGCCGGCGAAATCCTCAGCTCCACCCCGGCTATCCAAAGCAACGACGTGCTGCTGAAAGGCGAGCGGCAAAGCGTTTCCATCCTGGGCAATCTGGCGCGGCACAGCCTGATCGTGCTGGACGGAGTGCCGCTGAACCCAGACGGAGAGAGCTTCGACCTTTCGCTGCTCGACGTGGAAAACATCGCCTCCATCGAACTGATCAAGAACAACGCCTCGGTTTACGGAGGCGGTTCAGCGATCGGCGGAGTGGTGCGGATCACGTCCAAACAAGGCTTGCGGCGCAGCGGAAGGCAGGTTTTCCTGGGCACGGAATTGGGCTCTTTCGGCTATGCCAGGAACACCTTATCTTTCAGCGCCGCGCGTCCAGATTGGAGCCTGCGCCTGAGTTTGGGCAACCAAAGGACGCGCAACGATTTCCACTACCAGGTACCCGATTGGTGGGCTGCCGATAGCGTTGCCACGCGGGAAAACAACGCCAAACGCCAGAACTCCCTCTCCGCCAGTTTTGCCCTGCGCAGCAAGTCCGCGCGGCTCATCCTGCAAACCGACTACACCGATTTCCGGCGCGAACTGCCCGGCACCGTGAACTTCCTGGAACTCTACCGCAACGCCTATCTGAGCGGCTACGCCAGCCGCAGCCACATCTCGCTCGACGCCCCCCTCTGGAACTGCGAGAGCCAGACCCTGGCCTGGTTCAACCTGGACCGCACGCTCTACAACAACACCACGGCGCCTTTGGCAGTCTACGTTTCCAAGTACCGGCAAAAGCTCTCCGACCTGGGCTTGCGCAGCAGCATCAGCCGGGAATTTCCCCTTGCCGCAGGGCTTTCCGCAAACGCCGGAATCGCCGCGGAAGCAGGCCTCCGGCGCTATCAGAACCTCAACCTGCTGCAGCCGGATGCCGATCTGGACCACCATTCCCGCTTTGCCAACGCCAGCGCCAAAAGCGGACTGAGCCTGGATCGCGGCTCCTTCACCTGGATCGCTTCCGGGGCTTTGCGCTACGATTGGCAAGGCGATGAGGACAAGCTCAGCTGGCGCCTTGAAAGCAGCGTGAAGCACGAAGCCATGGTGGAAAGCACTTTGGGCGGCACCTGGGGCACCGCGTTTTCCCTGCCCTCACCCTACGACCTGTATTGGAAGGGCGATTCGCAGGCCTTGGGCAATCCCAATCTGGCCAGTGAGACATCGCGGGGCTGGCAAGCCTGGCTGGCCAATGCTTACGGCCCCTGGTCGCTGAAAACCGCGTATCATCACAACGAGATCGAAAACCTCATCCAATGGAGGCAGATCCAGATGTTCGGCAGCGTCTGGAAACCGGTCAACATCGGCAAGGCGCGCATCCGCAACCTGGAAGTGGAGGCCGGCGTCCAAGCCCTGGACTGGCTGCGGTTTTCCGCTTCGCTGCTGCTCACCAGGGCCCAGGACCTGAGTTTGCCTACGGAATCCGGATTCGCGGAACTGATGTACACGCCCCGCCAGAGTTACGCCCTGCAAATGGATGTTTCCCGGGGAATCCTGCGCTTCTGGAGCAAATACCGCTACACCGGCAGGCAGTTTTCCACCCCGGACAATCTGGCGGACGCCCTGCCCGCCTACGCTTTGCTGGACGCGGGCCTTTCAGCCGCGATAAATGTGCAGGATTGGAAACTCACGCCCCAAATCAGCGTCCACAACCTCCTCAACCGCCGCTACGAAGTTTACGCCTACGTTCCTCAGCCCGGGATCTCGTTCTATGGCGGGCTGAGCCTGCAGCTGGCAGATTGAATCCAGCCTGGCTCCCGCGACCATTGCGCGCTCATTGCGCGCTGATTACGGGTAAAGCCCGAAGTGAGCGCGCAATTATCGCGCAGTGATAGCGGGAGCTGCCGCAGGATACTCTTGTCTAGGTAAGGCTCGTAGGGAGGGTTAGATTGTGTCATTGGATGCGAATGACGCAGCAGCGAAGCGCTTGGAAACGGAATCTGGACGGGGCTTACCTTGTTGTTTGAGATTGGCTAATATATGGCTCAAGATCTATTATGGTGAGTAAGCCCGGAGGGCGAAAAAACTTAGCCCACAGTGGAGCGCAGCGGAACTGTGGGACTCGTGATACCAATATCCCCAGCGAAGCCCCTTGTGGGCGACACAATCAGACTTATCTTTGTGTCGCCCACAAGGGGCTAGATTCATTGTTTGCCCATATCCCACAGTTCCGCAGACCACCCCATCACCATGCTGCGCATGATGATGAGGACCCCGGTCGCTCCACAGTGGGCTAAGTATTTTCGCCCCCGAGGGGCTTATCCAAGCAGAAGATCAGTATTGATCTGTTCCAAGACATAACCCACCATAATTGAACATGAGCCTTATATATTACACGCACTGCCCACTCCCTCACCCACCATAACTGCACACGAGCAGAATGGAATAGAACGGAACGCGCCGCCAATCAAGGCGCAGAAGCAGGCTGCACGGGATCGCTGCCAGCGCGGCGCACCATGATCGTGGCTACGTCCAGCTCTTTCAGCAGTTTCAGCATGCTCACGATCTCGTCGGTTTGCAGTTCGTCCTCCGCGGCGATCAGAAAACCCAGTGGCTGCAGGGACGCGTCCTGCAGGCGCAGTTTGGCCTGCTGGTCCTGCAGCTCGCGCAGTGCTTTCTTCAGTTTGGCAGGGGTAAACGAAGCGGCTGGAGCGTAATTGAGGGCGATGCTGCCGTCGCGTTTGAGGTTGACGCGGGCAAGTTCGCCCTGCGTGAGGTTGATCTGGTTTTCGTGTCGGAGCAGCGCGGAGCCGTCTTGCAAGGGGATGTTGGACGCGGCCTGAAGCGCGCTTAATGCTGTTGCGGAGAAAGGAAAATCGTAGGCGCCCTCGAATTGGACGATCAGGATGCCGCCGGAGTTTGCCGCTTGCTCAGATGGTTCAGGCTCAGTTTGCGGCGGAGTTTCCGGCTGATAAGGCGCTTGCTCCCGCACCCAAAGCGTGGCTTTGCTCTGCGCCGCGGAAATCTGTTCAGGGTTCAGGCTAGCGGCGACGTCCGCCAAGGCTCTGCTGGCGTCCGGATCGCCATAGGTGGCGGAAATCAGCAGCCAGGCATAGGCTTCCACCACGTTGCGGGCAACGCCCTCGCCGTTGAAGTAGCTCACCCCGAGGTTGAATTGGGCGCCGGGATGCCCTTTCTGAGCGGCGCGCTTGTACCAGGAATAGGCTTCCTTGGGGTCGGGATCCACGCCGCGTCCGTCGTCGTAACAGGTACCCAGAAAGTATTGCGCCTCCACGTGCCCCAGTACCGCCGCCAGGTAATACCAAACCACCGCCTCCACCTCGTTTTTGTACACCCCGTAGCCGAAATCGTAGCACACGCCCAGCTCGAACTGCGCTTGCGCGTCGCCTTTCTGAGCCCGGTCGAGGAGGTCGAAACTGTAGGAAACCCCGTTCAGCGCGCCGCCCAGCAGCACGCACGCCAAAACCAGGGCCAGCCTGCGTTGGGCGTTCATTCGGGGTATCCGTTGAGTGTGCGCATATAGTTGTGGGGGTTTTACCTTTACTGGACCAGCGTCAATCCCAGCCTTCAGCCTCGCGCAAACTGTATTGAATCTGGACCTGGCGGACCATGGCGTCCAGGATCAATTCGCCAGTGTCGTAAACGTCGAAGGGTTTGAAACCCAGATATTTGTCCCACTGTCCGGCAACGTAGTCGTGCGACATCACGCGGTAGACCCGGTCTTGGTCGAGTTGGACGCCGTTGATTGAGTAGCGGTTTTGCCAGGGCAGGTCTTCCGCTTTGATGACCGTCGTGTCGTAGGCCAATCCGGCGATCTCGCAGATGTCGTGGGGTTGGTCGATGGCGTGGCGGGCGTTCAGTTCGTCGAAGTAGATCAGATCGCGGCCATAGCAGGAAAAAACCACCACGGTGTTGTTGAAGGGCAGAAGTTCAGCCATGTCGCCCAGAGTGACGGCTCCGGCAGGAATGCTTTTACGGATGCCGCCGTTGTTGATGATGGCGAGGTCCGGCTTGTAGAGGTCCTGGTATTCGGCTTTGAGCGAAGCGGCAACCCAGCGCGAAACCGCTGTGGACCTGTATTTATCCGGGCTCCAGTCTTCGGGTATGTGGCCCAAGACGCGCCCCATTTCGGCGTTGATGCGTTCGGCCCGGCCATTGATGTATTCCGCCAGAGGCGTGTCAAAAGTGGCAGTCTGGCTTTGCAGGGGCAGTAGATCCACCTTCAGGGAGGCGATCCGGTCGTCCTTCACGTCCAGCGTCGCTTTGCCCAAAAACGCCAAATGCGAGCCGCTGTAGAGCAGTTGGATGCCGTTCACCGGGTAGGGCTGGTCGGCATAGATGTGGTCGTGGCCGCCGATAATGATGTCCACGCGGTCGTCGAGGCTCATGGCGAGCAGGCTGTCGGCCTCGAAACCCTGGTGGGTAAGCACCACGATGAGGTCGGTCTTGAGGTCCAATTCATCCAGATAGAGGTTGATGGCTGCTTCGGGAGGCAGAATGCGGACGCTGCTTACGTTCTGGGCTTTCACCTTTTCCGGCAGCAGTTCCAGCGTGACGCCCAAAACGCCGATGCGCAGGCCGTTCCGTTCCAGGATGGTGTAGGGCGCGCGGCCAACGCTCTGGCGCGTAGTTTTATCCAGCAGATTGGCGCTCAGGAAGGGATAGTCGGCCAGTTTGACCAGATCGCGGGTGTTGGAATAACTGAAGTCGAATTCGTGGTTGCCCAAGGTGGCGGCATCGAGGCCGAGGCGGTTGAAAACACCTACCACCGCGCCTCCATGGACTCCGTCTTCCACCAGCGAACTGAAGATGGTGCCGGTCTGCTGGTCGCCGCTGTCCAGATAGACGCTGCTTTGTGCCAGGGCGCGCTCCCTGGCTAGGGTTTCCTCCAAAATCAGGTAGCCGCCGCGTTTTGTGCCTGGCTGCGCGGAATCCTCCCTGGCCTGGTAAACTCCGTGCGTGTCTCCGGTGTAGAAGATGGTTAGCGGCGCGGCGCATGCTGCGGCAAGCAGTCCCGCCAGGCACAACGTGAGGGGAATTCTTGGTTTCATGATCGATCTCCCTTAAGTAAAACTTCCGCCCGCCGCAAATCCTGCGGAGTATCCACGCCCAGGCCCTGATACTGCGTGGCGGCCATGCGGATCGGAATGCCGTTTTCCAGGGCGCGCAATTGCTCCAGTTTCTCCGTCTGCTCCAGCGTTCCCACTGGCAGCGCCACAAAACTCAAGAGGGTTTCGCGCCGGTAGGCATAGACCCCGATGTGCCGCCAATACTGGCCAAACGGCTCCTGATCGCGGTTGTGCGGAATGGCCGCGCGGGAAAAGTAGAGCGCGTTGGAATGGTTATCAACTACGACCTTGACCACGTTCGGATCGCCCAACTGAGCGGCATCCGTGAACGCTGCCATTAGCGAAGCGAAGCGCACTTCCGGGTCATGAAATAGTTCCAGCAGGGCGGATAGGGCGGCTTTGGTGATCAAAGGTTCGTCGCCCTGCACGTTGACGACGATGTCCGCGGCCTGCTTGCGCGCCACTTCAGCCACGCGGTCCGAACCGCTGGCATGGCCAGAGCCGGTGAGTTCCGCGCGTCCGCCAAATTTGCGCACCGCTTCCGCGATGGCATCGGAATCCGTGGCGACGATCACCGCGGTGAACAACCCGGTGCTGTCTACCGCTGACCAGACCCATTGGATGAGCGGTTTGCCGTTTAGGAGCGCCAGCGGTTTGCCCGGAAAACGGGTGCTGGCAAAGCGGGCTGGAATGATGGCGAGGGCGTTCATAGGGCCTCCTTGCCTGCCTTCTGCTGTTTGCGCAGCCAGATGAGCAGAGCGGCGGTATCGGAATAGTTGACGCCAGGGATGCGCATGGCCTGGCCGAGGTTGCGCGGCTTGATCCGTGCCAGTTTTTCCCGGGCTTCCATGGCGATGGAACCGATCGCGTGGTAGTCGATTTCATCGTGCAAAGCAAGGTCTTCGGCGGACTTGAAGCGCTCCATTTCCGCGCGAGCCCGGTTCAAATAGCCCTCATACTTGATCTCCAGTTCGCAGCGCCGCGCAATATCCAACGTTACGCCCGGACTGGGAACGTAGCCATACTCCTGAAGTCGATCAAAGGAAACATCCGGCCGTTTGAGCAACAGAGCCAGTTTGACGGATTCCTTGAGCTCGGGATGCGGCGCCGATTTCATCGTGCGCAGGCGCTCCAATTCCCGTTCCTTGGTTTCCAGCATGGTTTGGAAGCGTTGCCAGCGGACCTCGGAAACCAGGCCCAGAGCGTGTCCCAGGGGCATCATGCGCTCGTCGCAATTGTCCTGGCGCAACAGCAAACGGTGTTCCGCGCGCGAAGTGAACATGCGGTAGGGCTCATTGGTGCCGCAGGTCACAAGGTCGTCGATGAGCACTCCGATGTAGGCCTGGGCGCGGTTCAGGACCATTCCTTCCTTGCCGTCCAAACTGAGGGTGGCGTTGATCCCCGCCATGATGCCTTGCGCCGCGGCCTCTTCGTAGCCCGAGGTTCCATTGATCTGTCCCGCCAGGTATAAACCCTTTACGCGCCTGCATTCCAGAGTGGGCGCGATTTCCGCGGGATCCACAAAATCGTATTCGATGGCATAAGCGTGGCGCATCACGCGCACTTGTTCCAGGCCGGGAATGCTGCGCAGCAGCGCTTCCTGCACGTCCGGAGGCAGCGAGGTGGAAACACCGTTCACATAGCCCTCATGCGTGTTCAGGCCTTCCGGCTCGATGAACACCTGGTGGGTCTCGCGGTCTGGAAACTTCACCACTTTGTCTTCGATGGAGGGGCAATAGCGCGGTCCGATGCCCCTTATCACGCCGCTATACAGGGCGGACTGGTGCAGGTTGGCGCGGATCAAGGCATGCGTTTGCGGCGTGGTGCGGGTTAAAAAACAGCTCATCCGGTTCGCCAAAACCACGTCCCGGTAGTAGGAAAAGCCCTCGGGATCGGGATCTCCGGGCTGTTCTTCCAAAGGGTTGTAATCCAGGCTGCGCAGGTCGATGCGCGGCGGAGTGCCGGTTTTGAACCTCGCCAGGCGCAAGCCCAAAGAAGCCAAACTGCCGGAAAGCGCTTCCGCGGAGGGTTCGCCGCTGCGCCCTCCGGAATAGGAAACCTGGCCAATGTGGATGAGCCCGCGCAGAAAGGTGCCCGTGGCCAGGATCACGCGCGGCGCGAAGTATTCCCTGCCGCTCAGTCCGCGCACTCCGCACACGCCTCCATTCCGCACCAGCAGATAGCTGATGGAATCTTCCTTGAGGCTCAGCTTGCTTTGGTCTTCCACGCTTTGGCGCATCAGGGCGGAATAGAGCTGGCGGTCGTTCTGGCTGCGGGGAGCCCAAACTGCGGGGCCTTTGCTGCGGTTGAGCATGCGGAAATGAATGCCGCTGCGGTCGGCCAAGTATCCGATCTCGCCGCCCAAAGCGTCTATTTCCCTGGCCAGATGGCCTTTGGCGGGGCCTCCGATGGAGGGGTTGCAGCTCATCCTGCCCACGGACTCGAGCTTGAGGGCAAACAACGCGGTGTGGGCTCCGCGGCGTGCTGAAGCCAGGGCGGCTTCGCAGCCGGCATGTCCGCCGCCTACCACGATTACGTCGAAGTCCGCGCGCATTTCCGGATCTTAGTTCAGGCGCTCACCGATCCAGGCGTAAAGAGGTTCCAGGCCCACTTTCCTCAGCGCGGAAACGGCGAACAGCGATTCCTGCCGCAGACCCAATCCTTTGGCCAGCAGCTGCAGGGTCTTGGGGATCGTGTTTTTGGGGATTTTGTCGGATTTGGTGGCGACCACGCAATAGGGGATCTGGCGGCTGCGCAATAGTTCCAGCATCAGGATGTCCTTGGGATCGGCGTCGTGCCGGATATCCACCAGCACCACGATGCCGCGCAGCTGTCCCCTTTGCTCGAAATAGCGGTTGAGCATCTTGCGCCATTTCTCCTGCTCGGTCATAGACACTTCCGCGAAACCGTAGCCGGGAAGGTCGGTAAGTTGCAAACGCCCTTCAGTGCCGGCGTCGTCGTCTTTCCAGCGGATCAGGAAAAAGTTCAGCAGGCGCGTTTTGCCAGGCGTATTGCTGGTTTTGGCCAGTTGGTGATTATCCGTGAGCAGGTTGATCAGGGTCGATTTGCCCACGTTGCTGCGTCCCGCTACGGCAAACTCGGGATAGGCGCTGGCCGGATAATCCGCCGGCTCCACCGCGCTTTTCACGTAGAACGACTGCACGAACCTAAGCATGGCTGTACACCACGCTGGAACGCTCGGATTCGCAGACCTCCACTTCGCAGACGGAAGCGGGTCCATCCGCCAGAGCGGCTTCGAGGCGTTCAAAGATATATCGGGCGAGGTTTTCGGAGCTGGGATTGCGCTCTTGGAAGGCGGGCAGATCGTTCAGATAGGCATGGTCGAGTTCATTCAGCACCGCGTGCAAATGGGTTTTGATCACGCCGAAATCCAGGGCCAGGCCAAGCTCGTCCACTTGTTCCGCCTGCAGTCCCACGCGCACTTTCCAGTTGTGGCCGTGCAAGTTGCTGCAGGCGCCCTGGTAGCCGCAAAGGCGGTGCGCCGCGCTGAAGGTTTCGGTTACGCTCAGTTTGTACATGGCAGGTCTCTCTTCTAAAAATATCGCTTGCGGATGAACACCAGCACCAGCAGGATCGTGGCCACGATGGAGATCCCCATCACGATGCCGAAGGCGTAGGGATGCCGTTCGAAGGGCAGATGCACGTTCATGCCGTAGATGCTGGCGATGAGGGTGGGCAGCGCCAGGATGATCGTGATCGAGGTGAGGAACTTCAGCACCACGTTCAGGTTGTTGGAGATGATCGAGGCGAAGGTTTCCATCATGCTGCTCAGGATGCTGGAATGGATGGTGGCCATTTCGATGGCCTGTTTGTTTTCGATGATCACGTCCTCGATCTGGTCCTCGGCGTTGGGATCCTGGTGCAGCCAGCGCGAACGCTGCATCCGCTCCAGGATGATCTCGTTGGATTTCAGCGCGGTGAGGAAATACACCAGGCTCTTTTCCATGCGCTGCAGGCGGATCAGTTCCTGGTTGCGCATCGACTGGTGCAGTTCGCTCTCGATCTTGTTGGTCCGGCGGTTGATCTCCTTGAGGAATTTCAGGTAGTAGAGCGAGGTCCGCAGCGCGATCTCCAACAGGAAACTCTGCTGCGTGATCTCAAAGGGGCGGTGCTTGCAGTCCAGATACACCGTGAGGACCTCATTCTCGAAGAAGGAGACCGTGATGATCTTGTCCTGCACGGCGATCACGCCCAAAGGTGCCGTGGAAAAGGACAAACTTGCCGAGCGGTGCTTGTAGTAGAGCGGCACGCGCATGATGTTCAGCACCGCGCCGCCGTCAAACTCCATGCGGCTGTTTTCATCGGCGTCCTGGAGGTCGGTGATGAAGTCTTCCGGCAGTTCGAAACGCTCGATCAAGGACTTGGTTTCGTCCGCCGTGGGCTCTTCCAAATGTATCCAAAACGCCTCGTCTTGCGTGAGTGCAGGCTGAAAGCGCTGGCCGGCGATCTTGAATAACTGGATCATGGCAACCTCCTTTAGGCTAGATTTTTGTCTATTTGACCATTTTTCCACAGACTGGTTTTATGGCAATAGAAATGTTGCAAGCGCAGTGCCGGCTGGATCATCTGGCTCAAGTTCAATCATGGTGGGTAAGCCCGGAGGGCGAACGAACTTAGCCCACAGTGGAGCGACCGGGGTCCTCATCATCATGCGCAGCATGGTGATGGGGTGGTCTGCGGAACTGTGGGTTGAAGCCATGCAAAAACTCAGGCAAGCCCATTGTGGGCGACACAATCAGACTTATCTTTGTGTCGCCCACAAGGGGCTGGATTCTTCGCTTTGCCCATATCCCACAGTTCCGCTGCGCTCCACTGTGGGCTAAGTTTTTTCGCCCCCGAGGGGCTTATCCAGGCAGAAGATCCGTATTGATCTGTTCCAATACTTAACCCCCATAATTGAACTTGAGCCGCACATTTCAGCCCCTTGGCAGTTCCGCCTGTGCTTTCCATTTTATTTCCCATTTGCTTTCCGATCATCTGACCAAAGCTCGTTCCGGCGGCTTCCAGTCAATCAAGCCTTAATCAAGCCTTAATCACTTGTCTATTATTAAAGCTTGATTAACGCTTGATTAAGGCTTGATTGACGCTTGCCCTTGAGGGCGCTGCATTTTATGGTTGACTAAAAACGCCCCGGCTTGATTGTGGAAAGAAGCCAGCCCAAGGAGCGCCAATAGTGAAAAAGAGCAAGTCCTTCCATCAATTCACGCCGGAAGAAGTGTGGAAGTGGAAGGCGATGGAAAATACCTTCGATCATGCCCTGAACCTGCATGACTATCAGGAGATCCGCCTCTCCATCCTGCAAGACCACGAGGTGCTGCACAAGGGCATCACCGCTTTGATGGCGGGCCGGGAAGCGGAACAGGTGGAGCGGCGGACGATCAATCTGTGCCAGCCAGACGGCGAATTGAGCCTGCTCAGTTTGCGTCCCGAAGGAACGATCAGCGTGCTGCACCACACCGCCCAAAACGCCCAGCACGGCGCGATCAACCGCTATTATTACCACGGACCGATGTTTCGCCTGGACAAAGACGGCCGCGCCATGGAATTTTCCCAATTGGGCGTCGAACTGCTGGGCAGCGACAGCATCCTCTCCGAAAACGAGATCATCAGCCTGGGCATGCGCATCCTGCGCGAACTGGGCTTCCGCGATGCCAGCCTCAAACTGAACAGCTTCGGCTGCGAAAGCTGCAGAAGGAAATTCTTCGCGGACGTCCGCACCGGACTGGAACAGCACGCGTCCGAATATTGCGCGCCCTGCCTGGAGGAATTGCGCGCCAATCCCTTTGCCGAAACCATCTGCGAGGACGAAAGGTGCCGGCATCGGATCCCGCCTGAACTAAGCATCGAAGGCTACCTGTGCGCCAAGTGCCGCGAAAACTTCCGGCGCATCAAGAAGATCCAGGCCAACCTCGGGCATCGCTTCCGGATCGATCCGCTGCTGTTCAAGAACTTCGCCTATTACAACGAAACCGTGTTCGACTTCGTGATCGAGCAGGCGGACGGCGAACTGACTTTGGGTGGAGGCGGCCGCTACGACTACCTTTCGTCACGCATCACCGGACGCAAGATCCCGGCTGTGGGATTCTACCTGGATCTGGACGCGATCTTCCGCGTGATGGACGCCCGCAACCTGTTCCGCCCGGTGCAGAAAACCTTCGCGGTGTATCTCTGCGCCCAGTCTCCCGAAATGGAAATGATGATGCTGCAAATCGCGCAGGAACTGCACGACGAGGACATTAAAACCGTCCTCAACACCGATATCCAGGACACCGACGCCGAAATAAAAAGCGCGCGGGCCCACAATTGCGAGATCATGATCAGCATCCGGGAAGACAACGTGCGCGACGGCAAGCTGCTGCTGCACAACCTGGTGCGCGACAACCAGGACTACGTCCAGCTCAACCAGCTCACCCAATCCGTGCGCATGGCCCAAAAGACTTTAAGAATGTAACAAGGAGAACCGCATGCAAGCAGTAAACACCCACGCCGCTCCAGCTGCCCTGGGCCCCTATTCCCAGGCCGTGCTGAACAACAACGTGCTCTACGTATCAGGCCAATTGGGCATCGATCCTTCCACGGGAGAAATGCCGGAGGGCTTCGAAGCCCAGGCCGCCCTCGTTTTCGCCAATATCAAGGCGATCCTGGAAGCCGCCGGAATGAGCTTCAGCCACATCGTGAAGGCCAGCGTCTTCCTGAAGGACCTGGGACAGTTCCCCGTGCTGAACGAGATGTATGGCCGCTATTTCAGCGCGCCTTTCCCTGCCCGCGAAACCATCGAAGTAGCCAGGTTGCCCAAGGACGGCCAGATCGAGATCTCCGTGATCGCCATGAGGTGAGGATGGGCATCACGACCAAGACCGGAGACCATGGCCAGACCTCGCTTTACAGCGGAGAACGGGTGTGGAAGGACGATTTGCACGTGGATGCCTATGGCTGCCTGGACGAATTGGACGCGCATTTGGGCGACGCGCTGCACCTGGTGCAGGATCCCGCCGCCAACTCCATCCTGGCTGCCCTGCAAGCCATGCTGTACCGCGTGATGGGGCAATTGGCCACGCCTGGCGCCGCCTATCCCTATCCCATCACGGAAACCGAGGTCGCGGAGATCACCGCGCTCATCCAATCCCTGGAAGCGCAGACTCCGCTCAAGGGATTTGTGCTGCCGGGTTCGCTGCCCTCTTCCGCCAAACTGGATATCTGCCGCACAGTGGCCCGCAGAGCGGAACGCCAGGCGGTGAAACTGTCTCGCGCGGAACACGTGCCGCCGGAATTGCTGCAATATCTGAACCGGCTTTCCGACCTGCTGTTCATCCTGGCAAGGAGCCTGGAAGCCAAGGCCGGCGCCATTCGCTACACCCCCAAACCATAGCAATTAGCCAAGGAAACCGCCATGTATAAAATAGTGCTCATCCGCCACGGCGAAAGCCTCTGGAACAAGGAAAACCTGTTTACAGGCTGGACGGACGTGGACCTTTCGGAGAAGGGAACGCTGGAAGCCCACACAGCCGGAAAACGCCTCAAAGCAGAGGGTTTCGAGTTCGACGAAGCCTGGACCTCCGTGCTCAAACGCGCCATCCGCACCCTGTGGATCGCCCTCGACGAGATGGACCTGATGTACCTGCCCATCCATCACGACTGGCGCCTCAACGAACGCCACTACGGGGCTTTGCAGGGATTGAACAAAGCCGAAACGGCCGCCAAGTACGGCGAGGACCAGGTGAGAATCTGGCGCCGCAGCTACGACGTTCCGCCACCCGCCCTGTCAACCACCGATCCCCGCTACCCCGGCTTCGATCCCCGCTACGCCAAACTGGCGCCGGAGCAACTTCCGCTCTGCGAATCCCTGCAAGACACCTGCAGGCGCACCCTGCCATTTTGGGAGGAAGTGATAGTCCCCCGTTTGGTTGCCGGACGCCGCATGATCGTTTCCGCGCACGGGAACAGCCTGCGCGCCATCGTGAAAAGCCTGGACGGCATCAGCGACGCGGACATCGTGGGCCTGAACATCCCCACCGGGATTCCCCTCATCTACGAGTTTGAGGACGACCTCAGCGTCAGCCGGCGCTACTATCTGGCCGATGCCGACGAACTCGCCCAAGCCCAGAACGCCGTTGCCAACCAGGGAAAGGCCCAGCCGTAAATTTTCCTTGACGGAACCCCGTCAGGCAGGAAACTTGAGCAAAACCATAAAGGGAGAATCCCATGGCTGTTAAAATTGATAAAGACACCTGCATCGGCTGCGGCGCTTGCGTGGACGTTTGTCCGGTAGGCGCGCTCAGCATGGAAGACGGCAAGGCCACCTGCGACGAATCGCTCTGCATCGACTGCGGAGCCTGCATCGCCACGTGTCCCGTGCAAGCCATATCCGAATAAACCCATCACAACTTATGCGAACGCGGAAGAGGGCGAAACCCTGTTCCGCGTTTCTTTTTCAGGTCAGGCAAAGCGTCAAGGAGGCAATCATGAAAGCGCTGGCCCTCATTCTGGCCGCGGCTTTGTGCTGCGGCGCCCTCGCCGCCACTGATGTGAGCGGCAACCAATCCGGCCTTTGGGACCTGGCGAACTCCCCCTACAATATCGTCGGCGACGTCACCATCCCAGCCGGTACCAGCCTCAACATCGATCCCGGAGTGCAGGTTTTGGCCATGGGCGACTATCGCATCACCGCCCTGGGTAGAATCTATGCCCTGGGCACTGAGGCGGACAGCATCCGCTTCCTGAGCGGCGTAGCCGGCCCCAGCCCCACCTGGAAAGGCATCCGCCTGGAGAGCATAGACCAGACCACCCACCTTGGTTTCTGCTACATCGAAAAAGCCGAATACGGCGTCAACTCCATCAATTCCCCCGCCCTGATCCATCACTGCCGGTTCAATCTGAACCAGAAGGGCATGCAACTCTACGGCATCGGAATTGCCGATCCAGCCGAGGTGATCGTCTCCACCAACATCATCGAGAACAGCATCCAGAACGGCATCCTCATCGCCCAGAATTCCAACGCCGTGATCCTGGCCAACGAACTGCGCTTCAACGGCACGGGAACGCAATACATGGCCGCCATCCAACTCTCCAACCAATCCACCGGCGGTTCCAACAACCCCGAGATCTCCTCCAACTGGATCCACCACAACTTCAAGCAGGGCATCACCGCTTGGGACATCGTGGGAGCCGGCGCCATCAATCCCCAGATCCACGACAACATCATCGAATACAACCTCACCGGCATCTATTTGCTCAACTCCTCGGGCTATGTGTTCGACAACTTCATCCGCCACAATTTCATCGCCGGGGACACCAATTCCGGAGCCGGCGTAATGGTAGCCGGAGCCACCAGCCAGCCCTATTTCGAGCGCAACGAGATCCACGGAAACTACACCGGGTTTTACATCGGAACCAACGCGCAGCCTTGTTTGGGCGACCTGGCGGTAAACCATGCCTGGGCTCAGGGCGAAAACGAAATCTACGACAACATCGACGGACAGGATATCCTGCACAGCGTTTACACCTATTCCTACACCAACCCCAATATCGTGATCAAGGCGGAAAACAACTTCTGGGGCACCGACAACCCCCTTGAAATCGCCGTCGGGATCAACGACCACAACGACGATCCGGCCTTGCCCACCGTGGATTTCGACCCCATCATGGTCGAATCGCAGGACGTGGACGTAACCGGCACGATCCAATACTACGGCACTTTCCTGCTGATAGCGCCGCGCCTGCAGTTCGTGGACGCGGCTTCGGGCGAAATCCTTTACGAATACGAAAGCGCGCTGGGCCAGCAATTCACCTATACCCTGCCGCTAACCGAGCCGTTCTATGTGGTCGCCCAAGCCACTGAACCCTACACGGGGCGCAGTTTTTACGGAACCGCCGGAAGCTTGCAGTGGCCGATCGTCATCAACCCGGGAGTTGTCAATCCGATCGACCTGGGCAACATCCTGATCGAGGAAGCCCTGCCTCCCCGCCATCAAGTCGTCGGCGCTCCGGAAACCATCGGCGCCCACACCGTCTACCCCGTTTACAACCGCCTCTTCGTCTATCATTGGGAATACATCAACTGGCTCTACACCGAGGGCGACTACGCCTACATCAAGCGCCACGAACGCTACAACGACATCGCCAACGTGATCTTCAATTTCCCGGACGGCACGCCCTGGGACAAGATCGCCAACGTCCAGCCCAACGATACCTGGAGCCGCGTGGAAATCCTGGACGACAACGGCACGCAGCGCGTCAGCAGCTTCCATTGCAAGGCCGTTACCGACGACGCTCCGGTGCGTGATTTCTACTTCCTTATCTTCCAGCGCGACTCCGTGGACAATTCCCTGATCGCGATCCGCATGCTGGATTCCATCCGCCGGCTTTACCACTATGAGGAAGGCTTCGTGGAGCGCGCTGAAGACATCAGCACCAACGTGGAAACCGTCTATCTGCAGGAAGGCAATTTCTGGGATTTCACCCCCATCCTGCCCGTCTATCAGCCCACTTACCTGGCGCTGGATTTTTATGAACATTACCAGGGCAACCAAAACCACCTGACCTTGTTCTGGCAGGCTCCGACGGACGACGGCATCTTCAACTGGACCAGCTACCGCATCTACAACGCGGACCAGCTCTTCGCCGAAGTGCCGTTCGGGCAAAACTACTGGCACACGGAAACCCTGCCCGCCGCCTATTACCTGTTCACCGTCTGCGCCTACGACGGAACGAACGTGAGCGCGCCCACTAACAGCGTGATCCTGGAAGTGACCGCCAACGACGATCCCGCCGCGATTCCTCCGGCGCTCTCCATCCAGCCCAATCCCGCTTCCCTGGCTGCTTCAGGCGGCGCGGATATCCGCATCAGCAGCGCCAAGTCCCTGCACGGAGAAATCGCGATCTACAACCTGCGCGGACAACTGGTGCAGTCCGTTCCCCTTGATTCACCCGGCGATTTCAGTTACCGCTGGGATCTGCGCGATAAACAGGGAATGCCTTGCTCCGCCGGGCTTTACCTGGTCAGGATCAAACTCGCGGACGGAACCGAACTGAACGCCAAACTGGCGCTGCTGAAATAACAGACCCTGGACTCTGGCGCAGGAACCGCTGGCGATCTTCCCGCGGGCTTCCCGCGAAATCCGGGGGAGGCGCGGCAGTGGAGCGGCTTGGGGGCGCCAGCCAGCGCTTTGCACAAAGTTCAGCATTGGCCGGACCGACCGCGTGAACGCAGCGTCACGGAAGATTCAATGATCTCAAATACAAACCAAGGAGCCTCATTATGACAGGCGGAATCGACAAACAAGGGCGGCTCTACATCAACCGCCCAGGCAAACCCAAAAAGCAGCGCTGCTGCTACCGGCAATACTCCGGAATACCCATGCAGGAAAGCTGCACGGACTTCTGCCCCCATTTCGGCGATCCGGAAGATCACGGCGCCGAAACCACCCTGCAGCTGTGCCAGGGCACTGTGCTGAGATTTACCGAATTTGACGACCAGCGGTGATTGAGGAACGCGCAGCCAGGCCCTGTTCAATCTTAACGATGCTCAAGAGCATACATCTCTTCTTAGTGGAGCAACAGGTCAACTGATCCAGTTCCACAGGGTCTTGGGATTTATTGTTCCTGTCTCGTGGATCGGATAGTTTTCGATGAAGGGACGGGAAAAGGTCACTTTGCGCGCGGGATTCCATTTCAGTTCATAAGCGGAGAACCGGGAATTATGCTCCTCGATGTAGTCGATCTCCTGCTGCTGTGTAGTCCGCCAAAAGTAACTGCGGGTGTAGATTGCCTGGTTGGCCAGGTACTTCTTTCTTTCGGATACCGCGAAGTTCTCCCATAGCGGCCCCACATCGCTGCGCGAACTTACTGCATTGAAGTTGCCGATGGTAGCATTAAGCAGGCCGTTATCCCAGAAATAGAACTTCACTCCCCGTTTGATCTCATTGCGCAAGTTACGCTTCAAAGCCGGCAGACGATGGACGATGAAAGCCTTTTCCATGAGGTCAACGTACTTTTCCACGGTCTGGTTGTCAGCACCGACCAAACGGGCCAGTTCGCTGAAGGATACTTCCTGCCCAACCTGCAATGCAAGGGCACGAACGATCTTTTCCAACAGGGGCGGTTTCTTGATCTGTTCCAGGTTGAACAGGTCCTTGAACATATAACTATCCGCCAACAGACGTAGAAGTTCCTCTTCCCTGCCTTGTTTTACCACCAATTCCGGATAATAGCCATAGACCAGCCTGTGGGGTATCAGCCTGTCCTCTTCCATATGACCGGAAAGAGAGGCCATCTCCCCATAACTGAGCGGGTAAAGAAAAAACTCATACTTCCTTCCCGTCAGTGCTTCCCGGAGCAATCCACCGAGTTCAAAAGCCGAAGAACCTGAGGCTACGACTTGCAGATCCGGATAATTATCTACCAGCAGTTTGATGCAGAGGCCTATTTCCGGGATGCGTTGCGCTTCATCGATGAAAATGATGCGGGCTTCTCCGGCCAGAGACTTCAATCTGGTGGAACTGGCCTCCCTGAAGAGATCACGAACATCCGGTTCATCGCCATTAAAGGTCTTGAATTGGCCGGGAAACTCCTGCAGAAGCGAATTGATCAACGTAGTTTTACCACTTTGCCGGGGACCAAGCAAAATGATCGCCTTGCCTTCAAAGAAACGCTCTCTGATCCTGCCACTGACCGCTCTGGGTATCATAAGGTTCCCCTTTGCTTTTTTGCCCATAAAGGGAATATGGGGAAACCTGTCAAGAGAAAACCTGAGATTTGGCGATTCAAATCGCAGATTATTATGATATTTTGCGATTAGGATCGCCAAATTCCTGGTTCAAGAAGTTGGCTGCAATGGAGATAAAAGCGTATGGGGCCAGGGTTACCCCCAGTTACATCAGCCTCAGCCTGCCTTCTCTGCTGTATCTGTTGCCCTGTGTGCTAAGTCCTTATAATCCGTAATCGGCGGTAACGGTCACGGAGATGCTTTTGGTGCGGGTGTTGGTGCTGTAATAGCCGTAGTCGGAAACTTCGGTGGAGTAGGGCTCGGTGATCTGGAAAACACCGGTGCGGGCAGACTGCAGCTTGCCCAGTTTGGCTTTGGACGCGCCCACGATCTCTTTGGCGCGGGAATAGGAATCCGCGGTGGCGGCTCCGATCATTTCCTTCTTCAGTTCCGGCAGTTTGGAATAGAGGAATTCCAGGTTGGACTGCTGCAAAACGATGGAGCGTTGGGCGAAGAAATCCGGATCGAGGGCGATTTCCTCGACCTTGGCGATGTCTTTGCTGAGCACGTAGAGCAGTTGGTTGACGTTGTAGCCGGTGATGCTGCCGTAGTTGTCCATGGTGGGCGAGCTGGTGGGCGGCTGGATGTTGATGTCCTTTTCGGCGATGCCTTTTTCGCGCAGGATCTGCTTGAACTCCATTACGGCGTTGTTGAGCGAGGTGTAAGCGCCCATCAGTCCGTCCATATCGGCGTTTTTCTGCATAGAGAGGGTCCACTTCACGAGGTCGCTTTCGAAGGTCTTCTGCGCGTAGCCCACCACATGCAGGCTGTCGTCCACACGCCGGCTTTGCAGGAAATAATGGCCAAAAACGCCCAGGCCAAGGATGAAGCACACGCCCAACACCAGCCAGCGATGTCCCGCGGACTTGTCTTTGGAAAGGGCTTCCCACACGGCCATGGCAACTATCGCCACGATGGCGATGATGATGGGGTTAAAACTCATATCGTCTCCTAGGTTACAAGATATCAGACAAAGTAAGCGGCCCAGCGTCCAGCGGCAACTATATCCACGCAGCGGTGGACGCCGTCGAAACTGAAGCGCAGCTCCAGGTTGAGGACTTCCTGGGGCAGAAGTTGCGCCGCCAATTCAGGCCATTCTATGAGGGTGACGCCGTTTTCCAGCCAGTCCAGGATGCCCAGGTCCAGCAGTTCGGAAGCGCTGTTCAGGCGGTAGAGGTCCAGGTGGTAAAGCGGAAAACCGAGGGCGCGGTATTCCTTGAGCAGCACGAAGGAAGGGCTGTCCAGAGGCTCGGGAATGCCCAGGGCGCGTCCCAAAGCCGCGGCGAAAAAGGTTTTGCCGCTGCCCAGGTTTCCGAATAGGCACAGGACGTCTCCAGGCAGCAGCAGCGGGGCAAGGAAGTCCGCCAGGGCGATCGTGTCCTGCTCTGATCTCAGTTCCAGGTGGCGTGGCATGGCGGGCATGGGGCTCCTAAGATTCATCTTCAACACTTTCCGATGGGTGTGGAAAGCAGCGGAGCTGCGGCAGATAATAGCCTGGGGTGGAGCGCAGCGAAACCCCAGGGCAAGATTCGGCGGATGTTCCAAGCCCTGGAAGGGCGGCACAAAGCACAGCTGTTCCAGATCTGGATAGGGAATATAATGGGGGCACGATAGTGTCGCCCTTCCAAGGCTCCAATCTGTATTTCGCACATACCTGGGGTTCCGCTGCGCTCCACCCCAGGCTATCATCTTTCGCGCTTCCAGCGCTATGAAGGCTGGGCTGTTGTTGGCCGGGCGTTTTACAGGTTAACCCATCGCCATGCTGCGCGCGACGCGGATAAATCCCGCCGCTTCCCTTCAGGCTAAATTGAGTTTTTCTTTCCGGACAATCACCCACACTGCTCATGTGAGGGCAAACAAAAAGTCCCGAAAGTTGCTTCAGGCTCTGCTTGGGAGCCTTCTTCATCTTCCGGGACGATCTGTTGTTCACAGTCCTAATGATAGGTTAACCCGTTCGGACCGCGCCGCCAATCTTTTATTTCAAGCGCTTGGAACGGCAGGTGGCAACAGGCAGGATCATCTCTTCCATGGAGACGCCGCCGTGCTGGAAAGTGCCGTTGTACTGGCGCTGATACTGGTGGTAGGAATTGGGATAGACGAAGTAATAGTCGTCGCGGGCGAAGATGAAGTTGTCCACGATGCTCTTGATCGGCAGCCCGTATTCGGAGGGTTTCTTCACGAAGACGGCGTGGCGGTCGTTGGCGGAGAGGTTTTTCCCTTCCTTGTAGCGGACTGTAACGGAGGTATCGCGGTCGCCGATGACTTGGGTGGCGCGGTTGACCTTGATCGAGCCGTGGTCGGTGCTGATCACGCAGATGGCGTCCTGCCTGGCGATCAGTTTCAGGGCCTCGTAGAGCGAGGAATGCAGGAACCAGTGCTTGGTGAAGGCGCGCAGGCCTTCCTCGTGGGGAATGGTTTCCTGCAGGATCTGGTCGCGGGAACGATGGTGCGCCAGGAGGTCCAGGAAGTTGTAAACCAGCACCACGAGGTTTTCCTTGTTCCAGGTTTCGATCTTGCGCAGCACGAAGTTGCCTTCCTCCATGTTGAAGATCTTCACGTATTTGGAAGAGGGGTCCAGGTTGTAGCCCAGTTCCACGATGTGCTCGTCCATCAGTTGGTGTTCGTTGCGGTTGCGGCTATTGTCCAGGTCGTTGGAGGACACCCAGTATTCGGGGAACCTTTTGGCGATATCCTGGGGCAGCAGGCCGCTGAAGATGGAGTTGCGGCTGTAAGGCGTGGCAGTGGGCAGGATGGAGTAGTAGAGGTCCAGCTGCTCGTCGAAGAGTTCCTTGATGTAGGGCTGGATGGCCAGATACTGGTCCAGCCGCATGCAATCGATGATGATGAAATAGACCGGGACGCGCTCCTCGAAATGCGGCGCGATGTATTGGGAAACGACGTCGAAGGAGAGGTTGGGGCGGTCGTCGGAATGCAGCCAGTTGCGGTAGTTGCGTTCCACGTAGTTGGTGAATTCGGTGTTGCAGTTGCGCTTTTCCAGGAAATGGGTCTGGCGCAGCCCTTCGTCGTTGACCTCGTCGATCTGGATCTCCCAGTAGGCCATTTCGCGGTAGATGTTGGCCCATTCTTCCCAGCCGGGATTGTCGAAGAGGCGCTGGTTGAGTTGGGCGATGTAGCGGGTGTATTGTTCGCCGATCTGGTTGGCGCGGATTTCGTCGGCCTGGAAGATCTTCTTGATGGCCATGATGATCTGGTTGGGGTTGATGGGTTTGATCAGGTAATCGGCGATCTGGGAAGCGATGGCCTTGTCCATCAGGCCTTCCTCCTCGCTTTTGGTGACCATCACGATGGGGATGGCGGCGTTGATGCGCTTGATCTCCGTGAGCGTGGCCAGGCCGTCCATGCCGGGCATCATCTCGTCCAGGATCACCAGGTCGTATTTCCCCGCCACAACCTTTTCCACGGCGTCGGCGCCGTTGTTACAGGTGTCCACGAGGTAGTTGCGTTCCTCCAGAAAGAGGACGAAGGACTTGAGCAGATCGATCTCGTCGTCCACCCAGAGTATTTTCATTTGTTTGGTGCGTTTCAAGCGGATTCCTCCTTGTTGAGTTCGGATTCGAAACGGCGCTGGCGTTCCCGGACCACTTTCTTGACCTCGTCGGTGTCGGCGTCCTGAAAGAACAGCGCCAGTTTGAAGTTCAATTCTGTGCGGGAGCAGTTGAAGACGGCGATCATGCGCTCCAGAAACTGGTCGATGAGGACCTTTTTCAGATCAATGTCCTGTTCCTTTTCCTTCTTTTTGAGTTCCTTGATGTAGTCGCGCAGATCCTTGGTCGGCAGTTCTTCTGCCTTCTGGACCCAGTCGTCGCGTTCGTCCCAGTCGGCTTTCTGGACCATTGGCTTGATCATCTGCAGGCGGTCGAATCCGATCTCCTTGACCTTCACCTCGTCCACGTCCATTTCTTCGATGAAGACGTCGAAAACCTGCACCAGTTTGCCTGCCAGGGTGCTGCTCAGGGCGTATTCGGACTCCACGAAGTCCTTGAAAGTTTCATAGCCTTTGCGGCGGAAACTCTTGCTGCGCTTGATCTCGGAGAGCAGTTGCCCCAGGCTGATGAAGTTTTCCTCGAGTTCGTCCTTGAGGTTGGCGACGGCGCTGAATTGCTCGTCGGGCGTCATGTTTTCGATGCGGTCGGGCATAGATTTCATAAAACTGGTTTCCTTTGGCTGTGGCCGAAGCCGTTGTTATTTGCGGGCCGGAGTGTGTTTTTCCCGCTGCTGGAAAGGGTGCAATCACTCTTTCTCGAAATCGTTCTCGTTTCCTTCCGGTTCGGAATCGGAGGGGTCGTCAAACGCCCGGGAACCGTCGTCCTCGATGTAATCCCCGGCGTAACCGTTCCTGTTGATCACCATGTCGTAGATGATCCCGCCGGATTGATACCAGCCCAGGAACCTGCCTTGCAGCTGTCCCTTGCGGTAAGAGGCGCTCATCTGCGGCGAACCGTCTGGATACCACAGATAGGTGCTTCCGTGCTGCAAACCTTTGCGCAGCGTGAGCATCCGGGCCAGACGGCCATCCTTGAACCTGTCGATGGCGATCCCGGTGAAGGGTTTGCCATCTTTCAGCCAGAGGCCGTCCTCCTGGGAAAGTTCGGAGGCTTGCTCCGTTTGGGCCGGCAGGATGTAGTTCTTCACCAATTCATACTCCTCGCGGTTGCTTTGCGCGAAAAGGAGGCCGGAAACGGCTGTGAAAACGAAAACCAACAGCAGCCCGAGCCACAGGGAACGCGAATTCCCTCCCCGGTTTATCGTGTCAGCGCGATCGCGCTGGCTATACTCAGTCATGCTTGCGCACATATTTTTGCTCCTTGCCCGCTTGTCAACTGTTTTCCCTCTGCGGATAAAATAAGCCGGGCCAGTCCCTCTGGCAATCGCTATCTGGG
>CAYSAT010000019.1:40062-44120 GCA_964429035.1 uncultured Candidatus Cloacimonadota bacterium | reverse complement strand
AGTGGGAAGATATGCGGGAAATAGGTATGGCAGAAGAACGAGAAGGCATCCCAACCTTCTCCGTTGGTTCTACTGATCCTCTCAGTCTTGGCTTCAGGATTATCGTCTATAAAAGGCAAGACGGAGATCGTTTTAGATGCGATCTCCGTCAGAGCCTTGTTATGCCGTTGGATGAACTTCTTAGGCATAACCGGGTAACCCCCCGACGCCCAGGGGGACGGGCGCCGGGGAACCCGAGGTCGGAGGACTGACCATGTCGGGACGTAGGGTTGGAGGGTTTGGGTTGGTGGAAAGGTTCAGGGGAGCCGGAGGCTTCAGCTCCCCTGTTTGGAGGGTAGGTAGGAGGGTCTGTAGGCTAGGGTTGGAGGCAACCATGTCCGTGGCTGTATATTTATCCATTTCTTACTCTTAAGTACTCGGCAAGGTCTATCACTATACCCTGGAACTGCTTGAGCAGGGTCTCGTGACCTCTCTCAATCATGAAGTCGGTTACCTGATCCAAGAACTTGACGATGTAGTCATTGAGTTCTTTGGAGGGTTCCCGGTCTTTCTGGTCCTGTTTGATCAGGGATACCAGAGACTGTAGAGCTGTATCAGCCGGGTTCTTAGCATACTCTTTCAGAGCCTGGGTAAGAGCCTTCTTGCGGGCGATACTGATCTCATGGTCGAGTTGACGCTCTTCCTTGAACAGCTCATTCCATTTGCCGGTCTTGACCCACTTGCGGACGGTGATGTCCGAGACTCCGAAGATCACCGCCAGCTCGAGTGGATCTGTCTTGCCGTTCAAATAGGCTTCTTTACAGTTGTCCCGCTTGATACGGAACTCACGGCTATTACTCATACTCAGGACGGACCTTGTGTTTAAGCAGGTATTCGTTTAAGTCTTTACCGGAGCAGCGCAGCTGTCCGTTATCTCTGGTTCTGAATGCAGGCAGAGGATCGCCGATGTCCCGTATCCAGCGGTAAACGCTGGAGCGGTCGACCCGGAGCACGTCCGCGATCTCATCGGTGCGGTAGTTGCGCTCACCATCGAAGATATTCATCAGTTCCTCTGCAGTGTTGGTATTCATAGGTGCCATTATTCATTCTCCTGTTCTTTTATCAAATTGAGATGCATAACGCTGCCACTGTTTCTTACAGAGCGGAGAAGTTGAGGACGATCAGCTTGTATTCGCCATGTTCGTCTCTTTCGTAGAAAGACACGTATTGCTTGGTGGAGACAACCATGATGGCTTTATCGATCAAATCCATCGCTTCCTTCCAGATGGGGTCTTTGATGTTGTACTTACGCAGGGCGAGTATGCGGAACTTGGCAATCTCTCCCTTCTTATCAACCTGAAAAGCCTCATTGATGATAGCCCGCAGGTTAGCATTGGAGTCGGCAGACCAGGCTTTGATGCACTCGTCGATCTTCTGCTTAGCCAACTGCAGTTCCAGCCCGAACTCGATGCGTTCCTTGAAACGGATATCGATCTTGTATTTGCCATCGAAGCTTGTGAACCCGGCATTGCCTTTCCAGGTCATGCCGCTGTTCTTAGCTACGAATTCGAGATAGTTTTGGATCTCGGCATAGAGCTTGATCTTATCGGCGATAATGCGCTTCTGAAGGCGCAATACCCGATCCAGGGTGTTGGTGACTACGGTGTCCTGTTTGAGCATCTCGGACTTGATTACAGAGACTGGGATGGCTCGGCCTTGAGCATCGGTCTTGGTGCGTTCTGCGGTCGGTTTCGCTTTGGGTCTGGTGAGTTTTTCCATGTGAGTTCTCCTTGTGATGATTTTCTAAAGTTGTTATCTGTCTGGTTGTTTATCAGGTTGACTTTCTGTTTCAGGTTTAGGTGCCTGCTTCTTGACGTAGTTCTGCAGCATGGCGATAACGGCTCTTCGCTCGGGTTTGGTGAGTATGTTCCAATGACTCTTGTCGTAGTGCTTGAGCATGAATGCTCTCAGTTCGGCATCAGTCCATCCTGCCTGTTTCATGAGTGAGAACATGTATCTGCCTTGCTTATCGTAGGTGAATTCATAGGGACGCCCATGCTTGCGGTAATTGATCATGATTGACTTCAGCTCCAGCAGCCGCTCTTCAGGCAATGCCGAGAGCGATTCTCCAAAGCCGAGACCATTCATGATGAACTTGAACCCATCCAGGGGCCAATGGAACTTCTTGACCCTGATGGCATGGATCTGTTGCCGAAGCTGTCTTTCCCGCAGTTCCTGTTCCATAGAATGTCTCCCGTATCCTTTATTAGCTTATGTTGTTGTTGCTGTTCTTGTTGTTTTTACTCTTCTGGCGTTTAGCTTGATTCTGCTGCCATCTTGCCCTAGCCTCAGCCAGCTGGTATTCATGCGTCATTTTGATCACTTGCAGGGCCTTCTTGCGCTCTTTCCTGGTCATGGTTTCATAGTTCTGGGTCAGTTCAAGCAGGTGGCTTTGCTTCTTGTTCATGCTCCTGATCTTGGCTTGGATAGCCCGTCTCTCCTTCTCTTCCGGACTGAGCTGAGGCCTGATCTCTCCCAGGATACCGGGCTTGATGACCCTGCCGATATCGCAGATGTTGTCCCGGCCCAATACCACATAGACATAGTCTCTCATCCCCAGCAGTCCCATCGAAGCCAGGGCTTCCATATAGACGAAAGCCCACTGTCGGCTGCGTCCGCAGGCGAGGGCAATCGCTCTGATCGAGGTGTATCGTCCCTGCTCTATCACATCTAGCAGAGCTGCTGCAGCGGAGGGATCGAAGCGCCAGCTACCCTTCTGCTGATAACCGACTACGGGGTTGAAGCGGTTACTGCGCACCATGATACCTGCCTGGGCATCGATGTACTTGAGAGTCTTGTCCTTGATCAGCTTCTGGATAAGCGGTTTTACTTTGTTGAGTTCCAGTGCCGTCATCTCTGCCACCACTTCTATGGTGAAGGGCCCGTTGTACTGGTTGATGAAGTTCTCGATGATCTCCCTCATATAGCCCTTCCTAAGTCTATTTCTGCTATATCCACATCCGGACATTCCTGACAGCTGGATTCAATGATATACATCACCTTCATAGCTTTACGCAAGTTGCCGCCGCTGTTGAAGTCGATCTTCTCGATCACCTCTTCAGTCACCTCAACCTCCATTACTTCTCTGGCAACCATTCCAATGTCACGCTTGCTCAAGAACTGGAACTCGTAGAAGTAGTTGCAGCGGTCAAAATAGTGGGCATTGATCTGCGAGAGCCTATCCATTGCGTTCTGCATGCCCACCAGGATAACCACGGTCAGTGTCTCATCCACGATGTCCCGGATCGCTCCCAAGAGCTTCTCGTGCGAGAAGGCATAGTCGATCTCATCGATTACGATCACCGTATCCTTGTGGTCTTCCAGGATGTGAAGGATCAACTGCAGCAGGTTGTTGGCCGTTCCACTGGGGATCATGGCCCCGAGCCGGAACTTGCGGTACAGTGCGCTTAAGAGTGCCACCATAAAGGCTTTGGGTGTGGTTGTGGACTCCAGCCGCAGGTAGATGTAACCTCGCTGGAAGGCCATTCTTTGGGCATAGGTGGTCTTGCCGAGTCCGGGGGCTCCATAGAGCATCCCCAGTCCCACCATCTCCATCTTGGGGCGGTTGATCAGGAAGCGGATGCATTCGTCCGCTTCTATTACGTTGTTGATTGCTACCAGTTTGTTCTGTTTCACTCTATCCTCCTTTATCTGATGCCGGCCCGTTTGAGCATCTCTTCAAAGCTCTTGGGCTTGATTTTGGCTATTACATCACTATTGCCTTGCGTATCTTTTATATCTGCCTCCCGCATGGGTACTACAGGTGTTATCTCCGTTTTGATAGGATCAAGCTGGGGCAGGTTCTTAAGCATCTGCTTCTCCATTGCATTGATCGCCTGATCCCGGCTCTGTTTAGGTGGCTCGATCATGGCCGGTTGCTTGAAGATGGGATTGGCCTCCAGTGCTTGGGCTTTACGTAGCGGGATCATCAGCCTGTCGACCACGATCTGCGTCTGCTTGACCAGGATCTTGGTCTTGCGTTCGGTGTTGCGCTGCAGCTTCTTGATCTCGGTGTATTC
>CAYSAT010000019.1:0-39962 GCA_964429035.1 uncultured Candidatus Cloacimonadota bacterium | reverse complement strand
CCGGGGACCACCAGGCGGTCTCCAGGCAGCTTGGATGAGCTGAATACCTGCCAGGGTGTCTTGCTACCCAGCCCGGAGTGGGGATTCTCACCATAGATATGCCTGATATAGAAGGCGATCATCTGCATCGTCTCTTCAATGGTGGGAGGATGAGCTTCATATAGCTTCCTCGCCCACTTCTCGTTACGCATCAGGGGAGCAGGTTTATCGTCTATACAGGAGCCCCGGAAGCTTGAGATAAAGCGTTCAAACTGCTCCTGGAAGGTTCTGAAGAACCGCTCGATCGGCTTGGCTTTGGCATTGTAGCTCTTGGCAAAGACCACATTGATCCCCAGCCGTGGGAAGATCCCACCTAGTTCCAGTTCCAGGTCATGCTCATCCCATTGTTCATGAAAGAGCTTGCTCTTGAAAGCCTTGCCATTGTCCAGATAGATCCGTTTGGGCAGCGCTCCCCAGTTCAGGAAGCCGTTTCTGAAGGCCACCTGGATGTGATGGCTATCCTCGGTAAAGGCAAGTGAGGCACCTACCGGATAGCGGCTTGCCCAGTCGAAGACCATGATCATGGTCATGCGTTGGGCTTTACCGGTCTTGGGGTTCATGATATCAAAAGCCAGATCATGTCCATCGGCTACCCAGACATCACCCACATTGAGCAGACTGGCATCCCGGATGATGGTCTTGATGATGCTCTCAGCTACTGCCTTACTTCCGCTCCGGGCTTGAGTCCAGATGGCTTTGTTGCTCATCTCCCAGTCATTGCACCAGCGTTTGAGGGTGGGAGCGCTACTGGGCGATTTCAGGAGTTCCATCCGGGCCGCGTCCTTCAAACTGCTGATGGCAGTACCGACCTTGATGTTATTGGGATTGAGCAGCAGGTTGAGCAGGTAGTTCTGTTCAATATAGGTAACCTTGCGGCCTCTTAGTTGGTTCTTGTTCCTGTGCACCAGTGAATACATGTCCCGGTTGCTTTCCAGATAGCGTTCCAACCACAGCCGCAGGCAGCGTTCATTGCGTTTGCCTAGAAGTCCGTATAGCTCTGGGATCAGCTCTTTTCTATTATAGTCTTCAGTTATCTGCTTCCACTCCTCAACTCTGGACTCGCATTGTTCCAACCGGTAGAGCACCGTCGAGCAGAACTGGCCGTAGAGCCTGGCTTCGTTCTCATACTTGTATGGAATGCTGTCCGGAGGAGTGAGGTCGATAAAGTCTGTCCGGCTGCGTTCCTTGAAGGCGGGTCCTATAACCGGAACCGGCTTTTCGCTATCATCGGCAACCCAGTCTGAGTCTTCGGGCTCGAGTCCGGCTTGCGGTACTTTATCTAACACTGCAATAGTGGTCGTGCTTATCTGTGGGCTATCCGGCTTATCGGTGCCCATGATGTAGTTGTGATAGAACTGGGCATACTCCGAGGAGGTGACGTTATAGAAGCTCATTAGAACCTCCAGTCTCGTCAGTTATGGGAGTATAGCCATAGATCAGGGCACTGACCACAGTCTTGCCATCAATATCTATCTCCGCTTCCACATACTCACTCGGTGTGACAAACTCTGTGTCACAGCGAGCAATCTCCAGATTGTATAGTTCCGGGTTGGTCAGCACGAAGGTCTTGTTGATAGTCCGCAGCCCGGTCTTTACATACTGCTTGTGGGTCTTCAACTGCTCTTCACTGATATATCGCCAGACCGTCCTCTTCGAACAGCCCTTGAGTTCGCCCACCCTCTCGATGGTGAGCCAGATCGCCTTAATCTTCTTGTCGCTCATTTTCAATCTCATAATATAGGTTCCACTTTGAATCACCCTCGCTGTGACAAAACTGGCTCTTTTTGCTGTCACACCGAGCAAATCCCCATTTGTCACACCGACGCTCGCTGTGACACGCTCCTTAATCTCTCTCGTCAATAGCTTTAACTGCTGCCGTTCCCGTTTGGGCTTCGGTGTGACACGTGTCACACCGAGAATTTTGTCACACCGAGCACTTTTTTGCCCTCGCTGGACTGCCTTGTAAGTGGTCGCTTTCATAAGCGCCTCCCTTAGTTTAGTATTGGGTGCTACTGCACACAATAGCAATAACTTGGGAAGTCCTTTCTGCGAAAACTGGAACTTAGTTTTTTTTCTGCACACCGCCGGAAGAATCCGCCGGCAAAACTCACTCTATGCGATTTAACTTGACCAAACATTTGGGTATTTTTATGTTGTTCACAGATACACTATGATACCCATACAGGAACTGTCAAGCAGAAATAAAGCCCCAAAGGGGGAACAATGGACAATGTGACTATCGGTGACCGTATCCAAACACTTATGAAATCAATGCATTTGAAGCAGTGGGAATTCGCCGAAAAATTCGGTATTTCCAAGAACTCGATCATCAGATATAAGACCAATGGCCGCTACCCCGATGCCGAATTTCTGGTCAAATTAGCCGAGGAAAAGGTGAACATCAACTGGGTTTTGAAGGGTGAAGGACCGATGCTCATCCCCCCTCCCTGGGACCGGGACAACAGCATCAAACGTAATCAGCGCTATCAGATCATCGGGGACAGAAAGCTGCTAATAGATGAAAATGGAGATACTTACATTCGAAGCGCAGTATTCCCCATCTTGGCGGAAATTTCCGCCGGACCCCCCGTCGAAGCAGTCGAAGATCGTGATAGCCGCAAACAGATTGAAATACCGGATAGTTACATTCCCAGAGGCGCATCCCAATACCTGGCCTTCATGGTCAGAGGCAACAGTATGGAACCAAAGATTAAAAATGAGGATATCGTGCTGATCTACAAGACGATGGATTGGGATAATGCCTATAATCAGATCTGTGCCGTGCGAGTGGATGGAGGGATCACTCTCAAACGTGTAAAGCTAGATCAGAAAAGGCCTGCCCTGCTACTCGAACCCCTCAATTCAGACTTTCAGACTCTTATCTTAGACGATGATCAGACCACCGACGTTTTCTTGATCGGCACACTTGCAGTCCAACTGCGGCTTTCCGGAACTGACCTAATTTACTGAAAAACAAGGATTTCCGAAACCAGTCCAAAATCAGCGCAAATTTGCAATAACCTTGATCCAAACAAGTCCAGAAACGTCCAAAGCTCGGTGTGACACAGTCTAAAGCCAGTCCTATCTATCTTCCCACCAATCAAAGCCTTATCCCCTTATGTCACACCGACGCCCATTTGCAATATTGGCTGACTCTTTATATCAGAGCAACATTTGTAAAAATAAATATATTACACAGAGATCTAAAGAATGGCCACCGGTCGAAGCAATCCCCCTTGGGGCTAGCTGCCAGGTCTGGCGCGAACAATCTTTGCCCCAGTCTGAACTGTATTTCCTGCTCGAATCGAGATGCAAAACAGGCGCGAAACCCAAAACCAGACCGGTCTGCAGATTTAGTCATTGACAAAAGTCCCCCTTCCTGCCAGCATCTCTGCATGTATTACTACGCTGTCCACCTGCCTTTGGCGCTCACCAGGGAATTCCATTACTGCTCCGCGCAGAAGATTCCGGAGGGGGCGCGCGTGCTGGTTTCCTTCAACCGCAAGGATTGGATCGGCATCTGCGGACCCAGGTTGGATCAGGCTCCGGACCCCGAACTCAACTACAAGCCGATCCTGGAAGCGCTGGACGATACCCCTGTGCTCAGCCCGCCCTTGCTGAAACTGGCCAAATGGATGGCGGAATACTACCACAGTTCCTTGGGCGGCGCGTGTTTCGCGATGCTACCGGCCTGGCTGATCCCGGATGTGGAAGCCGAAGTGAAATGGGTGGGCACAGAAATTCCGGAGAGCTATTCGGGACTGGCGCAAGCCCTCTCTGATGGAGAATTTCGGAGGGTGTCGGAGTTGCGCAAACTGCTAAAAGGCAAGCCAGTGCTGCATCTGGTGGAGACAGGCGCGGCGTCGGGCCTCCTGGAATTGAAGCGCAAACTGAGTTCCCGGGACAAACCCAAGACCGCCAATTTCCTCCGGCTGCTGGTTCCCGAACCGAATCTGGAGAGCTTTCCGCCCCGGCAGAAAGAAGCGCTGCAACTGATCCTGGCAATCCCCAACGAGGAAATCCCCCTGGCTGAACTCAGCGATCTGATCAGCTATTCCGTGATCAAGGCCCTGCGGCAAAAAGAAGTCGTGAGCGTGTATCCCAAGCAGGTGGAACGTGCTTTTTTCCAATACGATTCCGCAGCCAAACCCAAGGCCGTAGTTCTGACGGAAGAGCAGCAAACCGCGATCCGGGAAATTGCGCAAAGCGGCTCCGCGCATACCGCGCAACTGCTGTTCGGCATCACGGGCAGCGGCAAGACGGAAGTTTACATCGCCATGATCCGCAAGTATTTGGCAAAGGGTAAAAGCGTCATTTTCCTGATCCCCGAGATCGCGCTCACTCCGCAGATGGTGGAGCGCTTCCAGGCGGAATTCGGCTCTGTGCTGGCGATCAGCCACAGCCAGCTCAGCGACCGGCAGCGCTTGCAGCAATGGCAGAAGATCTCCCGGGGCGAATGCCAGATCGTGATCGGAGCGCGCAGCGCGGTGTTTTCTCCGCTTCCGGACCTCGGCCTGATCATCGTGGACGAGGAGCACGAACAATCCTACAAACAGGACAACAATCCGCGTTACAACGGGCGGGACCTGGCAGTCGTGCGCGCTCAAATGGAAGGGGCGCAGGTGATCCTGGGCAGCGCGACGCCCTCACTGGAATCCTGGTACAACCAGTCCAGGGGCAAATACAGCCTGCATTGCCTGGCCAGCCGTCCTTTGGAGATTAAGCTGCCGGAAGTGCGGATCGTGAGCCTCTGCGAAGAGCAAGAGCAGCAACTGCTTTCCGATGCATTAACGGCGGCGATAAACGCGCGGCTGGAACGCCAGGAACAGGTGATCCTGTTTCAGAACCGGCGCGGGTTTTCGTCCTACATGCAATGCCTGAAATGCGGCGAACTGGTCAGCTGTCCCAACTGCGAGATCAGCATGTATTACCACCGCGACCGCGAAGAAATGCACTGCCACTACTGCGGCCACACTTTGCCCAGCCCCCGCAAATGCCCTTCCTGCGGCAGTTTCAGCTTTTCCTACGGTTCGCCGGGCACCCAGAAAGTGGAGCAGCACCTGCAGATCTTGTTCCCCTCCGCCAAAGTGCTGCGCCTGGATTCCGATTCCGCGCGCCGCGTGGATTCCTACAAAACGATGTACCGCCGCATGAAGGACAAGGACGTGGACATCCTGCTGGGCACGCAAATGATCTCCAAGGGCCTGGATTTCCCGAATGTGACCCTCGTGGGCATCGTGAATGCCGATATAAGCCTCAACCTGCCGGATTTTCGCGCCGCGGAGCGCACTTTCCAGCTGTGCACACAGGTGGCGGGACGTTCCGGACGCGCGGATAAAGCGGGCGAAGTGATCATCCAGACCCACAATCCGCAACATTACGCCATCACGCACGCCGCGAACCAGGATTATCCGGGCTTCGCGGAGGAAGAGCTGTCCTTTCGGCGCCGGCTGAATTACCCGCCCTATTACCGCCTGGCCCGCATCCTCTACCAATGTGCCGACGAATCCTTGCTGCAGCAGGAAATGCGGGCGCTTGCCGATATCGTTTTGCAAGTGGCGGCAGTATTCCCCGGTGAACAACTAATCCATCTGGGACCGACCCCCGCGCCCTTTCCCCGCCTGAACAATCTCTTCCGCCAGCATGTGATCCTCAAAGGCCAAAGCCCTTCCGCCATCAGCAAAGCGCTCGGGCTGATCACTGCATCCTACACGCCGCCTGGTTCCGTGCACGCCCAGGTCGATATCGACCCGCTCAGCCTGATGTAGGGCGCCAGCAACATTTCGCTTGCCAAAATTCCACTATCGAAAATGGTGAGAAAACAAAGGAGTAAATCATGACCGATAAAGAGACCAAAGGCTGCAACTGCGGCGAAAACTGCGGAAACGGACATTCCCCTTGCGATTGCGAAGGCGAGGAATGCCACGACAACACCATCACCCTGGACATGGAAGACGGCACCACCAAAGACTTTGTGGTTCTGGATGTGGTCGAGATCGAGGGCAAGCAATACATCGCCCTGGCTGAAGTGGAATCCATGGAATACGACATCATGAGCATGACCGTGGTGGACGATAACGTGGAATTGAGCGTTATCGAAGACGACGATGAATTCGAGCAGGTCGCCGCGCGGTTCGACGAATTGTTTTCCCAGTCCGACGAGGAGCCCGAGGACTGATCCGGCCAGCCTCCAAACGACTTTCAGCCCGGCTCGGACCGGGTGACATAGATGGCTTTCTCCAGGAGCGTCGATGAAGGTTGACAAAATCGTCTGCCACTGCCGGCAATTGCTTACGTTGAGCGGAAGCAGCGCGCCCCGCACCAGATCTGAGCTGAGCGACCTGGGCATGATCCCGGACGGAGCAATGGCGATCCGCGCAGGCCGCATCGAGGCTGTGGGAAAAACGGCGGATATCCTGGCCCGATACACCGCCGATGAGGTCATCCAAGCCAGGGACAGCGTGGTTTTGCCCGGTTTCGTGGACTCCCACACGCATCCCGTGTTCGTGCATACTCGCGAAGACGAATTCGCGCAACGCCTGGCCGGAAAATCCTATGTGGAGATTTCCCAATCCGGAGGCGGGATCCGCAGCACCATCGCCACGACTCGCTCCGCAGACGAAAACCTTCTATACGAACTCGCCCGGAAGCGCATCCAGAGGATGATCGGCCAGGGTACCACCACTTTGGAAGCCAAGAGCGGCTACGGTTTGGACACGGCCAGCGAATTGAAGCAGCTTCGCGTGCTCGACCGCCTGGCGCATGACCTGCCGATCCGCATCGTGCCTACTTTCATGGGCGCGCACGAGTTTCCCGCCGAATACAAGGACAACCATCCCGCCTACATCGACATCCTCTGCAACGAGATGATCCCCGCGGTGGCAAAACAAGGCATCGCCCAATTCTGCGACATCTTCACCGAAGCGCATGTATTCAGCATCGAGGAATCCCGCCGGGTGCTAAGCTGCGCCAGGGAACATGGCCTGCGCCTGAAGATGCATGCCGACGAGATCGAGCCAATGGGAGGCGCGGAACTGGCGGCGGAACTGGAGTGCGTGTCCGCCGACCATCTGGGCGCCGCATCAGACGCGGGAATCGAGGCTTTGCATAGGGCTGGCGTCATCCCGGTTTTGCTGCCCGCCACCCTCTTTTCCCTGCGCAGCAAAAGCTATGCCCGGGCAAGAGAAATGATCGAACGCGGCCTGCCCGTCGCCATTGCCACGGATTACAACCCCGGCAGCTGCAATTGCGACTCCCTGCCCCTCACCATGAGCATCGCCTGCCTGCAGATGGGGCTCAGCCCCTCCGAAGCGCTTTGCTCAGCCACCATCAACGCGGCTCACGCGCTTGGAATGGCCAACGATGTGGGCTCGCTGGAACCGGGAAAATGGGCTGATTTCACCCTGTGGGACATTCCCTCCATCAATTTTCTGCCCTACCATCTGGGCAGTTCGCATCTGACCGGCGTTTTCACGCGCGGCAACAGGATTTGGGGAACTGAGTTATGAACGGCAACCAGAGCGAAAACGCCTACATCATCCTGGAAACCCTGCACAAATCCAGGCGCTACAGCGTTTACAAGGCCAAGAACCAATACACCGGAAACCTGGTGAGCATCAAGACCAACGTCCAGAGGATGCGCGTCGACCAGATCCTGCTGCAGCAAATGAAAAGCGAGGTCGAGGCCGGCCTGCAGCTGCAGCATCCGCATATCCGCAAAACCCTGAACATTTTCCAGGATGGCCCGGCCGTGTTCATGGTCTCCGAATTCGTGGAAGGCGTGTCCCTGAGCGCTTTGCTCAGCACTGCCAAACTGGATATCGCGTATGAGCACGCGCTGAAGTGGACCCTGCAGCTGCTGGACGCCCTGGACCATGCCCACGCGCTGCATATCTGGCACCTGAATTTGAATCCCAGCCACATCCTGATCACGCCTGGCTCCGACGTGAAGTTGTTTGGTTTCGGCAAGGGACCCACCGAATGGAAGTATGCCGAGGCGGAGCAAGACCGGCTGCATCCAGTGCTGTTCACCGCTCCCGAGCAATTCATGGGCCGGGAACCCGATGGCCGCGCGGATATCTATTCCCTGGGCGTGCTGGCCTATCTGCTCTTTTGCGGCCAATTCCCGTGGTCTTTGGACCAGCATGAAACGCCCACGCAGCAAAAGCAGCAAACCTTCCAGCGTCCTGTGAGCGATCCCGAAATATTGGGTTCGCGCATTCCCCACTGGCTGTTCACGGTCCTGAACAAATGCCTGATGCTCGATCCCGCCAGGCGTTTTGCCACTCCTGCCGAAATGCTGCAAGCCCTGTCGATCCAGCAAACCATCCCCTATGAATCCTGCCTGGCCATGCCGGCTCCGGAAACTCCCGCGCGTCAAGTGGTGCTGGAATCCTTGCCTGATCTGCAAAAGACTGCAGAAACCGAGCCTGCCTTGCAGACCGAAACCCCGCCGGCGAAAAGCCCGGAAACAGAGAGCCAATTGGAGATTCCCGGACTGGCACCCGTGGTGCCGGAAACCCCCGCGGCAACGGTTCCCAAGGCGGAAACCCCCACGCAGTATCAGCCCCCTCCACCCAGCAAGATGCAACCCGCTGCAGTTCAGTCTCCGCGGCCCACACAGACCGCGGCTCCCAAACAGCCTCCAGTCCAAACCCGCCAGATCTCGGAACTGAAGAAGTATTTCTCTGTCCTGAAGGTCATTTCGCTGCTGATCCTGGCCTACATTATCGTTAAATACGTCATCATCAGCGACAAGCCGAAGTTCTCGAAAGTGGACGATTCCGAAGAAATAGCCCCTTCGTCCCGGGAATTCGCGGTCAAGAACGAGCCTCTGGACATGATACCCATAGACGGCGCCAAAGCGCTGATCGGCCACATCGGACCGGAAGCGGATGACGACGAGTTTCCGCCCCGGGAAGTCGCCCTGGCATCCTACCAGATCAGCGCCCACGAAGTGACCCGCAAGGAATGGGCGATGGCCACGCCGGGCTTTGTGGTGGACAACAGCGAAGAGGACCTGCCCATGGTCGACGTCACCTTCTATGAAGTCCTGGAGTACTGCAACGAGAAAAGCCGCATGGACGGGCTCAAACCCTGTTATGAATTTCTCGGCGACAACGTTAGCTGCGATTTTTCCGCCAATGGCTATCGACTGCCCACCGAAGCGGAATGGGAGTATGCCGCCAGATCCGCGATCAACGGCGATTTCACCCTCTTCAGCGGATCCAACGCCCCCGAAGAAGTGGCCTGGTACGCGGAAAACAGCGACGGCAAGATCCACCGGGTGGGCAAAAAAGAACCCAATGGCCTGGGCTTGTTCGACATGAGCGGAAACGCCGCAGAATGGGTTTGGAACTGGTATTTGCGCTACTCCTCGGGCATGGACCTTCCCCACACCGGACCTGATTTCGGCACGGACAAAGTGATCCGCGGCGGCTCCTGGAAACAAGAATCCCGGGAACTGCGCGTCACCAACCGCTCCCACGCCAAACCCCTCATCCAAAGGAACGATCTGGGCTTCCGCGTAGCACGCAGCAAGTGATTTGTTCCACCCGGCGAGAGTCCTTCTCTGGCCCGAGATACTGCTGGCTCATGTTCAATCAGAGAGCGTGGGGTAAACTGCCAAAATCTAGTTCATACTGAGTTGGCAAGCCCCGGAGGGTGCGCACACTGGGACATCAAGCAAGCATTAGGAAGATACTCATTCCCGCAGCGCTGATTCTATCCATATCTGCCATATCCTGCCATAGAAAAGGACCACCGGATGTCTGTCGCACCCTTCGGGGCTCAAATGTGTTGTCGGTATTAGTTCCGGGGGGCTTCGCTCCTGCGTCGCTCGCACTCACCGCTATGATCCGACGCTCCCTCCGGGGCTACCCATTTGGCCATGAAGAGAGCCAAACATGTTTCTATCTGAAATGCCATCCCGCCGGCACTCCAACGTGAAGTTAACAACGTCTCCGACGTCAGGTTGACGTTATGGAATCGATTGGGCAGACCAATCTAATTGAACATGGACCCCAGTTTCGCTCCCGCTATCACTACGCCGTCACTGCGCGGTCACTGCGGGCTTAACCCGCAATGAGCGCGCAATTACCGCGTAATGGTTGCCGGAGGGAGCCCGGCCTCCGAATGAAAAAAAGGCTCTCGTCCAGACCTTTGGACGTCAGAACTGCGCGGGCTCCCGGCGTTGTTCGTAGAGCGCGATGATCCTTTCCTGCAGAAGGGAATCGACCGGCAGGGCCATATTGCGCAGACTGCCAAGGGTAATCTGCTCCGGCTGGAAAGATGGTTCTGCGGCGGGAAATCCTGTTTTGATGAGGTCTTCGGCCGCGGCGTTCCAATGCGTGATATCCGCTGTGGCCGGTGAGATCCAGCCCAATTCATAGAACAGGCGCAGCAGTTCGCTTATGAGGGCGGATTTGGCGGGATTGCGGAACCGGGTGATGCCGCAATTTGTGGCCAGGGCAGTGCCTTCGATCTCCAGATAGGAAGGGGCGGGGAGAAGCAGGTCGGCTGCGGAATCCGGATCCGCGAACTGCTGGATCTCCACGCTGAATCCGGTGTTTTTTCCGCGGCGTGCTTTGCAGCCCCAAGCCAGGATGAAACCGGCTTCGCTGGGCGCGGCGAATGAGGGCTGAAGCAGTTGCAGGCCATAGTAATTGGGATAATCCGTGCTTTCCAGGATGTTGCCCAGAAGGGGGTCCCTAACCGAAGCGGCGATCATGATCCGGCCTATGCTTTGCTCGCTGACCTTGTTGATATTGTAGATGTAGAGCTGGCGTTGGGAGGCGTCCATCGCATCCAGGGAAGAGATCACCGTGTCGGCGAAGCGCAGCGGTTTGCTGCCGTCGCAAAGAACGGAAATGAGCCGCTTGCCCTGCCGCTGTTTCAGGCGCAGCATGGTACGCAGGGTGTGGCTGATCTCGCCGATGACCACATAGGAGGCGAATTTATCCAGGATCTCGTAGGGCTCAGTGCTGGGCTGCAAGGGCAAAAATCCGCTGCTGACCAGCTGGTAGCGGGCATCGGCGCAGAAGTTTGCCTGCGTGCTTTGCGCGGCTTTCCGCAGAATGAGCAGCTCCTCCAAAGTGAGGTAGGGTGAGGCTTCGAAGCGCAGTTGCGAGGCTTTTTTACCTTGCTCTTTGAGCAGATCAAGAGCCGCGTTCCAGGATACCTCGCGCCAGGTTCCTTTGTCTTTGTAAAGGGGCGTGCGCAGCCTGTCTGCGGTATAGAGCGCCTGCCAGCCGAAGCGGCCTTTGAAGCAGAGGTTGCGGCCGTTGAATCCGGGGCGCTTCTCGTTGGTGCTTACGCGCACCGGAACGCCGGACTGGGTTTCGCAGAGGATTTCGCAGCCGGTGCCGCAGATCCCGCAGTTTTGCGATGTCCCGGTTTTGGCCAGAGGATTGAGTTTGTAGTTCAGATTCCTCTCTGTGAGGGCGCCCACAGGGCACACCGCGATGCATTTTCCGCAACTTTCGCAGGTGGTTTGCGTGAGCGATTCGCCGAATTCCGGGGCCACGACGGCCGAGAATCCGCGATAGATGTAGCCCAAAACGGCAGCGCCCTGGATCTCGGAACAGGTGCGCACACAGCGGGCGCAGTTGATGCACTTGTTGGTGTCGCGCGCGATGTAGGGATGGCTGTAGTCGATGGGATGCTTGTTGATGCTGCCGGGAAAGCGCAGCGCGTCCACGTGGTAATCGGAGCAGTATTCCCGTAATTTGCAGGTTTCGTTCACCTGGCAGCCGCATTCCAGGCAACGGTCGGCTTCGGCTCTGGCTTCAGTTTCGGCAAATCCGGTTTCCACCTCGTTGAATGTGGCTTTCGCCTCTGCCAGGGGAATTTCGGGCATTTGTTTCCGGGCTTCCTGCGCAAAGATGGAGTATTCCAGCGCGGATATTTCCTGCACTTTGTAGCCCTTTTTCGCGTCGAAGCGGAAACTTCCGTCAGCCAGTTCCGCGCCGTTAAGATAGCGGTGGATAGATTGCGCGGCAATGCGTCCGTCGGCGATCGCTTCGATCGCAGTGGCGGCTCCGCGCTGAAAATCGCCGCCGGCAAAGACGTTGCCCAAACCGGTGAACATCGTGGATTCGTTCACGACGGCGGTCTGCCAACGGCTCAGAGGCAGGACCTTGCCCTCAATGTGGTTAGCTTCGGCGGCGAAGATCTCCACCTCGGGAATCTGTGAAATGGCGGCGATGATGGAATCGTAGCTCTCGGTGATGTATTCGCCGGTGGGCTCTGGACGCCTTCTGCCACTGGCATCGGGTTCGCCGAGTTTCATCTTTTCGATCTTGACTTCTTTCAGCCTGCCATCCTCGCCGAAGTACTCCACGGGATTGCTGAGGTAGTGGAAAACCACGCCTTCATGCCCCGCGGCCTCGATCTCAAAGGGTTCGGCAGGCATTTCGTCCTTGGTGCGGCGATAGATGACGCTCACCTCGCAACCCAGGCGGATCGCGGTGCGGGCGCAATCGATGGCGGTGTTTCCGCCTCCGACGATGGCCACCTTTTTTCCCAGTTTGGGAGTGTGGCCCAAACTGTGCGCCTTGAGGAAATCGACGCCGAGATAGCAGCCAGCGAGGTCGGAGCCCTTGACTGGCATGGGCACCGCTTTCTGGGCACCCAGCGCCAGATAGACCGCGTCGTATTGCGCGCAGAGGTCTTTGAGCATAATCTCCTTGCCCAGTTGGACGTTATACTCGATTCGCATGCCGTTGGCGCAGAGCAGATCTATTTCGCGGTCCAATATGGCTTTGGGCAGGCGGTATTCCGGAATGCCATAACGCAGCCAGCCGCCTGCTTTGGGAGCCGCTTCAAAAACCACTACGTCGTGGCCCTGGTTGGAAAGGTAAAAGCCGCAGGTCAATCCTGAGGGCCCGGCTCCCACGATGGCGATCTTTTTTCCGGTGGGGGCTTCCTTTTCCGGGATGTAGTTCCAGGCGTCGTTCAGATCCTCATCGGCCGCGAAACGCTTCAATTGGCGGATGGCGATGGGGTCTTCCACGATCTGGCGCCGGCATTCCTTTTCGCAGAAAGCCGGACAGACGCGTCCGATGGAAAGTGGCAGGGGCAGGGTGTCCTTGATCACCTTCACCGCGTCGTGATACTGGCCATTGGCGATCAACGACACGTAGCTCTGGATGTCCACATGGTCGGGGCAGGCGATCTTGCAAGGAGCTTCGCAATCGGCGTAATGGTTGGAAATCAGCAGTTCCAGCGCCATTTTCCGGGCTGCGCGGATGTCTTCGCTATCGGTGTTGATTTCCATACCGGGGGCAACGGTAGTGCCGCAGGAAGTAACAAAACCGCGCCGGCCCTTCACTTCGACCGCGCAGACCCAACAGGATCCGAAGGGTTTCAGCTCTTCGTCGTGGCAGAGAGTGGGGATATCGATGCCGTTGCGCCTGGCCAGTTCGAGGATGGTGATGCCAGGCTCGGCCTGTACTTTGGTTCCGTTTAAAGTGAGTTCTATCATCGGTGCCTCCTATGCCTTGGTGATCGCGTCGAACTTGCAGGTTTTAAAGCAGGCGCCGCATTTGATGCATTTGCTCTGGTCGATGACGTGGGGCTGTTTGACGGTGCCGGAGATGCAATTGACGGGGCATTTGCGGGCACAGGCGGTGCAACCGATGCACTTGTCCGGTTTGATCTCGAACTTGAGCAGGGCGGAGCAAACGCCGGCTGGACAGCGCTTTTCCTCGATGTGGGCGAGGTATTCGTGCTTGAAATAGCGCAGGGTGGTCAGCACGGGATTGGGCGCCGTCTGTCCCAAGCCGCACAGCGAGCCCTTGATGATGTTGGTGGCCAGGGCTTCCAGTTTTCCGATGTCATCCAGTTCGCCCTTGCCTTCGGTGATGCGGGTCAGTATTTCCAGCATGCGCCGTGTTCCAACGCGGCAAAAAGTGCATTTCCCGCAGGATTCGTTCTGGGTGAAGTTCAGGAAATAGCGCGCCACATCGACCATGCAGGTGCCGGAATCCATCACCACCATGCCTCCGGAACCCATGATGGCGCCGGTTGCCGTGATGCTGTCGTAATCCACGATCGTATCCAGAAGTTCCGCCGGAATGCAGCCGCCGGAAGGACCGCCCATCTGCACTGCCTTGAAGGGCTTTTCGGTCTTCATGCCGCCGCCGACCTTGTAAATGATGTCGCGGATCGGGATGCCCATCGGCACTTCGATCAAACCGCTGCCGGCGATCTTGCCAGCCAGGGCAAAGACTTTCGTGCCCGGTGATTTCTCCGTTCCCATGGCACGGAAGGCAGCCGCTCCGTTGAGCAAGATCCAGGCGATGTTGGCCCAGGTTTCCACATTGTTGATGTTGGTGGGTTTGCCCCACAAGCCTGATTCCGCGGGAAAAGGAGGCCGGATGATCGGCATTCCGCGCTTGCCTTCGATGGATTGCATCAGAGCGGTTTCCTCGCCGCAAACGAAGGCGCCCGCGCCTTCCTTGATGTGCAGTTCAAAGCTGAAATCCGAGCCCAGGATGTTCTTGCCCAGATAGCGCTTTTCTTCGGCAGCGGCGATGGCGACCTTCAGATGCGCGATGGCCAGGGGATATTCGGCCCGGCAATAGATGTAGCCTTCGTCGGCGCCCATGGCATAGGCTCCGATGATCATCCCTTCCAAAACTTTGTGGGGATCGCCTTCCAGCACGCTGCGGTCCATGAACGCGCCGGGATCGCCTTCGTCGGCATTGCAAATGATGTATTTCTTATCGCTTTTGGCGGCCGCCGCGAAGGTCCATTTGAGCCCTGTGGAAAAGCCCGCCCCGCCTCTTCCGCGCAATCCGGAATCCTTGATCTCGGCGATGATTTCTTCCCGGGAAAGAGCCAAAGCCTTGCGCAGCGCTTTATAGCCGCCGCGGGCTTCGTAGTCCGCCAGGGAAAGCGGATCGATCACGCCGCAGTTCTGGAGCACGATGCGCTTCTGGTTGGCGAGCAGGTCGTTGCGCGGCGCGTCGTGCTTTTCCGCCAGGATAACGTTGGTGGAAGGCAATTTGCCCGCCTTGTATTCTTCCAACAGAGGGCCGATCAATTCAGGAGTGACGTGGCCCAGGGTCACCACGCCGAGCTCCGATCCATGCAATTCCACGATCGGCTCTTCAAAGCACATTCCGATGCAGGCAGTTCGTTGCAGATTGAAGGCTCCGGCGTCTTTCGCCAGGTCTTCCTCGAGTTTGTGATAGACGTCTTCAGCGCCCGCGGCGATGCCGCAACTGGCGAGTCCCACTTTTACGGTTAGCTGTTCCATTGGCCCTCCCTAAAAACTGAACTTTTCCAGAATGCCAGGTATGGCAGCAGGAGTGAGTTTGCCGAAGGTCTGGTCGTCGACCATGATCACCGGAGCCAGCGAGCAGCAACCCAGGCAAGCCACTTCCATCAGCGTGAACTGCATGTCCTGGGTAGTCACCTGGCCGGCTTCCAGTTTCAGGTTTTCGATCAGTGCTTCCTTGATCCCGTCGGCGTCGGAAACGTGGCAGGCCGTGCCTTTGCAGACCCGGATGATGTGTTTGCCCTGCGGCACCAGGCGAAACATGGAATAGAAGGTCACCACGCCATAGATTTCGGCGGCGGGGATGTTCATCGTGTCGGAAATGTGTTTCAAAACAGGCCGGGAGAGATAGCCTTCCAGATTTTGTGCTTCCTGCAATAGCGGGATCAACACGCCCTTTTTGCCGCTATACGCTGATATCAGCGCATCCAATTTGCTAAAGTCCTGCTCCATGGCGGTTCCTCTTCTTTGCTGATCTGATCCCTCCCCGCACAGGATTCAGGAGAAGGGACCCGTGTATCGCAAACTTATGGAGCGGGACTCCTTGTCAAATAAAAAATGCCCCGTTACCCGGCCTGGTTCATCTGATGACCATGATTCGCCGGATCAGGGAACTGCCTTCGCCCCTCACCCGCAAAAGATACACACCCGAGGCTGCTGCGGTTCCGGAATCGGTGGCGCCATCCCATATCAGGGTATGGACGCCAGCTAAGAGGGCGCCGGAAGCAAGGGTTCGCAACTTCTGGCCGCGCAAGTTGAAGACTTCCACTTCCACCGAAGTGGCATACGGCAGATCCAAACTGAGTTTGGTCTCTGTGGAGAAAGGATTGGGCGAAGGAGCGGACAGGCGGATCCGCGCTGGCGGAGCCTGTGGCTCATCGATGGCTGAGCCCCACACTAAAAACATCACATGTCCGGACAGCAGCGCCGCGTTGCCATGCCGGTGCGAGTTGTCCGCGAAACTATACCAATCCTGCCCTACTGGGATGTCGAACTCATGAAATCCACCAGCCACGGGGCTCACATAGGCATAGGCGCTGCAGAAATTGTCCAGCTGCAGAAAGAGCAGATTGTCTGAATCCGTGGCCATCCAGGCCACGTTTGCGGGCTCATCGACCCGGAAGTAGTGCTTGGGCTGGGCTCCAAGGCCGTCGATATCGTCCCACAAAGCCCGGCCCGTGATGTAGTAGCCAGGGCTTTGAAACGAAGCTCCGAATTGGTAATCCAGCACTGGGTCCGGTGGAGCGGGCAGGGCTTCAATCGCTGGCAGAGGCAGGGACGCGGCGATCTGGAACTGGTAGTCGTAAGTCTCGCCGTCCACCGAACTGCTTACCAGTTGCATATAGGTGCCTGGATTGGCAGGATACAGCCCAAAGAAGGTTTCAGCGCGGGCCCGGTAATCGCGGTTTTCCCCCACCTGGAAACTCACCATGCCGTTGTTATCGGTGTAGGCCTGGCAATCGAAGCGGGGCGCGGTTTCGAAGATGGCAAGTACCACCCGAGCGGCATCCACTGGCTGCAGATTCTGGTCCACCACCTGGATGTTGATCGTCGCCAGTCCTTCGGAATAGCGCTCAGTCACAGGCGTGAAAAGCCCGTCGGACCGCTCTTCGAACACCGTTCCGAACACCTTGCCCCAGCCGTTTTCATACACCAGCGGGCTGTTCAGATAGCCGTTCACGGGTTCCGTGGACACCCAGCCGTCCTCCCAAAACTCGTTCCAGGTATGGTCGGTGGAGATGGAACTGATATTGGTGCAGGGAATCAGGGCGGTGCGGCAGATCGCCGAAGTGAAATCCGCGTATTCGCCGCAGCGTCCGAAGCGTTTGGCAAAGATGCGCACCGGTTGATGCGGACGCTCGCTGTTCGAGGTGAAACTCATGTTCTGGTTGATCCACCAGATGATCGCGTGGATGGCGTCGCCGGGCGTACCATCGCGGTTGAACACACTCTGGCAGAGGCTGAGGGTGTCGCTCAAGACGGGGAAATCCGTCTGCTCATAATCGTAGATGTAGCTGCGCCAAAACTTGCCTGTTGGCGGCGGAACGATGTTGTTGGAGTGGGTGGAGTTGTTCTCCACGATCGTGGGATCGATGTAAGCGGCGATTTCGTCGGTGATCTTGGGATTCACCAGATACCAGTAATAGATGTCTCGCGGCACCGTAAGCTGCACCAATTGGCCGCTGGAGTCCTTTTTCCAATAGCGCGTGGTGGACCAATAATTGCCCTGCATCGAGGAATCGCCGGTGTCCACGACCTCCACATAAGGCAGTTCCGACGCGATGGAATAGACCCACTGCGCGTTTTCCACAAAGAGTTCCGGCAGGGCGAAACTGGAATTCAGATACTCGGGTGATGAGATGGCCACGCAGAACGCGATCTCGTCCACATAAGGATCCTGGGCGTTATTGATCAGATCGGCGAAGAGCAGTTGCCGCGCGGATGTCAGATGGCTAAGCGTGTTGCGCAGCTCCACCCGGATCCAAAAAGGCGCCCGCCAGATCGCCGTTTCGCTTTGCGGCAGCAGCGTGCCCAAGCTGGAAAAGAGTTCCGCGCTGCTGTCCAGGTCCCTATAGTGCAGGCCATATTGTTCTCCGGAGGGCAGCATCATGTCCAGGGGCTGCTCCAATACCGGGATCCAGTCCTTGCTGAAAGGGTTTGCGGCAGTTTCTGCTTCGGAAACCAGCGGAGGAAAAATGGTCTTGGGTTGAGTGCCGGCCACAGCGCCTTCGGCCGCGATCTCACGGCTGGTGAGGCCGCGCGGCGTGGCGGACAGCGCGACCGCCAATAGGGTGATAAATATCAGGCTGAGTGCTTTCATGGATCACCTCATGATCTGAATTCTCATTTTCCTTTTACGGGGGAGGCTTGCGCTGTCAATTAAAAAAAATAGCAGTCTTCCTGTTCGATTTGCCCCCCTACCTTAAGACCTGAAGACCAAGACCCTGGCATGGCACTCACCGATTATTTGCTACTTACTGGCCGGCAATCGCTTAGCCACCACTTCCCCGCGGCTTGCAGTCAATCAAGCCTTAATCAAGCCTTAATCAAGCGTTAATAATTGAGAAGTGATTGACTAGTGATTAAGGAGTGATTAAGGCTAATCCCCCAGGGCGAAATAAAAAAACCGGAGGCCGAAACCTCCGGTCGATGCTGTTCAATGCCCGATCAGAACGAGAACCAGGGCCCAACGCTGAGGGATAATCCCTGGAAGGGGGAATTGGGCGACCCTGCCATCAGGAAAGTGTCGTCGCCAGAGCCCTTCACCCGCCAGCCTTTCTTGGGCGCGTAACCGTAGGCGTAGCCTGCTTCCGCGCGGATGCCCAGCCAGGGCAGGATGCTATAGATGAACTCGGCTTTGGGCTGGGCGACCAGATAGTTGCGCTGGATCGTGGCCTGGTAGTTTCCGGCGCTAAACACGGTGCCGCTGGTCGGCCAGGAATAATCGGCATTGCTGTGGATCAGTTCGATCTCGTGTCCGCCTCCGCCAAGCATTACGCCAAGTCCCGCGTGGAACTTGCGTCCGATCGGAAAGGCCTTTTCCAGCGTGACTCCGCCGAAAGTGATGTCGTATTTGATATAGTCGTGAAAGCCAACACCCGTGGGGCTTGGGATGGTGTAGGAATCGCTGTAGGTGACCAGCATGCCGCCGATAAAGAAGTTGTTGCCGACCGGTCCCCGGCCTGCTCCGCCCTGCATGAACAGGCCGTCTTCGTTGAGCTGGCTGAAGCCGAGGTTGGCAAGCAATACGTTCACATCCTCCACATCCGGGGTAAACCACATCGGAACGTAGGTCGCGCCGCCGTAGCCAGAACTTCCGGGTTTTTGGACCACCTTCTTCTCGATCCGGGTGACGTTGTTTCCAGGCCGGGGCTGCATCACCATGTTCATATCGAATTGGTCTCCCTCCCGCCAGATTGTGAGCATGATCTCATCGCCCGGCATCAGTTGGCCGCGGATCTGGTCAAAATCGTCCTGTCCTTTCAGAGGGCTGCCGTTGATGTGCGTGATGATGTCGCCTTCCTCCAAGCCATGTTCGTCCGCTGGAGAATCGTCCACCACGCCGGTGATCAGGACACCATCGGTGCTGGCGTAGCCCATCTCATCGGCGATGTCCCACGTGAGGTTCTGGGTGAAAATGCCGAAGTAAACCTTGCTGTCGGTAACCGCGGAAGGATTCCCGAAGATCTCAAAATCGAATTCCTCTGTATTGCCCGATTGCGCTCCCAGACTTGCGGCCAGCATAATCAGGGCCAAAAACGTAAACAGTGTCGCTTTCATTAAAACCTCCCAGGTTTTTTGATAAAGTCTTAGACAAAGTAAGTTTGGATGCGCGTGTGGCAAGGCTGAATTTCCATCAGGCTGGCCAAGCTGCAGCAAACCCGTGGTCCGCGCGGCATAAATCCCTTTTCAAGGAATGAATCTTGCATGTAAGAGCGCGGACCCTTTCCCTGAATCGGGCCTTAGATCTGATGGAGAACAACATGAAGAAATACATCGCCTCAGTCATCATCCTGCTGTGTCTGGCAAACGGCCTGGCAGCGGCATCCTTCATCGCCGGCATCCAATCCGCGGATGTCCTGGCAGCCTATGGCAGCCCCGACCTCAATTCCGCGGTGCGGAGCCTTTCCGCGCAGGGCTATGGAATCCTGCATTACAACGACCAATATGTGATCGCCGCCACGCCTGTCAATGGCAGCCCGGAATTCCCAGCGGCACTGCGTTTGGCGGATAATCCGCCCTCGGGGACGCTGTATCTGATCGGAAAGTTGCCCGCGGCTTTCGTCCAGGATTTGAGCGGCGCCGGAACTCTGCTTCTGGATATCGGTTCCGCGGTTTTGGTGCACAGCCAGCTGAGCGACCTCCAGCTGCGGGACTTGATCAGCAATCCCTTTACCCAACTGAACCTCGAACCCCTGCGCTTTCCCGAAACCACGATTCCGCTGGACATTTCCGCCGCCACCCGCACCGATATCAACCAACTGCTGGCTTTGGTGAACGTAACTTCCGTACAGAGTTTGATCCAGAGTTTGCAAGATTTCCAAACCCGCTACGCCCCCGCACCGAACCATCAACAGGTGGCGGAATGGATCCGGCAGCAGTTTCTTTCCTATGGGATCAGCAACGCCCAATTGCAGCCCTTCAGCTGGCAGAATACCACCCAATACAACGTCGTGGCCACCATCACCGGATCGGTCTATCCCGACCAATACATAATCGTGGGCGGACATCATGACTCGATCACCTATAACGATCCCATGACCTTTGCTCCCGGAGCGGATGACAACGCCAGCGGAACCGTCGCGGCCCTGGAAATGGCGCGCGTGATGATGGCCAGCGGCTACCAGCCCCGCACTTCGATCCGCTTCGTGACTTTCGCCGCCGAGGAATTCGGCCTTTGGGGCTCCAAACACTACGCCCAAAACGCCCTGGAAAACGGCCAGAACATCCGCCTCATGATGAATCACGACATGCTAGCCAACAATGACAGCCCGACCCCTTGGGAAGTGCGCCTCATGCCCTACGACGGATCGATGAACCACAGCGCCTACGCCGCGCAAATCACGGAACAATACACCGATCTGGAGACTTACTATGGCTCCATGAACAGCGGCAGCAGCGACAGCCATCCCTTCTGGCAAAGGGGCTACCACGTGATCTATTTCTTTGAATCCGACTTCTCGGAGGTCTATCATTCCGATCAGGACCTGGTGGTGAACCTCGATCCGGTCTATTGCACGGAAGTGATCAAAGCCTCCGTGGCCTGTGCCGCCACCTTCGCCGATATGCCCGCCGCTCCTGCAAACCTGGCGATCCGCGACGCTGGCAACGGAACTTCGCTGGTGGCAAGCTGGAGTGGCTACAACGATCCCGCCATCGACCACTACAACGTCTACTACAGCACTACCCTGGACAACTGGGGCACGCCCATCGCCACAGCCGACACCACGGCTGTCGTGAACGGGCTGGTAACCGGGAATCTATACTACTTCGCGGTGAGTTCCGTGGATACCTTCGGCAATGAAAGCTACATGGTCTATTCATCGGGCATGCCTTTGCTGATCCCGCTGCAGCCGCAGAACTTCACCGACCAGCCCCTGTATCAAAGCATCTCCCTGAATTGGGACGCCAACGGCGAGATCGACCTCGCGGGCTACAAACTCTACCGTTCCCAGGAAGAGGGAGTGCTGGGTCCGCAATTAGGCGGGATCATTGCTGGCAACAGCTATCTGGATAGCGATGTAGTGGGCTCCGCGGGATATTATTACTACAGCTTGTGCGCGGTGGACAACAGCGGAAACGCCAGTTCCTTCACCCAGGTGGTGAAAAGCCGGCCCATAACTCTGGACCAGGGAATTTTGATCGTGGACGAAACCGAAAACATGGGCGGAACCAATCCCTTCCAGCCAACCGATGCCCAGGCGGATGATTTTTACTCCGGCATCACACAGGGATTCACCATCACGGAACTGGATCTGGGCGTTGTGCCGGCATTTTTACGCCTGGCGGACATCGGCATCTATTCCTCCATCCTCTGGCACGGGAACGACCAGGCCAACATGGATTATCCTTACGCGGTGCGAGACGTCCTGCAGCAATACATCGAAGCCGGCGGCAACGTAATGTTCAGCGTCTATGTGCCCACCATGGCCTTCGACCTCAATGCCAATTACCCCAGGACCTTTGAGCCCGGTTCTTTCATTTACAGCGTGATCGGCATCGCCGAGACAGACTACTTTAACACCGCCAGATTCAAGTTCGCGGTGCCCGTGCACGATCAGTTTCCAGCGATAGCGGTCGATCCAGACAAGACCAGCCCCACCCTCAACGGCCATATCCTGCGCGTGGAAAGCATCGGCCCCAGCCCCAACTGCGCCACCGTCTACAACTACGGCTCGGACTACGCCAACGGAACGCCGCAGGGCAGCATGAACGGCATGCCCGTGGGCATCCTCAATATGAACAACAGCGGCAAGGTCTGCGTGGTGAGTTTCCCGCTCTACAACATGTATCGCGATGACGCCGAAGAATTGGTGGAATACGTCTTCACAGAGTATTTCAACGAAACCGTCACCGGCGCCGCTGATCCCCAAGCAGTGCCCGGTCCTGCGCTCGGCCTCTCCGCCAACCATCCCAATCCCTTCACAGGGAGCACCAACTTCCGCGTGGAACTGAAGAATCCCGCGCAGCCGTTGCAAGTGGGCATCTACAACATCCGCGGCCAATTGGTGAAAACCCTCTTCAGCGGCAACAGCCCCAAATCGCAGCTCTTGCATTGGGATGGCAGAGACGATAGCGGCGAGCCTGTGGCCAGCGGAGTTTACTTCATCCGCGCCAACCAAGGGGGATTTTCGGCACAACGCAGGATGGCGCTGATCAGATAGAAGCAAATCAAGCTGTTCGGGCTGCGGCCTGACCGCATGGGTGTTTAGCGCGCGCTCCGCCCTTGCGGAATGCAAAGATCATATACAGAGCCACAACGGGACCATCAGTCTTAAATGGCTGGTGGTCCCGTTTTGCCAGGCCTGATACCGGCCCCAGGTAGTGTAGCATTCCGATGCTACATCCTCGTAGGATCGGATTCCTACGCTACGTAGTGTCGCTTTTCAAAGCGACAACATGCACCGGCGAAAACTTATCCGCCGGCAGGGATGATCATTATAGCTAGGGCTCAGCTTCCGAGGGTTGCCACCATCACTGCTTTGATGGTGTGCATGCGGTTTTCCGCCTCGTCAAAGACGACTGAATTCGGAGATTCGAAGACCTCGTCGGTCACCTCCATGGCGCTGAGTTTGTACTTATCGAAGATCTGCTTACCGATGGTGGTCTTGAGGTCGTGGAAGGCGGGCAGGCAGTGCATGAAGAGGGTGCCGGGCTTGCCGGTCTTTTTCAGCATGGCGGCGTTGACCTGATAGGGTTTGAGCTGTTTGATCCGTTCTTCCCACACGCTGTCCGGTTCGCCCATGGAGACCCAAACATCGGTATAGATCACGTCGGCGTTCTTGACCCCTTTGGCGATGTCGTCGGTGATGGTGATCGTGGCGCCAGTCTCTTTGGCCACGTCCCGGCATTTCTTGAGCAGTTTGGCTTCGGGAGCCAGTGCTTTGGGCGCGACGATGCGGAAATCCATGCCAGTTTTAGCGGCGCCGATCATCAGGGCGTTGGCGACGTTGTTGCGTCCATCGCCGGAATAAACGAAGACCATTTCGTTGAGGGGTTTGTTCAGGTGCTCCTTGGCGGTGAGGAAATCCGCCAGAACCTGCGTGGGGTGGTCCTGGGTGGTCAACCCGTTCCAGACGGGCACCCCGGCGTATTTGGCCAGTTCTTCCACGATTTCCTGGCCATAGCCGCGGTATTCGATGCCGTCATACATTCTGCCCAGAACCCTGGCGGTGTCGGCAATCGATTCCTTTTTACCCATCTGGCTGCCTGTGGGGCCAAGATAGGTAACGTGCGCGCCCTGGTCCAAAGCGGCCACTTCGAAGGCGCAGCGGGTGCGGGTGCTGTCCTTTTCAAAGATCAGGGCGATGTTTTTCCCTTGCAGGCGGGGTTGCTCGGTGCCGGCGTATTTGGCCTTCTTCAGGTCAAGTGAAAGATCCAGCAGAAAGTTGATCTCCTGCGGCGTGAAGTCCATCAGGGTGAGGAAATGGCGGTTTTTCAAATTAAAGGGCATGATGTCTCCTAGGGTGGAATTTTACTTATAGGGAACCAAATTTCTCAGGCGCGGTTTCCCGGCAAGGATTTTCCTTGTCTATTTTGGGGTGGGCGGGAAATGTGTTCCGCAAACGCTCAAAATAGGGAAAAAGATGCAGGAAACGGCGCAAAAACCTGTATAAAACACAAGACGGATTCCTGTTTTGCCGGACTTTTGATACATCTTGCCCATAAGGATAAAAGCACTATGAAACGCTTACTGATGCTCATTTTATTGCTGCCCTTGGCCCTCGCGGCGCAGCAATACACCCTGGACGACCTGGTGAACTACGGATTGGACCACAGCTGGAGCAGCCAAAGATCCGAGCTCAGCTACCAATCCAGCAGCTCCGCCCTGAGTTCCGCGAAGTGGAACCTGCTGCCCGAAGCCAGCCTGGGCCTGAACTTCCGCAACGACTTTTACCATCCGCTGACACCCGCCGCTTCCGATCTCAGCAGCAGCGCGGGATTTTCCGTGAGTAAAACGATCAGCCTGAACGACCCGGCCTGGTTCAACTACAAATACGCCGCGTTGGACGAACAGAGGGCGCGCCTGGTGTTGCAAAACAGCGCCGGAGCCTACGCTTACGGGGTGTTTTCAGCCTATCTGGACGTACTCAGCGCGCAGAAGCAGCTGGCTTCGCTCACCCGGAACCTGGAAATCCAGACCCGCGTTTGGGAACAAAGCAAGGTGCTCAACCAACTGGGCAAGAACACCCCCTTCGACGTTAAACAAAGCGAGATCGCCGTGATGAACTCGCGCATTTCCATCCTGCAGCTGGAAAACACAATTTCCACCAAGCGGCGCGAGCTTTTCGGGCTGGTCCAGATGGAGGACGCAGGATATGAATTGGCGGATCTGAATTTCGATCCGGATTTTCAGATCCCGGAGCTGGCTACGGAACAGATCAACGAACTGAAACTGCTGAAAGCCGACATCCAGCGCGGCGAACTCAGCAGCCGGCAAAACAGGCTGGATTACTGGCCCCGGGTGAATCTGGCTTACAATTTCTCCAGGAACGTGGCTGGCGAGAAGTTTGACTTCGACCAGTACAGCACTTCGCACACCGTGTCGCTCAACCTGAGTTATTCGCTGTGGAACCACTTCAAGCAAAGCCAGACGGTCAAACGTTCCGACCTCAGTTTGCGCCTGGCGGAGCTGGAATTGCAGGACCGGACAGACCAATTGGGCCGCCAGTACGGCATCCTGGACCAGGAACTGCAATATTTGCTGCGCCTGGACGATCTCTACCAGGAGCGCCTGGACCAATCCAGCCAGCAGATCCGCATCGCCGAAGAGCGCTACCGCCTGGGCCTCATCGAACTTCTGGAATTGGACAAGACCCGGGTGGAATTCATCGACGCGGACATCGCCTTTAACACCAACCGCTACCAGATCCTGGCCAAACAGGAAGCAATCAATAAGCTGCTCTCGCGAAAGATCCAGGGCAAGTGGTGATTCGGAGCAAGGAAACCTAGCAATGAAGAAATACTTGAAATTCATCATAATCGCCGTGCTGGTGATCGCCGCGCTGGTGGCATTCACGCAGATCAAGAAACACAAAAACAAACCGGAATGGCGCACAGACAAGCCTTCCAACGGCACCATCCGCGAAGTGGTGACCGCCACGGGCTCGCTGAATCCCTATGTATTGGTGGAAGTGGGAACCGAGGTCTCGGGCAAGATCGCCAAGATCTATAAGGACTACAACGACAGAGTACGCCGCGGTGAGTTGCTGGCCAAACTGGACACCGAGATCCTGATGACCAGCCTGGAATCGGCGCGCGCGGACGTCAATAAGGCCGCGATCTCACGCGATGAAGCCAAACTGGAATTTGACATCCGCACCGAACTCTTTCAAAAAGACATGGCCGCCGAGTACGAAATGAAGAAGGCGGATTACGCTTATAAGCAGGCGCAGCAAAACCTCGCCAACGCGCAGTTGAGGTTGCAGACCGCCCAGAAAAACCTGCAGAACGCCTCCATCACATCGCCAATCGACGGCGTGATCGTGGCCCGGAACGTGAACGAAGGCCAGACGGTGGCCGCCAGTTTCAGCTCGCCCACGCTGTTCACGATAGCCAACAACCTGGATCAGATGCAGATCACGGCAAACGTGGACGAAGCGGATATCGGCAAGATCAAGCTGGAGATGCCGGTGGAATTCACCGTGGACGCCTATGCTGGAGAGCAATTCAGCGGGTCGGTGCAGCAGATCCGGCTCAATTCCACCACCGAACAAAACGTGGTGAGTTACAGCGTGATCATCGACGCGGACAATCCGGAACATAAGCTGCTGCCGGGGATGACCACCAACGTCTCCATCATCATCCAGTCCAAGGAAAACGTCCTTCGCATCCCTGAAACTGCCACCCGCTTTTCGCCTACGAAAGAGACCTGGGAGCTGTTCGGCCTGAAATGGGAGGACGACCTCATCTCCAACGCCCGCAAACAAGCCATGGAAAAAGCGATGGCCAAATTCAAACCGGCTGGGCTGGATTCCCTGCAAGAGCCGGGAACCCGCGCCAGAACCGGCAAAATGCCAGCTGTCGGGGATTCCACCCGCAGAGCCTTTTCCCGCCAGAGAGGTTTCGGCGGACCGGCCATGCGCGGTTCCAACGGATCCGGCAGATCAGGTTCCGCCATGATCTGGGTACTGAAAGACAAAACCCCCGAACTGATGATGGTACGCACAGGAGTTTCCGACGGAGCCTTCGTGGAAATCCAGGGCGAGTTGGATTCAGACACTGTGATCATCACCGGCGTGAACTACAAAGACCCATCTCAAGCCAACGGGAACAGCGCCATCCAAAGAGGGCCGGGCATGGGGGCCCGCTTCTGAACCATGGCAGCCGAAAACCTGCTTAGAACCGAAGCGCTAACCAAGACCTACGCCATGGGCGATATCCATGTGCACGCCTTGCGCGGAATCGATCTGGAGATTCAGAAAGGCGAATTCATCGCCATCATGGGAGCCAGCGGATCCGGCAAAACCACGTTCATGAATCTGCTGGGGTGCCTGGACAAGCCTACGTCCGGGTCCTACACTCTGGATGGAGTGGATGTCCACAACATGGATGATTCAGCGATCACCCAGGTACGGAACCGGAAAATCGGATACGTGTTTCAGTCTTTCTATCTGCTTCCGCGCACCACGGCTTTGGAAAACGTGGAACTGCCGCTACTCTATTCCCAGCATGTGCACACCAGGGACAGGCATCAGAAATCGCTGCAGGCTCTGGAAACCGTGGGGCTGGCAGACCGCGCGAAGCACTTTCCCAACCAGCTTTCCGGAGGACAACAACAGCGCGTGGCAATAGCTCGGGCGATCGTTAACGATCCCGTGTTCCTCCTCGCCGACGAACCCACGGGAAACCTGGATACGCGCACCAGCGTGGAAATAATGGCTTTCTTCCAAAAACTTCATGCGGCAGGAAAGACCATCATCCTGGTCACGCATGAGTTTGACATCTCACAGTATGCAGGCCGGATCATCACTTTTCGCGATGGCAGGATCATCTCCGACATATTGAATCCATCGCCTCGCAACGCGGAAGAAGATCTGCAAAAGCTGCCGCGCCTCGATCCGGAAGAGGAGGAATAATGTCGGTTCCGGGAATCATCCGCATTGCCCTCAAATCCTTGATGCGCAATAAAACGCGTACCTTCCTCACCATGCTCGGCATCATCATTGGCGTGGCTGCCGTGATCACCATGATCGCCATCGGCCAGGGCGCCAAAAAGGTCGTTGACGACCAGATCAGCAGCATGGGAACGAACGTGATCATGGTCATGTCCAATTTCACCAACACGCAAAACACGGCCCGACAGGCAGCTGGAACCGGCAATACGCTGGAAGAGGACGACGTGCCCGCCATTCGCAGCCAGGTGCAGGGAGTGCTGTACACCTCACCCGTTTACAGCACTTTCGGCCAGCTCAAACATGGCAGCAACAATTGGCGCGGCAGAGTGATGGGCGTGGATGTGGAGTATTTCCTGATCCGGGACATGAAAATCGACTCTGGAGACCTGTTCTACTCCTCGGAAGTTGAAAACGGCGCCAAAGTCTGCGTGTTGGGCAAGACCGTGGCGGATAACCTTTTTGGCGGAGTCGATCCCGTGGGCAAGATCATCCGCATCAGAAACATCCCCTTCACCGTCAAAGGCGTCCTCAAATCCAAAGGACAAAACATGATGGGCTCTGATCAGGACGACGTGGTCCTAGCGCCTTACACAACCACGGCCACCCGTTTGATGGGGCATCGCTGGCGCTTTCTTACGATCATGGTCTCGGCGGAATCCAAAGAACGCATTCCGCTGGTTCAACAAGACATCCTGAACCTGCTCCAGGCCAGGCATCGCGGCACCACCAGCGAGGATTTTTCCGTAAGTTCGCAAACCGAAGTGGCGGAAGCGGCCAACACTGTTTCCAACACCATGACCATCCTGTTGGCCAGCATTGCCGGGATCTCTTTATTGGTGGGCGGAATCGGGATCATGAACATCATGCTGGTCTCTGTCACCGAACGCATCAAGGAGATCGGGATCCGCATGGCTGTGGGCGCCGGTAAACGCGACGTCTTGCTGCAATTCATCATCGAAGCCGTCACGATCAGCATTTTAGGCGGATTGATCGGCATCGCTCTGGGCTGGAGCGCTTCGGAATTTCTGGGGAAGTCGATGGACTGGAGCGTGGCGGTCACGCCTTGGTCGATTTTTCTCTCCGTAGGATTCTCCTGCGCGATCGGCATCTTCTTTGGCTGGTACCCTGCTCGTAAAGCAGCCAATTTGAATTTGATCGACGCTTTGAGGTATGAGTGAGTCAGGGTGACCTAAACCTGGCCATGCAAACTGATTCAAACATGTAACCGTTTAGCTGGCTGGATTCATCGGCAATTGCGCAAGATGAAATTCATGGCGGAACTCTAAAGAGGATTGCTTTAGAGAGCTTAGGAAGCTATTATTAGGGTATGCTCAGTTGCCGAAAGAACGCCCGCGCAATTACAAACCATGGCAAGAGAGATGTGGCTGAAACACTTATCTGACCTTAGTGAATCTGTTGCTTTAGAAATAACCAAAAAAAAGCCTTGACAGGAATGCACATCCCGTGATAGTGGTCAATTAAATTCAATGCTTCTTGACTGGAGATAAAGTATGAATGCAATCAAGTTATTCTGCATGGTTTGTATAATGGCATCCCTGGGTGCGGTGATCCATGCTCAAACTTCTGATTGGACATGGGCAACTAAAGCTGGAGGCATAAGCATAGACGACGCTGCGGCGATTACTGTAGATGACGCTGGAAACAGTTTTGTAACAGGCTATTTTTTAGGTACGGCGATTTTCGGTACTTACAGCCTCACCTCATCGGGTAGTTATGACATCTATATTGCCAAGATGGATCCCGACGGAAACTGGCTTTGGGCCAATAGAGCAGGCGGCGCTGGTTCTGATCAGGGAGCGGGAATTACGCTGGACTCTGTCGGCAACGTCTATGTTACGGGCAGCTTCAGCTCCAATCCAGCTTCTTTCGGAACGCTCAGTCTTTCCTCCACAGGAACGGCAAATGACATATTCGTTACCAAACTTAACACCAATGGCACTTGGATTTGGGCTGTTAAGGCAGGCGCCAGATACATTGACAATGGAGTTGGTGTAGCCGTAGATGATGATTTCAACGTTTATGTTACAGGTTCAATTCTCCACTATGGCATTTTTGGCAACCTGCCATATTTATACACCAATGGACAGAGCGACTGCTTCGTAGCCAAACTTAGCAGCAACGGTTCCTGGCTCTGGGCGAGAATTGCAGGCGGTTCTTACAACGAATCTGCCCGCGGAATCTCCCGTGGTTCAGACGGAAACATCTATCTTACTGGTTCATTCACCTCGCCAACCGCCACGTTTGGAAGTCTATCGCTGACTAATGCTGGTGGCAACAGCCAGTCCATGGACGTTTTTGTGGCCAAGATCAATCCGTCTGGAACATGGTTGTGGGCAACATCTGCTGGAGGTGCAGGTACAGATGTCGCATACAGTATTGCCACTGATGGCAACAGCGGTATTTATCTTAGTGGAACCAAGCAGCTTACGGCCAGTTTCGGTCCCGATATCACTTTATCCGCCTACGATGGTTACGACGTTTTCGTAGCAAAAATGGATTTAGGCGGAAACTGGCTTTGGGCAGTCCGGGCGGGTGGTACCCTCGACGACTTTGGTTGGGGTTTAACAGTGGATAACGATTATGTATATGCCACTGGCGAATTCAAATCCATCGCGCTGTTTGGTACCATGAGCCTGACCAGTTTTTCTTCTGCCACATCTGATGTTTATTTTGCCAAACTCAGCGCAATCTCCGGCGACTGGATTTCTGTCGAAAGGGTGGGAAACACAGGAAATGACATCGGCAAAGGGGTAGCCTTGGGTCCCAACGGATCGATGTACTGGTTTGGCAATTTCTTCGGTAATATAGTATTCGACAGCGATACTTCATTAACCAGCACGAGTAATGGGCAGGACATATATCTGGCCATCAATTCATACACGCTTGTCGAACCTGAGATCTCAGAAGTCGTAGTGAACAACGGCAGTACAGAACAGCTTGTCGCCAATCTAACATATCCCATAGAATGGGACGCGGCGGGATTGTCTCAGGTGATGCTTGATTACGGCATAATCGATAATAACAACGTTGTTACCTGGTATCCGATCCAGAGCACTCCCGTGGATGCAACCCTGGCCAACTTCCCCTGGACGGCTCCCCAGGTTACCTGTAATGCCTCTAAGGTGCGTGTCCGCAGCATTGATTCCAATATTCAGGCGGAATCCAGCCAGGTGCTGTCAATTTATGAACCGATCCAGTTGTATGGAACATTTGGTTCCACCAGCAGCCCCGGCGGATTCTTGAACACCACCACGCAACCTATCAATTGGTACGTAAAAGATAGTTCGATTGTCACGCAGGTTTATCTGAAATACAGCATAGACGCGGGTGAAACCTGGCTGCCCATTACCGACGCTCCTGTAGCATCAAATATGGGCTGTTCTCCCGGCGGTTATGCTTGGGATCTCCCCAATATCAATTCCAATCTGGTGAAAATCAAGATCGAATCGGCCTCGAACGAGAATCACTACTGCAGATCGCAAGTGTTCTCCATCCTCGATGCCATATCTCTGCAGTCTTTTACTGGCGGTGATGCCTACGCTGTAGCCTCCACCGAGAATGTGATGTGGGTCACTGCGGATCCGCAAGTACAACAGGTCGCCCTGGATTATTCCTTGGATGCGGGCAACTCCTGGCTGCCCATTGCGAGCAGTGTGCCCTCAACGTTGGAATCCTACCGCTGGGAACTGCCCAATGTTGCCAGCCAGACTGCCAGAGTGCGCGTCCGCGACGCCATCAACAACAATGTCTTTGCTGAGTCGGCTGATAACTTCGCTATCATCTATCCTCCTGCGGCTCCACAAGGATTACAGGTCGGCGCCAGCCCAGCCAATCCCCATGACCTGCAAATCACTTGGAACAGCGTGACCACCGATATCGCGGATGGTCCCATCGTTCCCACGGGATATCGGGTATATTTCAGTAGTGAGCCCTCCGACGATCCCATGGATTACTCGTATCTGACGACAGTTACGGATGGCACTAGCTGCATACATCAGGGAGCTCTGCTCTATTTCGACAGACTTTTCTACAAAGTCATCGCCATTAAAAACTGAACAAGACAGCGCATAGAATCTGACCTCAGATAATGTATCGGGGCGTCCCTTAATAACGGATGCCCCGATTCGCATATATTGCCTCTCTGTTGTTAATAGAGGCTCTCTTTCAAACTAAGTGGGTAAACCATACCCGCCTAACTAGATCTCATGAATTGGGCTGTCGACCTCCTGGTCGACAGAGTCGGCGGAGCCGGCTTCTAAAGAGTCCTGCGGACTCTGTGGCGACGGGACGTCCCCACCCCAATTCTGCAACAAACCAGATACTTACCCACTCGGTTTGAAAGAGAGCCTTAATAGAGAGCCTTTATTCTGATCCATAAAAAGACTGCAGATCAGGTTTCTGAAAAGGATTGCGTACTCTGTGGCGATGGGTGATCTCCACCCCTACTCTGCCCCATCCGGATCCATGCTCTCCCGCTTTGAGTGATTGCAGGATCCATCCTCCATTCTGTCCTTGAGGCTGGCTCTCAAACTTTCGGCCAACCACTGCCGCTCCTCCCGCGTTTTCCGAGAGTGGTCCGGGTGTGGATCGGCATGGGATGCCGGGTCAGCCTTCAGGGCTTGCCCCTTGGGATAGGTCCTGGCTTGCCCACTTGTTACTATTGGGAGCCAAATTGAAGAGCAGCATTGGTCCGCCGCTCTTCCATTAGCCCCATCTGATCAGAAACGAGAAGGAATCAATCCATCCCGATGATCTCACGCAAGAACTTGATCTTTCTCTCTGCCAGTTCCCTCGCCCTGGCCGATCCCTCTTCCAATTGTCGGGTGATATCCTGCGGATTTGCCATCAGTTCCATGTAGCGTTCCCGCAACGGAGCCAGATGAGCGTTCATCGCTTCGAAAAGTACCTGTTTTGCGTGACCCCAGCCCATACCTCCGGCCAGATAACGTTCGCGCAGCTCTTGTATCTGGTCCGGCGCGGCGAAATTGCGATACAGGGAAAAGACCGTGCAGGTTTCCGGGTCTTTGGGCTCCTCAACGCTTTGCGAATTGGTGATGATGCGCATGACCAGTTTCCGGAGTTCCTTCTCGGTGGCGAACATCGGAATGGTGTTTCCATAGCTCTTGGACATCTTGCGCCCATCCAGGCCCAGCAAGGTTTTGCTGTGCTCAGTGGCTATCGGTTGCGGCAGTTTCAAGCAATCGCGGCCATAGGTGAAATTGACGCTCTGGGCTATATCCACCGCCATTTCCACATGCTGAAACTGGTCGTTGCCCACGGGCACCAGATCGGTGTCGAATAACAAGATGTCCGCCGCCATGAGAACTGGATACGTAAACAGCCCCATGTTTACGCCGTCGTCAGGGTCGCGTCCACTTTCGCTGTTCGATTGCAGGATCGCCTTGTAAGCGTGCGCCCGGTTCATCAGCCCTTTTGGCGTGAAAGCCAGGAGCAGGGTCAGGAGTTCGAAGGTTTGCGGAACCAGGGATTGCTTATAGAAGAGCACCTTGGACGGATCGAGCCCGGAAGCGAGCCAGGCGGCGGCGATCTCCAAGGTCATGCGGCGTATTTCGGCGGGGTCCTTGCAGGAATTGAGGGCGTGGTAATCTGCGATGAAATATCGTGCCTCGCTGGTTTTGGTGAGTTCCAGCGCCGGTTTGATGGCGCCCAGATAATTTCCGATATGGGGTATACCGGTCGGTTTGATACCGGTTAAAGCTATTTTCATGAGTTCCTCTCTACTCCGCCACTACCTCTCCAAACAAGTCCACGCCGATCACATCGTCAATCCGTACCTGGTAGATTCTCCCCGCTTCCAGATCCTGGCCCTGAACGTAGGTCAGCCCATCGATCTCGGGCGCTTGAAACCAGGCCCTGCCCAGGTAGCCATCGTCCCCATCATCGCTGGCCAGGTCTTCGATCAGGACATCGATGCGTTTGCCCACATAGGATTCCAGCATCCGCGCCGTTCGCTCATTCTGCAGATCCAGCAGGCTATATCTGCGCCGCGTTGAGGTTTTCGCGGATACCTGGCCGATCATTTCCGCCGCCGGAGTACCCTCTTCCTGAGAGTAATTGAACACACCCAGATGCAGGAAAGGAACGCGACCAACGAAATCTTGCAAGGCCAGCGCGTCTTCCTTTTTCTCACCGGGAAAACCGGAGATCAGCGTGGTACGCAACACGGCTCCGGGTATTTCCCTGAGTATGGCGTTGAACATCTTTTCCAGTTCCAGCCGGCCTTTCTGGCGGTTCATCGCCGTAAGCAGATGGTCCTCGCTGTGCTGGATGGGGATCTCGAAATAGGGCAGCAGTTTGGGGAATCTCTTCCACAATTCCAGCCACTCCAGAGCGAAGTGATCCGGGTGCACGTAAAGCACGCGGATCCATTCGTATTGAGGTATGGCGTGCAGCCGTTCCAGAAGTTCCGGCAACGCTTTCCGGCCATAGATATCCAGTCCGTAGTTGGCCGTATCCTGCGCTATCACCACCAATTCCCGGGGCGGAAAATCCTCATCCCTGGCCAGAATCTCCGCTTCGCGCACCAGTTCGTACATCTCCACGGAACGCAAAGGACCGCGGATCGAGGGAATAGTGCAATAGCTGCAATTGTTGGCACAGCCATCGCTGATGCGCAGATACCGATGGAATGCGTGCTCAATTCTCATTCGTTCGTGATTGGCTTGGGGAGCCAGGCCCAGCCAGGCTTCCAGGGACGCGAAATCTTTCAGCCCGATCCAGGCGTCCACTTCTGGATACAGCTCACGGAATTCCTTCTGGCCGCGGTTCATCACGCAGCCGGTCACCACCAGTTTCTGGATCCGCTCCTCTCGTTTCAACTGCGCCAGATCGCTCAAAACAAGATCCAGTGCGCGCAGTGAATCAACCAGGAACGAACAGGTGTTAACCAGAACCAGATCTGCTTCCTCGGGATCCTCGGCCGCTTCCAAACCCGCCCTTTGCAGGATGGAGGCGCAGCGCTCGCTGTCCACCAGGTTTTTGGCGCAGCCTAGGCTCTCGAGGTAGAATGAGTTCATGACAAGGGGTGAATGAACAGGCCGGAACGCAATTTGGGTTCGAACCAGGTGGATTTGGGGGGCATGATCATGCCGGCGTCGGCTATGCCGATCAGTTCATCCATGGAGGTGGGATACATGGCGAAAGCAACCACTTCGCGACCGCTGTCCACCCGCTTCACCAGTTCTCCCAAGCCACGGATCCCGCCCACGAAATCGATGCGATTATCGCGGCGGGGATCACCGATGCCCAGGATCGGATGCAGCAAGTTATCCTGCAGGATGGAGACGTCCAGCGAAGCCACAACGTTGGCGGCATCCCAGGTTCCTGGCTTGGGGATCAGGCGATACCAGTCCCGGCCAATGTACATGCCGATCTCGTGGGTTTGTGTGGGCTGAAACTCTTCCACATCGGGGACGGCTTCTACCTCGAATTTCTTGCCTACCAAAGCCAGGAATTCTTCCCGGCTATGGCCATGGAGGTCTTTCACAACGCGGTTGTAGTCGAATATCTTCAGCTGGTTATCCGGAAAGATCACCGCCATGAAAAAGTTGAATTCTTCCTCGCCGGTATAGTCTGGATGCTGCTCACGCCTCAGCAGGCCTACCTTGGCGGCCGAAGCGGTGCGATGGTGACCGTCCGCCACATAGAGGCAGGGCAGTTTGGCGAAAGCGGACTGGATGGCGGCGATATCGGCCGGATTCTCCATCAGCCACAGCGCGTGCCCGATCCCGTCGTCCGACTCAAAGTCGTAAACTGGCAGATCTTGCCGTGTGATGTTTTCCACCACGGAGTCGATGGCGTCGGTATGCCGATAGGTAAAGAACACTGGCGAAGCGTGGGCGTCGCAGGCGTCAACGTGGCGGATGCGGTCCGCTTCCTTGTCGGCTCTGGTGAATTCGTGCTTTTTGATCACTCCGGCCATGTACTCGTCCACGGAAGTCAGGCCAACCAGGCCAGTTTGCGCCCGGCCATTCATGGTCTGGCGGTAGATGTAGTACATCGGCTGCGAGTCCTGCTCCATATAGCCTTCTTCCACGTATTTGTCGAGGTTTTCCCGGGCTTTGGCATACACGGAGGGATCGTAGAGGTCGGTTCCCGGAGGCAAATCCACTTCGGGTTTTTCCACATGGATATAGCTCAGCGGATGCTTCTGAACCTCGATCCGCGCCTCTTCTGAATCCATCACGTCGTAGGGCAGGGAAGCTATCGGCGCGGCGAACTCGGGATGCGGGCGCAACGCCCGGAATGGTTTGAATACTGCCATGTCAGGCTCCTGTTTATCTTATTTTTACTGAAAATACTGCTTAAGGACCTTGATCATCGACTCGTGGTCCTTGGTTCCGGCTGTTTCGCGCGCCGAATGCATACCCCAGAGCGGGGATCCCACATCCACCACGGGAATGCCCAGTTGGGCTGAAACGATCGGCCCCACCGTGCTTCCGCACAAAAGATCGCTGCGCATGGCGAACTTTTGCCAGCGGACTCCAGCCGCTTCGCACAAACTGGCGAAACGCTGGCTGCTCAAGGCCGTCGAGGCGTATTTGTGGCTGGCGTTCCATTTGATCACCGGTCCGCCATTCATAACTGGAGAGCAGCTGGCGTCGTATTTCTCCGGATAACTGGGATGGAAGGCGTGCGCCATGTCTCCGGAGATCATGAATGACCTGCGCAGAGCCAGATAATGCTCTTCGCGGCCGAGACCCTGCGCGATGCTTATCCGTTCCAGGGTTTCCGCCAGAAAGCTCGAATCCGCTCCTTGCGCGGTCGCCGATCCGATCTCCTCGTGGTCGTAAAGCGCGGCCACAACGGTGCCGAGAGGTTTCCCCCCTTCCCGGATCGCGCTCAGGATCGCGTGGCTCATGCCCAGATTATCCAAGCGCCCGCTGATGATCAGATTGCCGTCCAGACCGCCCAAAGCGGCTTTGGCAGAGTCGTAAAAAAACAGCTCCATCTCCGTGATCTGCTCCGGGCTGACCTGCAATTCCTCGGCCAGAGCGGCAAGCAGCGGATTGCCCGCTGTCGATCCCGTATTCAGGATCGCCTGCAGGTGGATCTGCTTGTTGTATTCAAAACCTTTGTTCACCTCGCGGTTCAGGTGGATCGCCACGTTGGGAATGATCGCCGCCGGCCTCTTCAGATCGCAGGGAACCACGCTGCTGACGCCGTCTTGCCTAACCGCGACTTGCCCGGCGATGCCCAGTTCCCGGTCCGTCCAGGTGCTCAGGATCGGCCCGCCATACACTTCCACGGCGATCCGGGTCACATTGCCTTCGGTCTTTACGCTCTCCGGCCTCAGTTTCAAACCCGGGCTGTCGATATGCGCGGCAGCCAGTTGAAACCCGCTCTGAGCCAGGGGTTGGGATCCGGCGATGAAGGCCAGGACGCTGGTCTGGCGGCGGACGTAGTATTTCCCGCCGGCCTTGATGCTCCACTTCGAGCTTTCCTCGAGGGGCGTGAAACCGCTTTCCTCCAGGCGTTTGGTGATCTGCGCCGAGGCCTGGACGGAACACGGAGAGCCGTCCAAAAAGTCCAGTAGATCCCGGATGTGTTCATTCATGTTGATACTCCATTGCAATGCAGTCTGGTGCTACTTTTTTCAGCCCAGCAATCCTGTCAAAGGCTTATATGCTCAGCGATACAAATATCTCTTGATCTTCTGTGTAGGCGTCTTTTGGAAAGGTTCGTTGACCACGTGGATCTTGACGATGCGGCTGAAATCCGCCAGCACCTTATTCGCGCTGAGGCGGTTTTCTTCCATGATCGCCGGAATGCGCGCCTCGGGAATCTTGTCTTGATCCAGGGTTTCCAGATCGGGATACACCAGCGCGTGCAATTGCCGGTCGCGTTCCAGAACCAGGGTTTCCAGCACATAGGGCAGGTTGTTCAGTTTCTGCTCCACCAGTTCCGGATAGATGTTTTCTCCGCTGGGGCCCAAGATCATGTTTTTACTGCGCCCGCGCAGATAGATGAATCCATCCTTGTCCAGGGTGCCGATGTCGCCTGTGTGCAGCCAGCCGTTCTTCAAGGTCTCAGCTGTGGCCTCCGGATTGTTGTAATAGCCCAGGAACACGTTGTCTCCGGCCAGCAGCACCTCACCCGGGATCTTGGCCGGATCTGGCGAATCGATCTTGCAGCGCAGCGAATCCACGATCTGCCCGCTGGATTCGGCGCGGTGCTCAAACCAGCGTGAATAACTTATCAGCGGTCCGCACTCCGTCATCCCATAGCCGATCGTGAAGGGAAACTTGATCTGCATCATGAAGTTCTCCACTTCCGTGTTCATGGGCGCTCCGCCTGAGATCAGTTCGTCGATGTTGCCGCCAAAAGCGGTCAGCAGCTTGTCCCTGATCTTTTTGTGGACGAGGTTTTTCAGGAGCGGGACCTTGAGCATGGCACGCATCTTGGGAGTCTCGATCAATGGCTGCAACTGGCGTTTATAGATCTTTTCGATCAGCAGCGGAACCACCATCACCACGTTGGGCTTGAGGTCCTGGAGGGCGCTCAGAAGCACTTTCGGTGCGGGGATCTTGTCCATGAAGTTGATGTGGTTGCCGCGCGTGAAGGGATAGAGCATGTCGAAGGCGCTGGCAAAAGAATGCGCCAGGGGAAGGAAGGCCAGAACCTTCGCCCCCACCTTGAAAGTAAGTTTCTCCCGGGCATAGATCAGATTCGCCAGCAGCGAGCGGTGCGGAAGCATCACGCCTTTGGAAAACCCCGTGGTGCCTGAGGTATAGATGATCGTGGCCAGGTCTTCGTTGTCGCAAACGTCAGGAATGGTGAAGGCTCCGGCGCTGATGTTCGCGATCTCCGGGGGCATGGCAAGGTTTTTTCCGCTGTCCTTTTTGGTCTCAGCCCGAGTCACCAGCGGACTCAAATCATCCAACGAATACACTGTTTTTACCCGTCTCAACTGCTCTTCGTCGATGCTGTCGAACTTGTCCCGGCTAATAAACACCAGTTCAGACTCGGAGTGGTTGATGATATGCGCGGTGTCTTCCGGCGAAAAATTGACCAGGATGGGAACGACCGTGGCTCCGTAGGTGACCGCCGAAAGCCACACTACTCCCCAATTTCCGCTGTTTTTCCCGGCCAGGGCGATCCGCGACCCCTTGCTCAGTCCGCAGGCCTTGAAGATTTGATGCAGCCAGAGGATGCGCTTGCCCACATCCGAATAATGCAAAGCCGGACCGGGATAATCCGTAAAAGCGGGCATATCCCAATATGATTTTATTGAATCGACCAAGTAGGGTATTAGCTTCTCGTTGACCATATCCATCTCCCAATTAGGTATTTAGAGTATTTTACAAGAGGCTGGCTGCGGGGCTGCGTGTCAAGTTTTTTCCCTCTGGCGGGCTGAGTGTGCTCTTTCGACCACTGAGTTTTAATTCATGTAGGCTCACTTTCAAACCGAGGCGGTGAGGATCTGTGAGATGGCAGAATTGGGTTGGGGGCGTTCCAGTAAGTGTAGCATTCCGATGCTGCAAAATAAGATAACATTCTACTGCAGGATCGGAATCCTACGCTCCAGCCGGCTCCGCCGACGTTATCGACCCGGAGCTCGGCAGCCCCATCCCTGGCGCTCGTATTGGAGAGGATGTTACCGGCTCCAGTTCAATCATGGCGGGTAAGCCCAGAGGGCGAAACCAGCTTAGCCCACAGTGGAACGCAGCGGAACTGTGGGTTTATGTGGTGCAAATACTCAGGCAAGCCCCTTGCGGGTGACCCAATCAGACTTATCATCGTGACGACCCCGAGGGGCTAACTTCATCGCTTTGCAGACGTTACTAAGTTGTAGCAGCTAAGTTGTAGCAGCGGAATGCTACACTACCTTTGTAAAGAGTCACCCAAATCTGCAAATGGGCGTCGGTGTGACAAGTGGGGATAAGGCTTTTATTGGTGGGGAGTTATAGCGGACTGGTTTTAGACTGTGTCACAGCGACGTTTGGACGTTTCTGGACTTTTTTGATCACCATTTCTGCAAATATGCGCCGATTTTGGACTGCTTTCGGATATTCCTGTTATTCAAGTGTTTTCTGCGTTTCAGCAAAGCTGCAGGTGGACAGCAAGAGTGCCGATCAGAAAAACGTCACTCGTCTGATCACCGTCCAATATCAGAGGTCTAAAGTCCATATTGAGAGGTTCGAGTACCAGCGCAGCCCTTTTGTGATCTAGCTTTACCCGTTTCAGAGTGATGCCTCCATCCACCCTGACGGCACAGATCTTGCCATTGGCATTATCCCAGTCTATAGTCTTGTAGATCA
>CAYSAT010000018.1:44033-45278 GCA_964429035.1 uncultured Candidatus Cloacimonadota bacterium | reverse complement strand
GGCACCTATCTGGTTTCCTGCCTGATGCTGGCCGGAATCTGGAACGTGAATCCCAGCGGCAACAGCTACATCCCCGACGGCATCGACGCGCTCTCAGCCGCCTATCTGCAAAACCTGGCCTGGAGCACGATCCAGGCGGAACAAGCCAAAGCCAGGCCGGTAATTCCGCCGGAAGAACCCGCCTGGCTGCTGCCGCAACGGTTGCCCTGGGCTGAAGATGCCGGCCTGGAAGCGCTGGCGATGTAGATGCGTAACATAGATTTGTAATCTGTTGTGAGGGCAGGATTGCATCCTGCGCTCTGACAAGTAATAATACGCTGGAAGAATTCATGAAAAGGGTGATCATGTTATTAGATTCAGTCCTGAGGTTGTAAACCTCAGGACACAACAGGATGCAATCCTATGTTGCAGTCTACGCATCGCACTAGTAGTTTGGTGCTGGTTTTTTTGGCATTTAAGCACCGTGTATGCCACACATCTACCTAATAATCAGTAAATCGGACACTCAGAGAGGATCATAATGGAGTCTCGAGCAGTACAGTATCGTCGTCGCCTCCCACACATATACGTAGAGAACCATCCCATTTTTATTACTTGGCGCTTGAAGTTCGATTTACCCAAGTATCTAGTTAAGCTGATTCTCGAGCAGAAGGAAGAATTCGAAAAAGGCGTGGCGACTCTGAGTGAGGATTATCAAAATCTGCAAAGATATCAGTTCGCGAAGAGGCAGTTTGATCTGCTTGACGTGCAGTATGGTACTGAAAGTAGCTTTCCGACAACTCTGAGAAGACCGGAGATTGCCTCGATTGTGCAGAACTCCCTGCATTTTTTGGACGATAAGAAATACAGCCTGCATGCCTATTGCATTATGCCTAATCATGTTCACTTGCTGTTAACGCCATTCTGCAAAGCCGAAGATATGAAAGATACTCTTAAAGAGATTACGCAGTCCTTGAAGCGCTACACCGCCAGGGAGATAAACAAAGTGCTGGGACGGGAGGGGTCATTTTGGAACAGGGAATCATATGACCACTATGCCCGTAATGAAGATGAGTTCTACCGTATTGTCCAGTATATCATCGACAATCCTATCAAGGCAGGTCTGGTAAAGGATTGGAAGAAATGGCCATATACTTGGACTGAGGTAAGTGCGGCAGAGTGACTGTAGCATAGATTTGTAACCTGTTGTGAGGGCAGGATTGCATCCTGCGCTCTGAAAGGACAGGTTGGATGATATCCTTGGAC
>CAYSAT010000018.1:0-43933 GCA_964429035.1 uncultured Candidatus Cloacimonadota bacterium | reverse complement strand
TGATTGATGTGTCAGATACGGTGCAGTTTCAGTCCTGAGGTTGCAAACCTCAGGACACAACAGGATGCAATCCTATGTTACGACCTGTAGCATAGATTTGTAATCTGTTGTGAGGGCAGGATTGCATCCTGCGCTCTGAAAGGACAGGTCGGATGACATCCTTGGACTGATTGATGTGTCAGATACGGTGCAGTTTCAGTCCTGAGGTTGCAAACCTCAGGATACAACAGGATGCAATCCTATGTTACGGAGAGAGAGCACCGCGATTTTCGCTTGACAGCTGAGCGGCGGGGAAAATCTTTGCCCGCATAGGTGCATCTCTAGCTCAGTTGGTAGAGCAACTGACTCTTAATCAGTGGGTCCGGGGTTCGAATCCCCGGAGATGTACCAGTTCTTTTTATGCGGTGATTTGCCCTTTGCTCCGCGTTTAGAAATGTGCTAAAGTGCGGATTGGTTCAGTTATCCGGCTTTAGCAGCCGGTTTTTTTTATCCGGACGGAGCAAGGTCGCCGCTGCGGGCTGAAACCGCGCCAGGTTTTCCGGCCCCATTACAAGATTGATGCACAAAGGAGTAAAGACATGAGCGCTTTACATGTAAACAAACCCTGCGACCAGAACGACTACGTCTTCACCTCGGAAGCCGTCTCTGAGGGGCATCCGGATAAAGTTTGCGACCAGATCTCGGATGCCATCCTGGACGCCTATCTGAGCCAGGATTCCAATGCCCGTGTGGCCTGCGAATCCCTGGCGACCACGGATATCGTGGTTCTGGCCGGGGAAACGAGCTCGCATACCGGGGTCAAGGTGGAAACCGAACCGATCGTGCGCAAGGTTTTGGCCGATATCGGCTACATTCGCGACGACATGGGCTTCAACGACAAATGCCGGATCTACGACTGCCTGCACGCCCAAACCAGCGAACTGGCCCACAATGCCGACGACGACGGAGCCGGAGACCAGGGCTTGATGTTCGGCTACGCCTGCAACCAAACGAAGCACCTGATGCCCGTTCCGATCGCCATGGCGCAGAAGCTGATGCAAAACCTGGCCCAGGCCCGGAAATCCGGCTTGCTGCCCATGCTGCTGCCCGACGCCAAATCCCAGGTCAGTTTCCGTTATTGCGGCAGGAAACCGGTTTCCTTGCAGACCGTGGTGATCTCCACCAACCATCTGCGCCTTACTGAATCCGAATTTTCCGAAATGCGCGAACTGATCAAGAACCAGGTGATAGTTCCCACCATCGAAGAGATGGAAAACGATGCCTGCAGCACGTTCAGCGCGGAAGACTACGCGGTGAAGGTCAATCCCCGGGGAATGTGGGAAAATGGCGGGCCAGCCGCAGATACGGGCCTCACGGGCAGAAAGATCATCGTGGACACCTACGGAGGCTGGGCGCAACATGGCGGCGGGGCTTTTTCCGGCAAAGACGCCACCAAGGTGGACCGCAGCGCCGCCTACATGACCCGGCACATTGCCAAAAGCGTGGTGGCCAGCGGACTGGCGGACGAATGCCTGCTGCAGATCAGCTTCGTGATCGGCGACAAAGAGCCCGTTTCGTTGATGGTGGATACCTTCGGCAGCGGAAAAATGCCGGATACCGAATTGCAAAAGCGGATCCAGAACAGTTTTCCCTTGACAGTAAAGGGAATCATCGATTACCTTGACTTGCGCAGGCCGATCTTTCTTTCCACTGCCTCCTACGGCCACTTTGGCCGGGACGACTCGCAATGGACATGGGAAAAGGTTAAAGAACTGCAATAGGTAGGTTTGATGGTATTGTACCAGGAATTGATAAGGACCCCCAGCTTCTTTCTGATCGCCGGACCTTGCGTGGTGGAAGAATTCAGCGTGCTGGAGGAAATCGCGCTTGCTTTGGAGCAAGTGCGCCAGGCCTGCGGAATTCCTGTGGTGTTCAAAGCCTCCTACAAAAAAGCCAACCGCAGTTCCGGAGATTCGTACAGCGGACCTGGACAGTCAAGCGGTTTGGCGGCCCTGGCGGAAATCAGGCGCAAGTTTGGCTTTCCGCTGCTGACGGACGTGCATGAACGCGTGGAAGTACAAGCGGCGGCAGAAATCTGCGAAATACTGCAGATACCCGCGTTTCTGAGCCGGCAGACAGATTTGATCGGCGCGGCCGCAGCTACGGGACGGATCGTGAACATCAAGAAAGGCCAGTTCATGGCTCCGGAAGACATGGGCGCCGCGGCTCTCAAGACGGGTTCCAATACGCAGGTGCTGCTCACTGAACGCGGCAGCAGCTTCGGCTACCACAACCTTGTGGTGGATTTCCGCTCCTTTGCCATCATGGCGGAATTCGGCTATCCGGTGGTTTATGACGTGACGCATTCCCTGCAGTTGCCGTCGGCAGGCAAAAGTTCGGGCGGCACTCCGGAATACGCGGCCATGCTCGCCAGAGCGGCGATCGCCACGGGGAAAGTGCGGGGCTTGTTCATCGAAACGCATCCGGAACCGGCAAAAGCCCGCAGCGACGCGTCCAGCATGCTGCCCCTGAAACAACTGATGCCGCTGGTACGCGGTTGTTTGCAGGTATATCAAGCACTACAGAAGGATAAATGATACTCAAGAAGATAAGCAAACCCATCAAGCCAAGCGTGAAATGGGATAGGATCGAGCTGCTGGTGTTCGATTGCGACGGCGTGCTCACCGATGGCAGGATCATCTACGACAGCGCCGGACAAGAAGCGAAGAACTTCGACGCGCACGATGGCATGGGCTTTCTGCTGCTGCGCCAAACCAAACTCCGCACCGCCGTGATCACCGGCCGCAACTCGCCCCTATTGGAACGGCGCTGCCAGGATCTGAAGATCGGCCACCTCTTCCAGGGCATTGCCAACAAGGTGCAGTGCCTGGACGCCCTTGTGGCCGAATTGGGGCTGGATTATTCCAACGTTTTGTACATGGGCGACGACTGGAACGACATCCCGGCGATGTTCAAGGCCGCCATATCCGTATGCCCGGCCGACGCCTCCCAAAATATCTGCCAGTTGGCGGACCATGTTACCCGGCATTCTGGAGGCAAGGGAGCAGTCCGCGAATGCATCGAATTTGTGCTGCACAACCAGGGAATCTATGAACAGGCTGTGTCCGCCTATCTCAATCTGGGCAGCTAGGCTCCTGCCCTTTCTGGCCTTGCTGGCTCTGAGCGCTTGCGGAGATAGCCGCCTGGAGGTCTCCACTGCCACTTTGGACCGCGCTTTGCCCGATGAAACCAGCAAAAACGTCACCATCACGGAATTTAACAAGGGTGAGATCGATTACATCCTGAAAGCGGGGAAGATCGAGCGCTTCTATGACAAACGCATCCTGAACGCCTATGTGGTGGACATCATCGCCTTTGGCAACAAGAATAACGAAACGACGCTGATGAAGGCGGACAGCACCATTGTGGACGACGCGCGCAACCTGATCTACGCGCACGGCAACGTTCAACTGGATTCTCCGGGAGTGAGCGTGCGCACGAGCCGCCTGACCTGGGACCGCAACAACGACGAGATCATCGCTCCGGACAAGGTGACCCTGGTCCGGGAAGGCAACATCCTGCGCGGCAAAAACCTGCGCACCAACATCAGCATCTTTCCCACGGAAATGGACAGCGTTTCCGCAGAAGGCTTCTTTGGCGAAGAATATCTGGATTGGTAGCGTCATGCTGCTTCTGGCTCTGGGCTTGCTGGGCCAGAACCGCCAGGAACAGATCCGGGTGATCCATTCGGACCGGCTGTTCCTGACCAAGGTAGGCGAGGAACAGGTGATGGAACTGAGCGGAAAGGTGCATTTCTGGTATGGCGAAACGGAATTTAAAAGCAACCGCGCGCTGATCTTTGACCGCCAGAAGATCGCCCGGCTGGATGGCCAGGTGCGGGTAAGCAACGATTCCCTGTCTTTGGAAGCCGACAGCCTGGCGTATTACCGCATTCCCGAAACCCTCAATGCCGGCGGCAAGGTCCGCATCACGGAGCAGAAAAAGAGCGGCGCTTTCAGCTGGTTCCAATCGGACTTCGCCATCTACAACAAGCTGGAAAACAACGTCACCGCCTGGAGTTCCGTGCGTTCCTTCGACAGCAGCGAGCAGGCCAATGCCAGCTGCGGATACGCTTTTTGGGACCGCCGGAACGGCTACGCCTACATGGTGGAAAACCCCCAATTGAACACCGCCGGACAAGATACCCTGCAGATCACCGCGGATAAGATCGAGTACTTTGAAGAGGAACGCAAGGTCGCGGCCACCTTCAACGTGACCGCCCTAGCGCAGGATTACCAGGCCTCCAGCGATTTCCTGCTCTATTTCCTCAATGAGGACAAGGCCGTGTTTACCGGCCAGCCGCGTTTCGAATCCGACCTGGCGACTGCCTCGGCCAGGGAGTTTTACCTCTTCTTCGCGGAGCGTAAACTGACCCACGCGGAATTGGTGGATTCCTGCCGCGTCCAGTTTTCCGAAGAACGGGGCAAATTGAAGAGCAACTGGGTGCACGCGAGCTTCATTGAACTGGACTTCAGCGAAGGCGAGATCCGCGGCTTCCATGCCGAAAGGGGGGTCGATTATGCCTATACGCAGGAACAGACCGAGGAGCGGGATTTCCTGGCCAATCAGGCCAGCGGCGAGGTGCTGGACGCCAGCTTCGGCGAGGATAACAAGATCCAGATCATGGTGATGCAACAAGGGATAAAAGGGACCTACCGGTTCCGGAACAAATCATGACAGAACCAAGCAACGAAAAGCAGCAGCAAAAAGGCTTGCACCACATTTACGCCCGGGATTTGGTGAAGATCTATGGCAAGCGGACGGTGGTCCGCAACCTGAGCATGGAAATGCGGCAGGGCGAGGTTGTAGGCATTCTGGGTCCCAACGGAGCGGGAAAGACTACCACTTTCTACATGATCCTGGGCCTGGCGAAACCGAACAGCGGCCAGGTGCTGTTCGATAGCCGGGACATCACCCACTATCCCATGTACCGGCGCGCACGCCTCGGTTTGGGCTATCTGGCCCAGGCTCCCTCGATCTTTTCCAAACTCACGGTGCGCGACAACGTGCTGGCGATCCTGCAGACCCTGGGCATCAGCAAAAAGGAGCAGCTCAGCCGCCTGGAAAGCGCATTGGGAGAGCTGAACCTGACGCCCCTGGCCACCCAAAAGGCCTACACCCTGTCAGGTGGCGAACGCCGCAAACTGGAGATCACGCGGGCTTTGGTCACCAATCCCACCTTTATCTTCATGGACGAGCCTTTTGCGGGGGTTGATCCCATCGCAGTGGCGGACATTCAAGACATCATAGCCAAACTGCGGGACAAGAATATCGGCGTGATGCTCACCGACCACAACGTAATTGAGACTTTGAAAATCGTAAACCGGGCTTATATTATCTTCGAAGGCAAGATAATCGTATCAGGTTCTTCACTGGAGCTGATCAATGATGAAAAAGCGAAGCAGGTCTATTTGGGAGATAGATTCCTGACCAATCCTTTCGAGCAGAGATAATGGCCGATCTGCGTCAAAACCTTTCCCTCAAGCAGAAGCAAGAGCTGGCGCTCAAGCCCAAGATGCTGCAGTCCCTGAAGATGCTGGCCCTGCCCATACTGGAGCTGGAGGCCTACATCAAGCAGGAGCTGGAGAACAATCCGCTGCTGGAACTGCGTGAGGAAAAGGAAGAAGAGGACATCGAAGAAACGAACTTCGAGCCGGAAAAGCCCGAAAGCGGGGCTTCGCTCGACGATCCGGAAAGCGCGGAAGAGCACAGCGAAACGCTTTCCGAAGCCCGCGAACTGACCGAGATCCTGGACCAATGGAACGAATACCACCAGGGCTACGAGGGCTGGCACGTGGAGCCCGACAGTGAGCAGGGCGAATCGCTGATCCGCTTCGAGGAGAACGGCAAAGAGACCTTTCTGCAGCAGTTGTATCCCCTGAACCTACCCGAAAATGAAGTGGATTTCGCCTCCGAACTGATCGACAGCTGCAACACGCACGGCTATCTGCCCCCCAATTATGACATCTTCCACACCGGACGCCTCTATGGGTTGAAAGCCAAACGCGTGAGGGAACTGCACCAGATCATCCTCAAACTCTCGCCGCAAGGCATTTCCGCCCGCAACATCAGCGAATGCCTGCTGGCCCAACTTACGGAAGGCCAGCTGGAGAACCGTGTCCTGGTGGGCCTGTGCACCGACCAGTTCGAAAACCTCATCCACCGGCGTTATCAGAAGATCGCCTCCCATTTCGGCGTATCCGAAGACTACGTGCTATCCATGAAGGAACAGGTGGCCAAGCTGGACCCCAAGCCAGGCCTGCGCATCCTCGCTTCCCAGGCCGCCTACGTTTTCCCTGATATCACGATCAAGCTGATCGATGGCAAGTATGAGGTGATCATCAACGACCACATCACCCCCAATATCATCATCAGCTCGCGCTACCGCAAAATGATCAACCGGGGCAGTTTCGACAAGGATACGCTGCAATTCGTCCGCGACCGGATCAACAGCGCCAAGTTCCTCATCAAGAGCATTTACATGCGCACCCGCACCCTGGAACGGGTCGCGCTTTCCATCATCAGCCACCAGAAGGAGTTTTTCTACACAGGCTCTGGTGTGATGCAGCCGCTCACCTATGCCGTGATTGCCCAGGACCTCTCGGTGAGCGAATCCACCATCTCCCGCGTGGTCAAACACAAGTTCGCGGAAACGCCCTACGGGATTTATGCCTTGAAGGATTTTTTCAGCAGTACCGCTGGCAGGGATGACAATTACGAGAATATCTCGCGGCAAAGGGTAAAATCCCAGATTGTAAGCATGGTTGATCTGGAGGATAAGAAGCACCCGCTCAGCGACCAGGAACTGGTGGAACACCTCAAAACGGACGGACTCAACATTTCCCGGCGCATCGTGGCGAAATACAGGTATGAACTGGGCATCCTGAACAGCCGCTTGCGGCGACAATAAGGGAGGCGATTTGCCCCATTACCAAGTTGTGATCATCGGAGGCGGACCCGGAGGCTACGAAGCGGCAATCCGGCTCCACCAATATGGGATAGGCTGCGCCGTGGTCGAAAGCGGACGCCTCGGCGGAGTATGCCTGAATTGGGGCTGCATTCCCACCAAAGCCCTGGTCAGAAGCGCCGAGGTATATTCCGATCTGAAGGAAGCGGCGGATTTCGGTTTGTCCGGTGCCGTTCCAAGCCTGGATTACCGGCAGGTTTTCGCCCGCAAGAACGCGGTTGTCGAGCAATTGGTGGGCGGCATTGAATTCCTCTTTCAGAAGCGCGGGATTCCCATCCTACCGGAACGCGCGATCTCCGTCGGCAAATCCGGATCCGGCTATCTGGTGAGAACTGATACGGGAACGGAACTCACAGCCGAATACCTGGTCGTCGCCACGGGTTCCCTGCCTCGCGACCTTCCCGGCGTTGCCATCGACGAACAGGGAATCCTTTCTTCCACCGGCGTACTGCAACTTGAGCAATTGCCTGCCAGCCTGGCAATTGTGGGCGGAGGCGTGATCGGCTGCGAATTCGCCTCCATCATGAACAGCTTCGGAGTGCAGACCCAGATCATCGAGTTTCTGCCCCGCATCCTCGCTACGGAGGACGAAGAGATCTCCAAGCGCCTGACCATGGCGCTGAAGAAGGCGGGGATCAAGATCACAACCGGAGTGGGGGTCCAGAGCGCCAAAACCGTGCCAGGCGGCCAGGAACTTCTGCTTGGCGACGGGTCCACCCTGGTAGTGGAAAAAGTATTGCTCAGCGTGGGCCGCAAACCGCAATCCGACTTGATCTGGGAGGGCATGGACCTGGAAACGGACAAGGGCGCCATCGTCATCGACGCCACCCTGCGCACCAATCTGCCGGGCGTATATGCCATCGGCGACGTGACCGGCAAACTGCCGCTTGCCCACACAGCCAGCAACCAGGGTTTTGTGGCCGCCGCCCACATCCGAAGCCTAGTCCAGGGCACGCAATTCCAGTATCCGCCGCTCAACTACGCCAACATCCCCCGCTGCACTTTCACCGTGCCGGAAGTAGCCTCCGTCGGGCTTACCGAAGCCGAGGCCAAACAAGCCTACGGCGACGTGATGGTGGGCAAATTCCCCTTCAGCGCCAACGGTAAGGCTCTGGCCATGAGAAACACCTACGGCCTGGTGAAAACCATCGCCCGGGCTGATACGGCGGCTCTGGTGGGCATGCACATCATTGGACCCCACGCCGCCGAATTGATCGCCCAGGGCTCGATCCTGCTTTCCCTGGGAGCAACCGCGAGTTCGGTGGAACAGATGGTTTTCGCCCATCCCACCCTTTCGGAAGCGATCATGGAGTCCCTGGAGGATCTCCACAACCTTTCCATACACAAAATCTAACAAGGAGGATCACACATGCAGATCACGATTACTGCCCGTCATTTCGAACTGACCAAGGCGATCCGGGACTACGTGGAATCTTCGTGCCTCAAGGTCAAGAAGTACTTTGACCACATCATCAACATCCACGTCACCCTCGCTCTGGAAAACAACCGCAACCTGTGCGAGATCGCCCTGCACGCTTCTCGGTTCAATTTACAAAGCCAGGCCGAAGAGATGGATATGTACCTTTCCATCGATACTGCCCTGGACAAGATGGAAGCCCAGATCAAGAAACTGAAAGACCGTGTGACAGACCACCAAAAACGAGCCCTCAAGGACCAATACAGCGAGTTTTCCCGCGAGTCGGACATCCTGGTCAGCCCGGAAAAAAGCAGCCGCAAAACCATCAAGACCAAGCGTGTCGTTCCTGAAATCTTCAGCGTTCAGGAAGCCATGGAAAAACTCGACTCCCAGAAGGAAGAATTCCTCATCTTCAAGAACATTGAATCCGACAAACTGAACGTCCTGGTGAAACGGGACGAGCATAACTATAAACTGTTTGAACCCTGATCGCCAGAGTGGAGAGCCGGCCGGAAACTTTACGCCGGCCGGCTATCCGCTGTGGATGAGGTAGTTATATGAAAGTTGTTGTTATCCGGGATTTTTTCGACCAGAAGAAGAAGGACCTGGCCCTGTCCTTGTTGACCGAGCCGGAAACCTTGAACAAGAAGCTGGCTTCGCCCCATCTAAACCGTCCCGGGCTTGCTCTGGCGGGGTATCTGGACGTTTTCGCTTCGGATAGGATCCAGATCCTGGGCGAGGTGGAAGTGCGCTACCTGCAAAGCCTCAAGGAAGACGTCATGCTGGAGCGCGTGCGGAACCTCTTCAAGACGGACATCCCCTGCATCATTGTCACCAAGGGCCTCACCTTGCCTCCCGCCCTGGAATTTCTGGCCAATGACCTCAATATCCCCATTCTCTCCAGCCGCATCTCCACCATCCAGCTGATCCAACAGCTTAGCCGCTATCTGCTGGATCTTTTTGCCATGGAAAAGACCCTCCATGCAACGCTGGTAGACGTTTTCGGGCTGGGCATCCTGCTCACCGGGAAAAGCGGCATCGGCAAGAGCGAATGCGCCCTGGACCTGATCCACCGCGGACATAGCCTGGTGGGCGACGACCTGATCACGCTCCGCTTCCTCGACGACCGGCTGTTCGGCAAATCGCCCCGCGAGTTTGGCTACTTCATGGAGATCCGCGGCGTTGGCTACGTGAACGTGGAGCGCATGTTCGGCATCGAAAGGGTCCGCCGCCAAAAAACGATAGACCTCCAGATCGAACTGATGCCCTGGCAGGAAAACATGGACTACGAACGCATCGGCCTGGGCAACAACTACGCCGAGCATTTGGGCGTGAAACTGCCCATCATCTTCCTCCCCGTTTCACCGGGCAAAAACGTTTCTGTGATCGTGGAAGTGGCGGCCATGAACATGATCCTCAAGGGAACCGGCTACGACGCCGCCGAAGATTTCAACCGCCGCGTGAACGAAGAAATTCGCCAGCAAGGGCTGCTCAAGCCCAAACCAAGCAATCTGGATGCTCCTCAAAACCATTAAGGTCACCAACAAACTGGGTTTGCACGCGCGTCCTTCCGCGCTGATCGTGCGGACCGCCACCAAGTTCCGCAGCGATTTCTTTATCACGAAAGACGGCATGGAAGTGAACGGCAAGAGCATCATGGGCGTGATGATGCTGGCGGCGGAATGCGGCGCCACGCTGCAGTTGAAGGCCGACGGAGTGGATGAAGAATACCTCCTCAGGGAGATCGAAACCTTGATCAACTCTGGTTTTGGCGAGGATTAGGCGGCGCGGATGCAGACCATCAGCGGCCTTGTGATCAAATCCGGCCTGATGCTTGGCACAGCGCGCCTGGTTAGCCAACCCTACCTGGAAGTGGCTCCCCGCCGGATTACATCCCGCGATGTGAACCGCGAACTCCGCCTGCTAAACGCAGCCATGGACCGCGTCGCTGATGATATCGGCCAGCATCTGCAGGAACTGCGTGACGCGGATTCGGCGCGGGAAATCTTGGAAGCGCACCTGCTGATCCTGCGCGATCCCGAGATCGCGAGCTTGATCCGCGAGGCCGTCAGCAACAAACTGGAGTCCGCTGCAGCGGCAGTTCAGCGGATTTTCTCCGAAGTCGCCGCGGGCTTTCAAAACCTGGACAACGAATTTTACGCTCAGCGTTCCGCGGATTACCGCGACGTCCAGCAGCATCTGCTAAGCGAACTCACGGGCCATAAAAGAACGGATCTTCAAGACTGGCAGCCGGACCAGATCGCGGTGCTGAAAGAGCCCACACCCTCCCAGGTCAGCGCATTCTCCCGCTTGCAAGTACCCGCCTATTGTTCCGAGCAGGGATCTTTCACCTCCCACGCCTCGATCCTCACCCGTTCCCTGAACATTGCCGCCGTGACCGCACTGCCAGGGCTCTGCGATCAAGTCCAGGATGGCGATAGGCTGATCCTGGACGCCATCGACGGCCGCGTGATCATAGATCCGGACCAGCCCACGTTCCTCCTCTACGAACAGCTGCGGGAGAAATATAGAAGCCAGGAAGAGCAGGAAGCACGCACTCCCGGCGAACCCACTAGAACTGCCGGCGGTCGCAGAATCCATTTGCGCTGCAACCTGGACCTTCTTTCCGAGATCGACCGTCCCGCCAAACTTGGAGCCGACGGCATCGGCCTTTACCGCACGGAATTCCTCTACCTGGGCAAGGACCGGCTGCCCACCGAAGAACTGCAGTTCGAGATCTACCGTGAAGTGGCGGAAAAAGCCGCGCCGCACAGCGTAACGATCCGCAGTTTCGACCTGGGCGGAGACAAACTTTCCCATCTGCTACCCGCTCCGCAAGAGGAAAACCCCTATCTGGGCTGTCGCGGAATCCGTTTTTCCCTGGCGCAGCCAGCCATTTTCCGCACCCAAATCCGCGCCGTGCTCAAGGCCAGCCAGTTCGGCAAGATCAATCTGATGTTTCCCATGGTCACCGACCTGAAGGACTTCCTGGCCGCCAGCTCGATCGTGGATGAATGCCGACAGGAACTGGACGCGGAAGGAATAGCCTACGACCCGGAAATGCCCCTGGGCGTGATGATCGAGGTCCCTTCGGCAGCCCTCTGCGCCGATGAACTGGCCGCGCATTGCGATTTCCTCAGCATCGGCACCAACGACCTGGTCCAGTACGTGCTGGCTGCCGATCGCAACAATTCCGCCCTAACGCCTTACTACGTTTCACACCATCCCGCGGTCCTGCAACTTCTGCGGCAGACGCTATCCGCCGGCTTGCAACACGGGAAACCGGTTTCCGTCTGCGGCGAAATGGCTTCCCTGCCGGAATACGTGCCTTTGTTGATCGGCATGGGGTTCACGGACCTGAGCGTCAATCCCTCTTCCTACCGGGAATGCCAAAGGATCATCCAGCGCTGCGACGCCGCACTTGACGCCTTGTTCGCCGGCCAGCCGTTTTCTTGCGGCCTGGCAGCGATCGAAGAGCTGGTCTACCAGCGCCTCAAACCCTATTACCACCTCTAAGGAGTTCACCATGTTGCGTTTCGAATCCTACAACCTGCTGCAGTCCGAGCTCTTGCCCACGGCGATCCCCGCCGCCAAGATCAAGGATTACCATTACGTGTGCCTGCAAGCCCACGAGGAAATCCAGGCCGACCGCCATGCCAATATCCTGGGATTCTACGATCTTCCGGAGCAGGATATCAGCCACATCACTTCATATCTGGAGGCTATCGATCCCTCTTTCGATACCATGGTGGTGCTGGGCATCGGCGGTTCCGCTCTGGGCAACCGCGCCCTCTATTCAGCCCTCAGGACCGAACGCAATTTGCCCCGCAAACTCTTCGTTTACGACAACGTCGATCCCGTCTTCCTGCACGAGATCCTGGGCCAACTCAACCTGGATACCACGCTTTTCAACGTCATCACCAAAAGCGGGACCACGGCGGAAACCATGGCTGGCTACATGATCCTGGCGGAGCTCATCAAGAAACGCTACCCCCAAGACTACACCAGCCGCATCGTCATCACCACGGATAAGGAAAAGGGTTTCCTGCGCCAGGTGATCAAGCAGGAAGGATACCACTCCTTCGTGGTTCCGGACAACGTCGGCGGGCGTTTCTCCGTGCTCACCGATGTGGGCCTGGTTTCTTCCGCCTTTACCGGCATGGACATCGCGGCATTGCTGGGAGGCGCCGCCTCCATGCGCAAACGCTGCGGGGAACTGGACATCCTGGCCAATCCAGCCTATCTGAACGGCCTGCTGCATTATCTCTACATGCGCGAAGGCAAAAACATCTCCGTGATGATGCCCTATTCCAACTCGCTCTATGATCTGGCGGACTGGTATCGCCAACTCTGGGCGGAAAGCCTCGGCAAGCGCCACGACGTCAAAGGGCGCGAGGTCCTGGTCGGCCAGACACCCGTCAAAGCCCTGGGCACCACGGACCAGCACTCCCAGGTCCAGCTTTACACCGAAGGACCCAACGACAAGGTCTTCACCTTCCTCAGCGTGGAAAACTTCACCCACGACTACACGATCCCCAACCTGCATCCCGACCGCTCTGAAGTGAGCTATCTGGGCGGACGCAAACTCTCTGAACTGCTGAACGCGGAACGCCTGGCCACCGAGATCGCCCTCACCAAAGCCCGCCGTCCCAACGCGAATATCGTTTTCCCCGCCCTTGACGAATTCCACCTCGGCGAATTTATCATGCTGTTCGAAATCCAGACCGTCTTCACCGGCAAACTGCTGCACATCAATCCGCTTGATCAGCCTGGAGTGGAAGCCGGCAAGATCGCCACCTACGCCTTGATGGATAAAGCAGGCTTCGACAAGGAACGCTCCGAGATCCGCTCCTATCTGGAATCGCGCCAGGACAAGTAGTGTAGCATTCCGATGCTACAACATCATCTCCGTAGTGTAGCATTCCGATGCTACAACATCCACTCCGTAGTGTAGCATTCCGATGCTACAACATCATCTCCGTAGTGTAGCATTCCGATGCTACAACATCATCTCCGTAGTGTAGCATTCCAATGCTACAACATCCACTCCGTAGTGTAGCATGCCAATGCTACAACATGGGCTCTCTTTCAATCCGAGGGGCTTATCGAGGCATACCACTCGTATTGATCTGATCCTATTCTTAACCCACCATAATTGAACTTGAGCCTTAGATGATAGCCTAATACGAGACTATATCCTTGTAATCCGGGCCTTATTACAAGACTATATCCTCGTAATCGGCAGATTTTCCTTGACAATCGTACGCGCTCCGCAATGCTGGCAAAAGTGTAATCTATCTGTAACCAGGCGCTTATGCCCCAAGGAGTGTCCATGATTCCCAGGTTTATAACTGCAGATATCAAAAACCGACTGCATCAGGGCAAGGCCATCATCATTCTGGGACCCCGGCAATGCGGAAAAACGACGCTGCTGGAGCAAATTGCCGGAGAGTTTCCCCGAAAACTGTATCTGAACTGTGACGATGCCGATGACCGGCAAGCCCTTTCCACTCCTACGGTCAACCACCTGAAGTCAGTCGTGGGGAACCACACCCTGATCCTGATCGATGAGGCCCAAAGAGTATCCGATATCGGGATCACCATCAAACTCATGGTGGATAACTTCAAGGGTTTGCAGGTGATTGCCACCGGTTCCTCATCCTTCGAACTATCCAATCGCATCAACGAACCTCTGACGGGCAGAAAATTCGAATACCATCTGCACCCCTTTGCTTGCGAAGAATTGATCCAGTTCAACGGAGCATTTGAGGAGCGCCGTTTACTGCCCGACCGCTTGATCTATGGATCGTATCCAGATGTTGTTAACCATCCAGGCGGACAGCAGGATGTCTTGAATCTGTTGGTGGGATCTTATCTCTACAAGGATGTCTTCATGTTTCAGGACCTGAGGAAGCCCGAGCTTCTGGACAAACTTCTGCGCGCCCTGGCCTTACAAGTTGGCTCTGAGGTTTCGTACACCGAACTGGCGCAGCTCACGCAAACGGATCACAGCACCATCCAGCGCTACATCCACCTGCTTGAGCACGCTTTCATCATCTTTCGCCTGGCCAACCATAGCACCAATCAGCGCAATGAGATCAAGCGTGTCCGCAAGATCTACTTTTGGGATAATGGCGTGCGCAACTGCCTGATCAACGATTTCCGCGCCCTGGATATCAGGGACGATGTGGGGAAAATCTGGGAAAACTACATTGTATCCGAACGCCTTAAACTTCTAGCCAATCATCGTATCTACCGCAATTCCTATTTTTGGCGCAGTGTAAACAACGCCGAGCTCGATTATCTGGAACTTTATGAAGACAAACTGGATGCATACGAGATCAAATGGAATCCCCGCCGGACTATGAATACTGGCGGCTTCCAGCGTCTCTATCCCCAGTCTCGCATTACTAAGGTTGACCGGGACAATTACCTGGATTTCTTGCTGGGTGCTGGGGAAAACGCCTGATTTCAATCGCTAATCTTGCCATGCAAGATTCAATCAATAACAATATCCGGTAAATACGCTTTCAATTTCCTTGACATCGAAACCGCCAAACGTAGACTTTGCACAGGAGTCAAGATGAAGCAAGAGCGAGGCAGTAAGACACTAATAATCCGGAGAGGCTCACGCCTCTGTTTCTCCCTAGCCCTCATTCTGCTCCTGTTGGCTCTGCTGTGCTGGTTTCCCCTGCCGCGCCTATCCGCTTGCGCCATGAGCGCCCTCATCTCCGTGCAGCGGTCCACGCTGGACGACTTTCCCAGCCTTGGCTCCGCTGCCAATTACACGGAATACAACGATCCTTGGGATTACTTCGCTTTCGTGATGGCCAATTCCACTCCCTACCTGAATTCCGATGGCTACGGCGTGGTGGCTTACCGCGATGGCAATCCGGTGCTGCGCTCCCGCGAAATGTGGTACAAGCGCGTTACAACCCCCGCCGACTTCAACGCCACCTATTACACTGGCCAGTATCTGGAGCAGGGCGGCCAGAACTTGATCTGGAACCACGACGTGCTCGACGCGGCCTTGTTTGGCGTCCAGAGCGGATCGGGCAGCCCCGCGATCGTGCTTTGCCATGCCCGCAACGCCACCGGGCTCACCTACGGCAACCATCCCTTCTGGTTCGAACTGGGCGGCCGCACTTTCACCTTCATGCACAACGGCTTTTGTAATTCCGCCCGGGCTTTCATGATCAACCGCATCAACCAGCTCAACCCCGGCGTAAACTGGTTTGCCTTGCATCCCAGCAATCATTTCGGCAATGCGAATCCCCTCCAGTGGGTGGATACGGAAGTGTTTTTCCACTATCTGATGTGCCACATCAGCGCCAGCCAGAACGACGTCCTGTATGGCCTGAACAACGCTCTGGCGAGGCTTCGTCCCTACCTACTGAATTATCAGACCGGGATCTTCAACTTCGTGATGTCCGACGGCAGCCGCCTCTACGTCTTCCGCAATTCGCCCACCGAGGGTTCCAGCCACCAGCTTTCCTACAAGGTTTTCCCTGGCCAGTTCATCGCCGTCCGCACCCAATATCCCGGACCCCGCGACATCGAACTCAAGCCTCTGGAACTGGTGGTGCTTTCCCGCAGCGAAGCGCCGGCGCATTTCCGCGATTTCACGCTCCCCGCCTTTGAACCCCGCGGCATTCAGCCAGAAACGGCAGCTTGTGCCGGCAAACCAGGCGAAAACACGCCAGCAGTCCTCGCCGGACCCAATCCTTTCAGCGGCAGCACAACGCTGCGGATCCGGATGGACGGTGGGGGGCTGCTTACAGCCTGCATCTACAACTCCCGTGGTGAAAGGGTCTGGCAGGAAGAGCGCTATTACGCCGAGGCCGGAATCGCCGCTCTGACCTGGAATGGCATCGATCGCCGGGGCAAGCCGGTTCCCTCGGGAGTGTACATCATCCAGGCCGAGATCGGCAGGCAGGTTCACACAGCGAGGGTAGTTTTGGTGCGCAGGGATTAGATCCGGTTCCAACTCACATTGATACATTCCGGCCAGCTTGTCCTGTAGGGACAGGGTGATAGTAGCGACGGGTTTCTAACCCGGCGTTCAGTGCCAGAGAGAGACTCGATTTTGACCAGATACACCCCACCCCAGCTAAAATGCACGCGGCATTCTGGCTGGGGTGGGGTGTACCTGATTATGAGGGACTACACGTTAGGGTAGCGCCGGGTTAGAAACCCGTCGTTACGGAGTCCTGGTCCCTATGGGGCAAGCTGGGAAAACACAGCATGCTTGATTGGGTGCAGTTCCCATAACTGCTCTTGTTCTTTGTTCTGGGCAGAGCAGAAGAGGAGGTGCTCGAATACAAATTGCCTCATGGGGCTTGCCCACTCGGTTTGAAAGGCTCTCTTCCAAACCGAGTGGGTAACCCTGTGAACCTGGCCCGGTGGCAAACCCGCTTCAGCGGGTGCAGGACGGTAGGCGGGTGATTTATCGCCCGTGTAGCATGAACCAATCTCCACACCATTTTGTGATCAACTCATTTCAATGAGTGCAGGACTTCCGGGTATATTCATCCAGCATCTGAGAGGTTCTCAAGGTCCTTGCCAGTAAAGTCCTGCACCGGTTGAAACCGGTTGATTGCATAATGGCTTCTCGTTTGGCATGGGCGATGAATCACCCGCCTACCATCCTGCACCCTCCGGGCTTGCCCACTCGGTTTGAAAGATGGCCCCCAATCTCAGCCATATCCTTACAAGATCCAATCTTCATCCCCGCGTCTCCGCAGACCCGCCAGGCTCCCGTTACCAACGCGGGGTCATTGCGCGCTCATTACGGGCAAAGCGCGCAATGAGCGCGCAGTTACCCCGCAATGATAGCGGGAAATCCGCGTCCGTGCTTTTTACTTGACAGAGGGTGAGCCGCGAAAATCATTGTGTTAAGATAGGATTTTGCTAGTTTGCGGAGCTGCGCCAATTGTGCCAGGCTCTGAGATAGAGAGGTTTAGATGTCATTTTTCGATTTGTTCGGCATGATGGCCAACGATATCGCCATCGATTTGGGCACTGCCAACACCCTCGTGTACAAGAAGAATTCCGGGATCGTGATCGACGAGCCATCCGTGGTGGCTGTTTCCAACGACAGCAAGAAGATCATCGCCATCGGCCACCAGGCCAAGGTGATGCTGGGCAAAAACCCGGACGAAGTGCGCGTGATCAAGCCCCTAAAAGACGGCGTGATCGCCGATTTCCAGGTGACCGAACTGATGCTGCGCAATTTGATCATGCGCGCCCAGAAAAAGCGCCTGCTGGTGCGTCCCCGGGTCATCGTCTGCGTTCCTTCCGGGATTACGGAAGTGGAAAAACGCGCTGTGCGCGATAGCGCCCTGCATGCCGGAGCCCGCGAAGTCTTTCTCATCTCCGAGCCCGTGGCTGCAGCGATTGGAGCGGACCTGCCCATCGACCAGGCCTTCGGTAACATGGTGATGGACATCGGCGGCGGCACCAGCGAGATCGGCGTGATCTCGCTTTCGCACATCGTGGTGCACAATTCCATCCGTGTCGGCGGCGACAAACTGGACACCGACGTGATCAGTTACCTGCGCAAAAAGAATAACCTCCACGTGGGCTTGCAGACCGCGGAAAAGATCAAGATGCAGATCGGCAGCGCCTATCCGCTCAAGCAGGAACTGGCGATGGACGTCCGCGGCCGCGATATCGTTTCCGGCTTCCCCGTCACCATCAAGATCACTTCCGAAGAGATCCGCGAAGCCCTCTCCGAAACCGTAGCCACCATGATCGACGCCATCAAGCGCCTCTTTGAACGCACCGCGCCGGAGCTTTCCGCCGACATCGCCGAACGCGGAATCTTCCTCACTGGAGGCGGAGCCTTGCTGAAAGGCCTGGACGAAAAGATCTCCAAAACGGTGGACCTGCCCGTGTATGTGGTCCCCGATCCCCTGGAATGCGTTGTGAAAGGCGCCGGCAAGGTGCTGGACGACGTTGACCGCTATCGCGAAGTCCTGATCAAGCGTATCGAAGACTGATCCTGGGCCAGGGATCCATACTGGCCCTAGTTAACCTTGGTTTCGGCCTGGTGCCGAACCTAGCAGGAAAGGACTGAATCTGTGAAAAACTATCTGCTGCCTTTGGTTTTGGCTGTGCTGGCCCTGGCCTGTTTGCTGGGCAGCACCCAATCCAGGGTCAAACGGGCTGATTTGCTCGGGCGGACGGTGTTCATCCCCTTCACCCATTCCCTCAAAGTGATAAAAACCAATACCACCCTCAAAAACGAGATCGCCAGGCTGCGCCGCGAACTGGCGGAAAAAACCCTGGTCAACCTGCGTCTGTCCAACGCCCTCAAGGAAAGCGACCCCCGCCAGGCCATCAGTTTCGAGACCGGCGACGTCGGCTTCGACATGGCCGAAGTGATTGGCTATTCCGGGCAATTCCACCAGCGCAACCTGATCGTGGACAAGGGCCTGGTCAACGGCGTCCGCAAAGACCGTCCGGTGATTTCGGCAACGGGCATCGTGGGCAAGGTGGTTTCCGTTTCTTCCAGCCACAGCGTGGTTTTGCCGCTCAGCAACCCCCAGTTCCAGGTTACCGTGATGGACAAGCAGACCAGCGTCCAGGGCATCCTGCAGTCGGATCTCGGCGGGCGGATCATGATGAACATGATCAAGCTGGGATCGGAGATCAGCACCGGCGACACGATCGTCACCTCCAACCTTTCCACCCTCTTTCCCAAAGGGTATCCGGTGGGCACCATATCCCGCATCAGCGAATCGCAGGACTACCTGTTCATCAGCGCCGAAATCACGCCCTTTACCCTGGTGGAAAACCTGGAACACGTTTTCATCCTGAAATAGAAGGCGCCCAATGAATAAAAGCAAGAACCTCTCACCGGTGATCTTTGTGAACAACATCCGCGTGGAACGCATCCCGGTGGCCACCAGGATCCTCTCCTCAGACGACAACATGGCCGACATCATCCGGGAGTATGCCCTGCCGCTGCTGAAAGAAGGCGACATCCTCACCCTCAGCGAAAGCCCCCTGGCAATCACGCAAGGCCGGGCCATTCCCGTCGATCAGATCAAGCCCAGCCGCTTGGCCCGCTTCCTTTCCAACCATGTGATGCGCGTGCCCTATGGCACCGGCCTGGGTTCGCCCGCCAGCATGCAATGCGCCATCGACGAGTGCGGCGCCTTCCGCATCGCTTTCGCAGCCGTGATCGGAGGCCTGACCAAAGCCTTGGGGCGCAGCGGGGATTTCTACCGTTTGGCCGGCAAGCAGGCCGCGTTGATCGACGCGGCGGAAACCTCGCCCGTGGAACCTTACACCCACACCGTGATCAAAGGCCCCCTGCATCCGGAAAAAGTGGCGCAGGAACTCTCCGACGAATTTGGCTATCCCATCGCCGTGATGGACATCAACGACATCGGCGGCTGCTGGATGATCGGCGCCAGCAAGGGCGTCTCCAAACACTTTCTGGAACAAGTGATGAAGGATAATCCGCAGGGACAGGACGACGAACTGACGCCCCTGTGCATTGTCCGCAAGCTGGATTGACATGCGTTTCCACACCATCTGGGCGTTCATCCTCGGCCTCATCTACCTCTACGTCCAGTTGCTCGCCATGCCTGTGTTCGAGGCCTTTGGCGTGATCCCGAACATCCTCATCCCCTGGCTGGTCTATCTGGTGTGGACCCGCGAACTCAAGCCCGTGCTGATCATCGGATTCCTGATCGGCCTGCTCTACGACACCACGCTGCCGGAATCCTTCGGAGCGCACGCCCTGGTCTTTACGCTCATGGCGCTGGCCACGGACCTCTTTCGCCGGCCTTTCGAGGCTTCCAGCGTATTGGCAAGGATGCTCACGCTGCTGCTGGCCAACCTCATCTTCCACTTGGGGGAATTCCTCGTCCTGGGCGCTGTATATGGCTTCGACCGCCATTTGCTGAGCCTGACAGGGATCGCCTTTGTCTACGACCTGGCGGTGAGTTTCATCGTGTTTTGGACCCTGCAGTTCCTTTCCCGGCTGCAGTTGACCGTGCGCCATGAATAGAAGCATTCCCTCCCTGGTTTTCCGGATTTGCCTGGGCGTGCTGATCCTGACCCTGGTGGGGGCTTTGTTCCGCCTGCAAGTGGTGCGCGGAGGCTATTACAAAAAGATCGCGGAAAGCAACTTTGTGCGGATCCGCAGGGTGGTAGCCACGCGGGGCGAGATCTTCGACAGCAAGTTCCGCCCCATCGTCACCAACATCCCTTCCCACAACCTATACCTCACCAGCGGCAAGATCGCCAACTTGCCAGCCCTGGGCAAGTTCCTCTCCGCCAATTTCGCGATCAAGCCCGAAGATTTGCGGCAGCTGGTGGTTGCCCAGCGGTTCAAGACCTACGAAGAGATCCTTCTGGCGGATAACATCCCCTACGAGAAGGTCCTGACCCTTTCCGAGCGCCTGGATGAATTTCCGGAACTCACCTTCCACAACGGAACTACCCGCAGCTACGGCTATACCAATCATTTCACGGGCTACGTTGGCCGCATCGACGAAAAGGAATACCTGCTCTACAAGGAAGAGGACTATTCCCTGAACGCCTATCTGGGCAAGACCGGGCTGGAACGCTATTACGAGGTCTTGCTGCGCGGAACTGACGGCAAGGAGATCATCCAGGTGGACGCCCAGGGCAAGAGTTTGGAATTCTTCCGCGAAAACATCTCCGTACCGCCTCAGAACGGCCTCAGCCTGGTCCTCAGCATCGATAACGACCTGCAGTCCTACGCCAACGACGTTTTTCCCGCGGGACGCAAAGGCTGCATCATCGTCACCGACGTCAAAACCGGCGGGATCCTGGCTTATCTTAGCAAGCCGGACTACGATCCCAACGTCTTCATGCACAGCATCAGCCCGGAAGTTTGGGCGGAACTGAACTCGTCCAACAGGCCGCTCATGGACAGGATCATCCATGCCAGTTATCCGCCGGGATCGGTGTTCAAGCCCGTCACCGGATCCAAGGGGCTGGAAACCGGGGTCATCGACCGCAACACGCATCTGGCTTCCTGTGTGGGCGGAATGCGCATCGGCAACCGTTTCTTCAAATGCTGGACCTCGCGGGGTCATGGCTCGCTCAGCATCGTGGACGCGCACCGCGTTTCCTGCGACGTGTTTTTCTACGACCTGATCAACCGCATGGACCTGGACGCCGTTTACGCCCATGCCAAAGCCTGCGGAGTGGTGGACAAGACCGGAATCGACCTGCCGAACGAACGCGACGGATTTTACCCCAACACCGCTTATTACCGAGGCCAACGCAAGATCCGCGGCGGCTTGAACGGCTACAAGGCGAATCTGGCCATCGGACAGGGCGAAGTGCTGACCACCCCGCTGCAGATCAATACCTTCTTCGCGGCTGTCGCCAGAGACGGCCTGTGGATCCAGCCGCACCTCCTGGTAAGCACCATCGGACGCAGCCGGATCACCCGGGAACAAGTCCAGCCCCTGCACAAGCACCGGCTGCCCTGGAAAGCCAGCACCCTGCAGATCATCCACGATGCCCTGTGGGCGGTCACCAATGCCCCCGGAGGAACCGCCCGCGCCATCAACGTGCCCGGCACCACCACCTATGGTAAAACCGGTTCGGCGGAAAACTACATGGGCAAGATGACCCACGCCTGGTTCACCGGCTACATTGTGACGGACAAGCCGGAGATCGTGGTCACGGTCTTCATGGAAAACGCTGGCGGCGGTGGAGGAGTCTGCGCTCCGGTCGCCAACAAGATCTTCAACTACTACATCGGCAACCTGAAGCGGATCAAGACCCCAGCACCGATCCCCCCCCAATTCAGGACGGAAGCGGACGCTCCGCCTGCAGAAGAAGCCCCGCCTGAAGTTCCGCCGGAAGTGCTGCCCGCGGAAACTCCGCCGGAAGAAGCGCCGCAATGATCAGCCGCCGCAAGTTCGACTTCGTGCTGGCCGCCTATCTGCTGGCCTTGATCGTAATGGGCTGCGTGGCGATCTTCACCGCCACCACCACCTCGATCGGCGATTTCACCGCCACACAAAACAACTGGTGGAAGCAGATCATCTTTTCCGCGCTGGCCATCGGAGCCATACTGCTGCTGCTCCGGCTGCCCATGCCCATCTTCGACCTCCTCATCCTGCCTGCCTTTGTGCTCAATATCCTGCTGCTGATCCTGGTGCTGTTCACGCCGGCGGTCAACGGCTCCCATCGCTGGTTCAGTTTTCCCGGCTTCAATTTCCAGCCCTCGGAAAGCGCCAAGATCCTCACCATCCTTTTGGTGGCGAAAGTGATCTCCAAACAGCATTTGAGCGAAGTACGCCAGATCCTCTACGGAGCCGGAATCACACTGCTGCCCGTGCTCCTGATCTTCATCGAGCCGGATTTCGGCACCACCCTGGTCTTCATGTTCAGCCTGCTGGCGATGCTGGTGGCCGCGGAAGTGCCGCTGATCTACATTCTCCTGATGGTGAGCCCGGTGGTCAGCATCGTGTCGTCGTTGTGGTGGGTGGCGATTGTGGCCTGGATCTTGGGGCTGATCTATTTGCTGCTCAGGGCGCGCTTGTCCTGGATCGCCATCTCCATCACCGCCAGCATCAATATCTTCCTGGCCCTGATCATGCCGGTCTTCTGGAACAGCCTCAAAAACTACCAGCAAGACCGCGTGCTGTCCTTCATCGACCCCCTGCGCGATCCCCTCGGAGCAGGCTACCAGATCATCCAGGCCAAGATCGCCGTTGGCAGCGGCGCGGTGATCGGCAAAGGCTGGCTGCAAGGCACGCAGAAGAACATGAACTTCCTGCCCGAACGCCATACGGACTTCATCTTCAGCGTCATCGGCGAAGAGTTTGGCTTTCTGGGCAGCCTGCTGCTGCTGTTCGTGTTCACGCTCTTCTTTTTGCGCCTGATCCACGACCAGGGCGAATTGAAGATCAAGGAACGCAAGATCGCTTCGGCGGGCATCCTGGCCTATCTGATGTTTCAGACCTTCATCAATATCGGAATGAATATCGGCTTGGTTCCGGCTACGGGCATCCCCCTGCCCTTCATCAGTTACGGCGGTTCGAACCTGCTGATCAACGCCCTGGCCGTGGGTGTGGTACTCAAATACATAAACGAAAGAGGTTTCATGATATGAGACTACGTTATGTCTTTACTTTTTTGCTTCTCTTGACCCTCATCTTCAGCGCTTCCTGCTTTGTCCATTCCAGCCTGGCCTATCAGGACAAAGACACCGAGGGAGTGCCCAATCTCCTTTCCAATCCAGGGTTCAACGCCTATTCGCTGGATCCCGGCGAAGCGCTTCTGGGCTGGACCGTGCAGTCTGACGGCAAGGATCCCAAACCTGCCACCGTGGTCATCGACGGCAAGGAAGCCCTGCAAGGCAGTTCCTCCCTGCGCGTCGACGCCTCGGACAACACGGTGACCCTGCTTTCGGACGCTTTCAAAGTGAGCCGTTACGGCGGCTATTACACGCGTCTGAGCGCCAAATGCACGGAAGCGAAGGGACCCTCCATCACGCTGCGCTTCGTCACTTTCAGCCAGAGCGGCGGCATCTTCAGCAAAGACAAGGCCAAACTGAAGACCGGCAAGGACTGGAACAAGCAGTCCATCTCCGCCGGATTCAACAAGCCGGGCGTCAGTTTCGGCCGCGTGCAGATCATCATCCCGCCTTTCAGTTCCGGCTCCGTCTGGTTGGATGAAGCCGGCTGCTGGGAAGTCCACCGCTTCCGTATCGACTGATGCGCGTCCTGGTCCAAAGAGTCAGCTCCGCCGGAGTTGAAGTGGAAGGCCGCGTAGTCGGCTCGATCGGTCCGGGCTTATTGCTGTTCGCTGGTTTCGGGCGCGACGACAGCGCGGGAATCCTGCCCGCAGCGGTCAAAAAGGTCCTCTCCATGCGCGTCTTCAGCGATGCCGAGGGTAAACTCAATTTGAATGTGGAAGACGTGCAAGGCAGCCTGCTCGTGGTCTCGCAATTCACGCTGTATGCGGATTGCAGCCGGGGCAGAAGGCCCGATTTCACACCCGCCGCTCCACCACAATTGGCGGAGCAACTCTACGGCGAATTCGTCCGTCTGCTGCGCGAAGGCTCCGTCCCTGTCCAGACCGGCATCTTCGCCGCGGACATGCAGGTCTCTTTGGTCAATGCCGGGCCTGTGACCTTTTTGCTGGAATTCTGAACGTCGAGCAGCCTGCCGATGCTGCTGTGATCGCCGGTTCAGCAGCATTGGCAGGCTGCTCTACAAGGTAAATCGAGTTTAGGACTGGTTTCACTTGATCAGAGTGAGTTTGCGGGCCGTGACGGACTTTCCGCTGCGCAACCTCAGGATATATATTCCCGCGGGTAATGGCTGGCCGTTTCCATCCCGGCCATCCCATTCCAGGTTCTGCTCTCCGCATGCGCCATGTCCCTCTCTCAGGGTCGTGATCTTCCTTCCCCGGATATCGAATACATCCAGCCGCGCCGTGGTCCTTTCTGCCAGGCTAAAACTGATGCGCGTGCGCGTCTGGAAGGGATTTGGATCTACCTGCAAGATGGGGGCCATGGCTGGCGGAATACAGGGATCGGCAGCATGCACATTGGGATTCGGAAGCAAAGGATAGCCACCCTGCAGGAATTGCGGGTCATGTTCCCAGACGTTGGTGAAATCCCAACCCTGGTAAGTATCAGCGCTATAGGGCCAGGTCATTTGCTCTGTAGTTCTACCCATTCCGGCGGCCGAAGCCGCGCAGCCCGAGGTCTCCACATCCCAATAGCAGGCGTTGATCATGGCGCTTCCGGAATCTCCGATAAAGCCACCCATATACAATCCGGTTGCTGTTACCGCACCGGTGGAATAGCAGTTTTGCAGAGTGCTTTGCGGCTGGCCGATGCTGCCCGCGAATCCTCCGGTCGATTGATGCCCGGATACGTTGCCCCGGCTGAAGCAATCGGATATGTGGCCATAAGTCACAGCCCCTGCGAAACCTCCTGTGATCCAGGTGCCTTCCACGTTTCCGCCCGCGGAGCATCTTTGCAGGAAGGAGCCATTTTCCACACTGCCGGCGATTCCGCCCACAGGCCCGCTGCCACGCACAAACAGCGAACTGCGGCAATCCAGGACGTCCACCGCGACATAGGCACATCCGATGATCCCGCCCACAGGTCCTGCAGCCTGAAGGAAGCCGTGTGCAGCGCGGCAGTTGGAGATCGTGCCATACTGCATTTCGCCCACGATGCCGCCATGTGGCCCGCCGCCCCGCATCTCTCCTGACACCTGGCAGTCTGCGATATGGGAATAATTGAACGCGTATCCCGTGATGCCGCCAAATCCAGCAAACATATAGCCGTAACTGAAGTGCGCGGTGCAACCGGTGATCTGCGAATTGACCGCCCAGCCTGCAATCCCTCCTCCTGCCTCATGTCCCAACAGGTAGAGATCCACCTCGCAAGCGCTGATCTCGCAGCCAGCTATATCTCCCGCGATGCCACCCAAAATATCATAGCCGGATATCGAGCCGCTCACCACGCAACCCATGATCAGGCTGTCGTCCGCTACTCCGGAAATACCGCCCAAAGTGCTGCCATCCTCGATCTGGACAGCTTCCAATTCCAAATCGCGCACCTCAGCGTTCTGCAATTTGAGGAACAGCCCCTTGATATTTTGGCCGCCGCTGATCCGTAGATTCAGAATGCGCAGCCCATTGCCATCATACACGCCGGTGAAAGGATGGGTGCTGGAGCATAAAGAGACCCAGCCATTGCCGGTATTATAGGGATATTGGTTCAGGTCGATGTCCGCGATTTGCCGGAAAGACGCGTCCGGATGGAAGCGCAGGCTATCCAACTGGTTGGCTGTCAGGATGAGATAGGGGTCCTCCGGAGTGCCGGTTCCGCCTCCAAATTGGGCATGCGCCAGCGCGAACGTTCCCAGGCATGCCGCAAGAACGATCCAGCGGCGTAAACTGACTCTCATCATGGCCACCTCTTGAAGGGATTCACTTGCGCGGCAGTTTGGCAGGGAGTGTGTTTTCTGTCAACTACTAACACCTTCAGCGCCGCATACGTGGCACGACCAGATGTGGAGCAGGACGATAATGGTGCATTAACCGCCAGTTCAGCAGCCTGGGCTTATTTCCCCGGTTTGCAAGAGAGCCAAATCTATCCCATTGAATCGCTATCGCTTATGGTTTTGCCCTGGCGGGTTGCAGTCAATCACTTGTCAATCACTAGTCAATCACTTCTCAATTGTTGACTAGTGATTGACTAGTGATTGACAAGTGATTGACTGCTAGCCACGGGAACCGAACCTGGATTTTTTCGCAGAAAACAAAAAAATACCACAAAAAAATCCGGGCGGAAAACCCGGATTCAGATAACGGGATTAAGGCGTTAACTCATTTGTAGTAGTACAGTTCCACCGGAGTTTCGCCCAAGCGTTCGCTGATGGTGAAATAGCCCTTGCCCTGGGCATCCCAGGCGATGGCTTCGCCCTGGTCTTCCAAACGGTAGGGCAGGGATTTATATTTGCGTTTCAGGGCGGCTGCCACGCTCTTTTTCGCGCCGCGTTTGTACAGGTGCACGCTGGAGTAAGTTTTTACCAGGATTGATTTTCCATTGGGGGAGATGTCGGCCGCGGTGATCCAGTTGTAGGGCAGGCTGGCCACCCGGTAGGCGGTGTTCAGGGAGTCGAACGATTGGGGATAGGCCAGCAGGTAGAGGCCGGGGTTGGTTTCGCGCTTGCTGATCACATAGAGGTCGCCTGTAAGGGGATCGGCAAAGAGCGCTTCGGCGTCGCGTGGACCGTCTTCATAGACGAACTCGATGCGGTCGACTTGCCCGATGGTGATCAGGGTATCGGCGATCTCCGGTTCGGCAAACCTGTAGATGGAACAGGAGGGGTACACCGCGCCGTTGTCGCCGATCTCGCCGATGTAAACGTAGGATTTGCCGTCAGCGGGGTCCACGCCCACGGCGATGTCTTCCCAATCGCGGTTGGTGATATAGGGCAGCGAGATCCTGGCAGGCATCAGGCCGCGCTCGTTCAATACATAGACCACGGGCTTGTTGCCCGAGTCGTTGTGCGTATAGAGCAGGCCGGGGGTTTGGCGGCTGGCGGCGATTCCGGAGGCTTCGCCGATCTCGGCTTCCTCCACGGTGTCGTGTTTGGGCGAGCGGGCCAAAAGCACGGCGCAGCCAAGGATTCCCAGCAGCAGGAAGGCGATGGCCAGAGGTTTGAAAAATGAAGAGGCAGGGGTCATAGACTCTCCTTTGATGTGCTTGGATCCTGCTTTCCGGCCAGGGTCAGTTCCGGTTCGCGCGATGGCTGCATGGGCAGGCTGGAAAATTCTTCCAGCAGGATGTCGCCGGCGTCCACAGCGCTGTCCACAGCCACTTGCAAGTCCGGTTTACCGGGCAGGGATACCGTGCAGGTGCCTGCTCCCACTGCCATTCCGATCAGGGTGCCGGCGCGGAAATCCGGCTTGGGAAACCACTCGATCCGGCGGAAACTGAAGCGGAAGCTGACTTTCCCGGCCATTCCATCCACCAGCAGCGCGCCGTTTTCGAGGCGGCAGGAAGCGTGCGGACTGCGGATTTCGACCCGGTCCAAAAGGATCTTGCGGATCCCCAAGAGCGTGACGCCATCGCCATGGCGGATAAAGCTGATTTTGCCGCTAAGGGGTGAAACCAGCGCGGAAGCAGGCGGCTGCAGGATCTTTTGCCGGAAGCGGTAATTGAGGCCGATGAACAGGTACCAGGCGATGGCAACCACAGCGAGCGCCAGGGCCAGCGAATAGAGGTTGCGGCTGGGGAAAAAGGCGTTCAGGGCGATGGCCAGGGCCAGCAAAACCAGCGCGGGCACTTGGGCGCGAAACTGGGCGAACTTGATCCTGCGCAGGCTGGCAGCCTCCGAGAGCAGGAATTTGCCGGGTTTTTCAAGCATAAATCCTCAGTTGACAGACGTCAGTCAAAACGTTGTTGCGGATCTGGCGGGCTCCAGGCCCAGCTGCAGGGAACGGCTTATTTGTTCGCCCGGGTCCAGGTTTCGGTGCGCCCCACCAGCGATATGCCGATGAAACCTCGCAGTTTCAAGACGTTCGGGCCGGTGAGCTCGCCCTTGCTGGAATAGGTGTTTCCGGATTTGGGATCGTAGATGGTTCCGCTGTCGTACTTGTTGCTGCCTTTGGAAGTGAGGCCCTTGACGATCACGAGGTTGAGCAGCGGGCGGCTGCGCAGTTCCTTGTCCGGGTTCTTGTCGTCCACTTTGGGTTTGCCGGCGGCGTTGTTGGGTTCTTTGAGCCAGACGATCTTGCCGGCGTAGGTTCCGGAGGTGGTTTTGTAGATCTGAATTTTGCTGGTTTTCTCGGCATTGTGCCAGTAACCTTCAATGTTGTAGGTTTCGGCCAGCAAGGCCAGGGGCAGCAGCATGCAGAGGGCGAAGACGCAGATAATGAGTGCTTTCATGGTAAGCTCCTTGTGCTTGGTTTGGCGCGGAAGACCAGTTTCAACTGATCCCGCAGCGTTTGTAGATGGTATCCACATGGCGTAAATACCTGTCGTAGTTAAAGATGTCTTTAATTTCCGAAGTTGGCAGCAAAGCTGTGATCCGGGCATCGGACAGCACCTGGTCCTGGAAAGGTTTGCCGCTTTCCCAGCAGTGGCGGGCGTTTTCCTGCACCAGGGAGTAGGCAGTCTCGCGGGAAACGCCTTTCTGGACCAGATGCAAGAGCAGCGCCTGGGAAAAGACGAGGCCGTTGGTGAGTTCCAGATTGGCCTTCATGTTCTGGGGAAAGGCGCCGAGGTTGGAAATCAGGGAACAGCAGCGGGAAAGCATGTAATGCGCCAGGATGCAGGAATCGGGCAGGATTACGCGCTCCACGCTGGAATGGGAAATGTCGCGTTCGTGCCACAGGGCGTTGTTTTCCATGGCGGCATGGGCGTTGCTGCGCAAGAGGCGGGCCAGCCCGCAAAGCTGCTCGCTGAGTATGGGATTGCGTTTGTGGGGCATGGCGGACGAGCCTTTCTGGCCGCCGGAAAAGTTCTCCTCGGCTTCCTGGACTTCCGTGCGCTGCAGATGGCGGACCTCCAGGGCGATCTTTTCCAGCAAGGTGCCGATGAGGGCGAGTTCGGCCAGGAAAAAGGCGTGGCGGTCGCGCTGGATGACCTGGGTGGAGATATTCACGGGGCTGAGGTCCAGATATTTGCAGGCCAGTTCTTCCACACGGGGGTCCACATGGGCGTAGTTGCCCACGGCGCCGCTGAATTGGCCGACGGCGATGGTTTGGATCGCGTCTTGCAGGCGCTCTATGTTGCGCCGGGTTTCGTCGTGCCAGAGGGCGAATTTGAGGCCGAAGCTGGTGGGCTCGGCATGGATTCCGTGCGACCTGCCCATGCAGATGGCGTTTTTGTATTCGCGGGCTTTGAGTTTGAGGGTTTCAGCCAGGCGATGCAGTTCGGTGAGGATGAGTTCTCCGGATTGCTTTAGTTGCAAGGCCGTGGCGGTGTCCAAAACGTCGGATGAAGTGAGGCCGAAATGGATCCAGCGGGCAGGCTCGCCCACATATTCGGCGACGTTGGTGAGGAAAGCGATGACGTCGTGCTTGGTGACGGCTTCGATCTCTTCGATGCGTTCGGGGTCGAAATCCGCCTTTTGCGAGATCGCTTCCCAATCGGAGTCCGGGATCAAGCCCAGGTCGTGCATGGCGCGCGATGCGGCAAGTTCCACTTCCAGCCAGCATTCATAGCGGTTCTGGAGGGTCCAGACACGCTCCATTTCCGGCAGGGAATAGCGGCTGATCACAGGCTAAAATCCTTCCGCGCCAGGCATCAGTTCTTCCAGAGCGTCCAGCAGTTCGTCCACCAGGGGAAGTTGTTCGGGGCGGGGCAGCGCGGTAACCTGGGCTTCGCCGTAGCTGATGTTGTCCACCAGCAGGAGTACCTGGGTGTTTTTGTCCAATACCAGGGAAACCTTGTCCGGATCGCCCTTGGCGGTGTAACTGACGTTGAGTTCCGCGCCGGATTGGCGTTCGCTGATCTTCACCAGTTGCATGGCGTCCGAGAACTGCAGTTCGGCGCTATCGAGTACTAATTTGCCGGTGTCCAGGATCTCCTGGCCATAGCGCTGGATCAGGGAATCGGGATCGCTGAGGACGCCAAGGGTGTGTTCCGGCTTGATGGCCGTCTGCGCCAGGCCTTCCAGTTGGGGCAGCAGCGGCGAACGGACCGCCAGGTATTCGCCCAGATAGAGCGAAACCAGGGGCTCGGGATTTACTCCGAACGCGCCGCCGTCAAAAAGGTCGAGGCGGGCAGCGTCCGAGGCTTTGTTCAAAACGAAGAGCTTGCGCAAGGTCAGGCCGGAATGAGTGGCCTGGACTACGCCGTCGGAGCTGAAATCCTGCCACTTTTGCAGTTCAGCCCTCAGCAGGGCGGTTTTATCGGCGGGTTTGAAGCCGGCGCAGGCTCCCAACAGAAGCAGTGCGGCCAGCGCAAGGATCGCGGTTGACTTTAAGGTCATTGTTCTTTCTTCTCCGGTTTCTTACGATAGATGTGCCAGATCCCGATCGCCGCCGCCACTATCATCAGCGCGCTGAGGATCTGGCCGATGGTCATGAATCCCAGGAAATATCCATACTTCCTATATACATCCAGATCGTCCGGAACCCTCACGAATTCGATGAAAAAGCGAAACACGCCATACAAGCCGATGAAAGCCCAAAACACCACTCCGTCCTTGAGCCGGCGTTTCAGCAGCAGCAGCGAAACCAGAAACAGCGCCAGGCCTTCCAGCAAAGCTTCGTAAAGTTGGGAGGGGTGGCGCGGTTTGGCTCCGGCCTCCGGAAACACCATTCCCCAAGGCAGCGCGGTCACCTTGCCCCAGAGCTCGGCATTGATGAAGTTGCCCAGCCTGCCCAAACCAAGGCCGATTGCCGCGAAGGGCATCATGGGATCAGCCAGGGGGTAGAATTGCAATTTCTGCCGCTTGAGGAAAATCAGCCCGGCGATGATCACGCCCAAAGCGCCGCCATGGAACGACATCCCCCCTTGCCAGACAAAAAAGACCTCCAGAGGATGCCGCAGATAGTAGGGCAGGTTGTAAAACAGAACGTAGCCCAGCCTGCCGCCCAAGATCACGCCCAGCATCGCGGCGAAAATGATGCCTTCATATTGTTCGCGGGTGACCTTGACGCCTTTGAGTTTAAGCGTGTAGCGGTAGAAGATGTAGGCGATGATGAAGCTTAAAACGTAGAGGAAGCCGTACCAGCGGATGGCGAACTCCCTGCCGAAGAGGTTGAACTGAAGCATGTTGGGGTCGATATTGGGGTAGTGGAGCATCTGGTCAACCTCGTTTGGTAAGGTCGCTAAGGGTCTTCACGACCAGTTCCACCGCTTCTTCAGCCGGCCCTGCAAACTTCTGCACCAGTTTATCGTGCTTGGGCGTGAAGATGTTCATCACTTGGGTGGGCGAACCGTTGAGGCCGATGTCCTTTTCGTCCAGTCCGAGATCGTCGGCGTTCCAGACCGTCATTTCGACGGTCTTGGCATTGCGTTTTCCGCGCAGGGAAGGCAAGCGGGGTGAATTGATCTCCTTGACCACGGAAACAACGGCGGGGAGCTTGATGCGGACCCGGTCGAAACCGTCTTCCATCAGGCGCTGCAGCGTTATGTTGCAGGGTTTGACTTCCTCGACGTGCCGCACGAAGCAGGTTTGCGGGATGCCCAGATGTGCCGCGATGCCAGGCCCCACCTGCGCTGTATCGCCATCGATGGCTTGCTGGCCGGTGAGGATAAGGTCGTATTCGCCCAGTTTGCGGATCGCTGCGGCCAGGGTCAAACTGGTGGCCCAGGTATCCGCTCCGGCAAAACGCCTGTCGGAAAGCAGGATGATGTCGTCCACACCCAGTGAGACGGCTTCCCGGAGGGTTGCTTCGGCTTGGGGCGGACCCATGCAGATGGCCGTAACGGTGCCGCCCTGGGCCTCTTTCAGGCGCACCGCTTCTTCGATGGCATAGGTGTCGAAGGGGTTGAGGATGCTTTCCACGCCTTCGCGGATCAGCGTATTGGTGGCGGGATCGATCCTGATCTCGGTGGTGTTGGGCACTTGCTTGACGCAGACTATGAGTTTCATCAGTTCCTGCCTCCGTAAAACGCGTGGATCGCGTCAACCACGTACTGCTTCTGCTGAAGGCTGAGTTCCGGATAGATGGGAATGGAGAGCACCTGGCCGGCCAGTTGTTCGGCTACGGGGAAGTCGCCTTGGTGATAGCCCAGGGAGGCAAAGCATTCCTGCAGATGGAGCGGCAGGGGGTAGTATATGGCGCAGCCGATGTCTTGGGCTTGCAGATGCTTCTGCAGTTCGTCGCGGTGCTCGCAGACCAGGGTGTATTGATTGTAGATGGAAACGGCTTCTGGAGCGATGAACGGGGTGCGGATCTGCGGAATGCCGGCCAGCTGTTCGTTGTAGAAGGCGGCGTTGGCCCGGCGCGCTTTGCTCCAAGCGGAGAGGGCGTCCAGTTTCACATTCAGGATGGCGGCTTGCAGGGTGTCCAGGCGGCTGTTCAGACCCACCCATTTGTGGTAATACTTGGGGTTTTCGCCATGCACGCGCAGTTGGCGCAGTTTGGCGGCGAGTTCGTCGGAATTGGTGAGGCACATGCCCGCGTCGCCCATTGCGCCAAGGTTTTTGCTGGGGAAGAAGGAAAGCGTTCCGATGTCGCCGAACGAGCAGCTCATCCTGCCGTTCCAGGTGCAGCCGATGCCCTGGGCGTTGTCTTCGATCACCGCCAGGCCGTGCTTTTGGGCGATCTCCATGATCTTCGTCATATCGCAGGATTGGCCAAAGAGGTGCACGGGCATGATGGCCTTGGTGCGCGGCGTGATGGCGGCTTCTAGCTTATCCGGATCGAGGTTGAAGCTGCGGGGGTCGATGTCGGCGAAGCGAGGCGTGGCATGGTTCCGCCAGATTGAAGACGCTGTGGCGAAAAAGGTGAAGGGCGTGGTGAGAACTTCATCGCCTTCGCCGATGCCCAGGGCTTTCACCGCCAGCACCAGCGCGTCTGTTCCCGAAGCGCAGCCGATGGCGTGCTTGATCCCCAGGTAGGCTGCCATCTTATCTTCCAGTTCCTTCACCTGGGGTCCCATGATGTAGTGGTGGTCGGCCAGCACACGTTCAAGCGCTTGGCGTATTTGCGGCCTTAGCGGATCATATTGCGCATGCAGGTCCAGCAGTGGTACTTTCATAGATCGATTCTGCTCCTTAGTTTGCTGAGATGGCGCGAACGCCCAGGAATATGGTGACCACCTGCGACGTGATGGTAAGCACGTCTTTCAGATCGGTCCAGAAATCGCGGTCTGTTTTTTGCGCCACAAATACGGTGTCGCCGGGATTGACAGCTACCTTCTTCGAGGGTCTGACCCAGTTGCCGGTCGACCCGCTGATGAGGCGGATCCCTTTCCAGCGGCTATTGTTGGTCAAACCTCCTGCTGCTGCGATGTAATACTGCCAGTCTTTGCCTTCGGCCCAGGGAATGAGGCCGGGTTTGACGACCTGTCCGCTGACTTCGACCATTTCCAGCGTTTCCGGCACGAAGAGGTAGTCGCCGTCACGCAAGATGGGATTGTCTTCGGCGCCCTGGGAAGACCAGGTCTGGGCTACATCAACGCTGTATTTGCCGGGGAACTGGCGCAGCCGGTTGCGCATGAAGTGGTATTCCAAAACCGTCATATCCGCCATGGACAGGGTTTTCAGGCGCTCGAACTCCGGATCCGGCTCCAGGGTACCCAGTTGGTTGGCAAAGATCGCGCTGTTCAGGTTTCCGCGCTCTGTGGGTCCGCCGCAAAGCAACAAAACGTCGTAGAGCGTGGTTCCTGCTCCGAGCAGATATTCTCCTGGGGCTTTGACGCTGCCTTCCACGGTGATCTTCCAAGCCCGGCGGAATTCGGCGTCCCGCACTACTGAAACGCGGTCATGGGCACGCAGGGGTATAGCGGCGGGATCAACTGAGCGGAGGTCATGGCGGAGGATGTCGAAATCGACGAGGTTTTCTTTATAACGGTAGATTTGCACATTCGCGCGATCCGCGCCCAAGGTGAAGCCCTGCGCCAAAGCCAGCAGATCCCCCAGGTCGTCGCCTTCCACGAACTCATATTCGCCGGGCAGATAGACCTCGCCGGAAAGGGTGACGGAGTTGTGGACCGCGGGGACCACGATCACGTCGCCGTCACGCAGCAAGGGATTTTGCGCCAGATCGCCGGTCCGCTGGTATTTGAGCAAATCGCAGATTGTGGTTTCCCGGCCGCGGATCAACTTGATGCTGCGCAGGCCCTGGAAGTTTGCGAAGAGCGAGTCCTGCGCCGCTTCCTGCGCCAGTTGAGGAGTCATAAACTCCGCCGCGACGGGTTCCCGGGGTAAGGAACGGGCCAGCGTCAGAGCGTCGGAGATCCGGTTCAGGGGCGTCAGTTGGTAGCTGCCGGGATTGGCGACGAAGCCAGTCACGCTGATGGAGATGAAGTTCTGGGAGGGCGCGGGCACCGTGATCTGAGCGCCCAACCCCAAGGCCAGGCAGAGCAGGATTGCCAGAAGCAACTTAGTTTTCATAATATTCGATCATGCGCTGGATGATCGCGTCCAGCTTGTATTGCGGCTCGTAGCCGATGTATTCCCTGATCTTGTCCAGCGAGGGCATGCGGTTCATCATATCCTCAAATCCCTCTTCGAAAGCGTCTTCGTAACTCATGTAATCGATGCGCGACTTGCTGCCGCACATATCCCTGACCTTCCTGGCCAGGTCTTCGATGGAGATGGATTCCGTGGTGCCCACGTTGAAGATCTCGCCCAGGCAGTTTGGCGCGGCCATCAACTTGATGAAGGCCTCCACGACGTCCGAAACGTCGGCGAAGCAGCGCGTCTGTTTGCCGCTTCCGTACACGATCAGCGGCTGGTCCAGCAGCGCGGCCTTGATGAACTTGGGCAGCACCATGCCGTACTGGCCGGTTTGGCGCGGCCCCACAGTGTTGAAACAGCGGACTATCACCACGGGCAGGCGTTTTTCCCGGAAATAAGCCAGGGCCATGAATTCATCGATCGCCTTGCTGCAGCTGTAGCCCCAACGGCTGATATGCGTGGAACCGAGCAGCCGGTCGTCGTATTCGCTGAAGGGCACTTTCTCGCTCTTGCCGTAGATCTCCGAGGTGGAAGTGATCAGCACCTTGGCTTTGTGTTTGTTCGCCAGTTCCAGCACGTTGTCCGTGCCCACGATGTTGGTTTTGAGGGAGAGCAAGGGGTTTTCGATGATGTATTTCACGCCCACAGCCGCTGCCAGATGATAGACCTGGTCCACGCCAGCCATCAGTTTTTCCATCAGCGAGCGGTTCAGCACGCTGCCGATCGTGTAGTGGAAATTGCCGTTGTCCTTGAATGTTTCTATGTTTTCCAGCCTGCCGGTGGACAAATTGTCGATAATGCCGACCTGATGTCCGTCTTCCAGCAGTCTTTCCGCCAGATGTGAGCCGATAAAGCCGGCTCCTCCGGTGATGAGGATCTTCATAACTTCTCCATTTATGTTGCGTTTAACCGCAATGGCACTTACATTTCGCCATCACGCAACAAGATTTGCCCGCCCGGTTTTTGTCAATAGAAAAGGCGCTGTTGCGCTCTTGGGGATCATGCAGAGGCTGAGGTTCCATGGCGTTTTGACGGGAGAATTCCCTCCGGCGATCATTGCGGGGTGATTGCGCGGTCATTGCGGGCTTTACCCGTATTGAGCGCGCAATGACCCCGCAATGATAGCGGGCGCATGGGCAGAAACCGTCTGGTTAGTGTATCCGGTAACGCAAGGCTCAAGCACCCTTGCTACGGTCTAACGCGCTCCCGGCTTCAGTTACTGAGCACGAGTTTTTTCAGCGCGGAACAGCCATCCGGACTTGATAAACGCAATAGATACAGACCGCTGGGCAACTCCGGAAGACTGAGGTCGTGTTCGGTTTTGGCCTGGTCAAATTCAACCGTGGAAACTCTCTGGCCGCGCAGGTTGAAGACCTGGCAGGCAGAAAAAGGCAGGCTGCTCTTCACGTTCAGGCTGGCAGAGCGGTTCAGGGGATTGGGCCAGCAAGCCACGTTCCATTCCGGGGCGGGCATCAGGGCATCGTCAAGCGCCACGGGATAGTCGAAGAGCGCAGTGGCGGAAAGGGTTTGGGCGGGGCTCAGATAGGCTGGCAAACTAAGGCTGGCGCTGGACCAGAGGATGTATCCGGTGGAGGGGGTGTACTGCATGGCGCTGAGGTTGGTTTCCAGTCCGGCAGCTCCCGAAAGCATGCTCCATTGGCGTTTGGCGGTCATGTGGTGGTTGGTGAGGAGCGAATCCTGGATGTTGGAATAGCGGGTGCAGCAAGTGGGATAGGCCAGCACGCGGAAGTGGTTGGTGGCGGCGAGGTGGTTGCCGGGCAGGTTGCCGTTGTTGTCGTAGTAACGCAAGGCGGTGCCGGTGTTGTTGGTTTCCGCGACCAGTGGGATGATGCCCAGGGCGCTTTCGCTAAGGGCGTGGATGATCGTGCCGGAGAGGTGCGTTCCGGCGCTGACCGCCGCGTAAACGTCGAGCGCGTCGGAGTTCCCGTCGGCATTGACGTCCAGGCGTTCGATCCCGCGGCGCAGATCCTGGGCGACGGGACTAAGGTTTTGCGGATTGGGCGCGCTGTGGTCGTTGCCCATGTTCAGCCAGGCCGAGGTTCCGGAAGCGGAGATGGCGGAAAGCGCGCCAATGAAACCGGGCCAGGTGAAGCTCAGCCATTCCTGTTCATCGGCTTCGGCAGGATGGTGGACCACCAGGACGGGATTGCCGATCAGGGCGGTGTTCTGGCTCCAATCCAAAAAGCGGGTGATCACGGATGAGCCGGCCAATAGGGAATCCTGCGCGGTGGACACGCCCCAGCTGGAAAGCGAGGCGCAGCCTATCTCCAGATCGTCCAAAGCGAAGGCGCGGCGCACCAGCAGCATGTCCACGATGGCATTGGCCAGGAGCAGGTCTTCCGCGGCCAGATTCCTGCCCAAACCCGTGTGAAATACGTTCACGCCTGCTTCCTGCAAGCCCGCTATCAGGCCCTGGGCTTCGCTCAGCAGGCGCGGATCGGAGTTGAAATGCTCCTGGTAGTAGTTCCACATATAGTTGTAATACACGGGGTCGGAATTGGTGACCATCGTGTAGTAGTATTGGTTGAAGACCTCCAGGACGGCATCTCCCAGCAGGTAGCCTTGGGCGTGGCCGCGCTGGTAGTGCGTGCCCCACACTTGCAGGATGGCTTTGTCGCCCAGGTATTGGAGGTTGCCGTTGGTTTGGGCGAAGGCGCAGAGCGCGATCAGGCAGAGCAGCAGGCTAAGGTATAATCTCTTCATGGGGGCTCCTATGAGGGACGCGTTTGTGCATTTTGCGGAAGACGCGGTAATTGTGGCGCACGACGAAGAAAAACACGAGGTTGGCCACGCTCAGGATGATGTTGAGGGTCAGGGTGTCGTAGGCCGCGTAATAGGCGCTGGCGCAGCCTACGATCAGCAGCAACACAAACTTGAAGATGAAGATCCCGCGCGGCAAACCCAGCTTGCGGAAGACCCAGCGCGCCACGGGATTGCGTTCGCGGTGGTAGTGGTCCGGACGCAGCACCATCCAGGTGGAATGGCCGTCCAGGACGTTGAGCAGAATGAAGATCAGAAAGAGGATCACCAGCAGGGGCAGCTGCGAAAGGAATTGGAGCAGGAACCGGAGCGCGGTGTTCAGCATTGTTTGCGGGCCTGGAGAAGCTCTTCGCTGCGCCGGCCTTGCGCTGTTTTGATGCGGCGATAGGCGCGGAAATTGGAGGCGACCACCCAAGCGAAAGCCAGCACGCCGATGCTGAGCAGCACAAGCAGAACCCCATTCAGGGCGGGTTTGTCCCACAGCAAGAAGAAGACCAGGGAGATGAAGCCGATCCAGAGGAGTTCCGCGACGATGATGCCGCGCGGAATGCCCAGTTTCTGAAAGATGCGCCTCGCCAGCGGATTGTGTTCGCGCCTGTAATGATGGGGCTTCAGGACCTTCCAGGTGGAATAGCCGTCCAGGGAATTGAGGACCACCAACACACCGTAGAGGATCAGCAGGGCCAGGGTCATCTCAGCCGCGAAGCTCGCCAGAAGGCAGTTGGGACGTTCCGCGAGAGGTCATAGTTTACCGGTGACGAAGCTCTCAATTCCGGCGGCCAGAGCGTCGCATTGCTGCACCAGAGAGGCGGCGCGGGATTTGATGTCGGCGCTGAAAGCCGCGTCGGTGATCCCGGCCAGATTGATCAGGATGTTGTAGTTGGCGGCTTTGGCGGCGCTGAGTGCTGTGAGCGCGGCCACACCGGCGTCGGAAAGCGCGTTGGCGTTGCCCACTTCGGCTACCTTTTGCGCCAGTTGCAGGGCCTCATGCGCCAGTTCCAGGGTCCGGAAAGGTACCAGGATCGCCTGCTGCGTGGTCTTTTCCACGGCTTCGGCGCGCAAGGCGGCTTCCGCTTCCGTCTTTTTGGGCAGGCGCAGGGCTTCCATCATGGCGTTGAAGGCGTCGGTGTCGGCATCGATCAGTTGCAGGGCTTTCAGTTTGATGTCCTGGCCAATTGGCGCCAGTTCGCGCACCTTTGCCTGCACGGCTTCGTAGCCCTTTTTATCCACGGTGAGGTTGGCGACCATGGCGGAAAGAGCGCCGGAAAGAGCGGCGCAGAGGGCTGCCACGCTGCCTCCTCCAGGAGCTGGGGAATCGGTGGAAAGCAGGTCGGCAAAGGCATCCAGCTGCATCGAAGTAAGCGAATCGCGGCGCGCGATGGCGTATTCGATGACCTTTTTATCCAGGTCGAAAGCACCCAGTTCCGCCAGGCCCATCGATTGGATCGCGGTTTCCATCACCATCTTTTCCGGAATGCCCGTGGATTCGTCCAGACGCTGCAGGTAATACTTTCCGGCTTCGAGCAGCGCGGCTTTGGGGATCAGGCCCACCAGTTCGCTGCCCGTGACTTGCACACCCATTCCGGCTGCCAGTTCGCGCACTTTTTCCAGCACGAGATGGGGCGGCGTGACCTTGTAGTTGGTGAGGTTGATGCTGATCTGGGCGCGGTTGTAGCTGTCGATGTACCAGCCCACGGCCTTACAATGGGTGAAGAGGCCGGGGATCACGACCTTGTTGCCGTCCTTGTCCTTCAGCAGTTTGCCGTCTTTGTCGCGGGCCGGTTTTCCGCTTTCGCGGATGGACAGGGCCAGTTCGTGGGCTTTCTTTTTATCGCGGGTGTTGAGGTTGATGTTGTAGGCGATAAGGAATTCGCGGGCGCTGATGGCGGTCGCGCCGCTCTTGGGATTGAAGGCGTGAGGTCCGAAATCCGGCTTCCAGGCAGGGTCCTGGGCTTTTTCCGCCAGGGCTTCGTATTCGCCGGAGCGTACCGTGGCGAGGTTGCGCCATTCCTCCTTGGAAGCGGCGTTCTCATACAAATAAACCGGGATGCCCAGTTCTGTGCCGACGCGCTGGCCCAACTTGCGGGCGTATTCGGCGCATTCCTCCATGGTGATCTCAGAGATGGGGATGAAGGGGCAGACGTCCGTGGCGCCCATACGCGGATGTTCGCCGTGATGCTTGCTCATGTCGATCAGTTCGGCGGCTTGCTTGATCGCCTGAAACGCCGCTTCCACCACAGCTTCCGGTTCTCCCGCCATGGTAAACACGGTGCGGTTGGTGTCCGCTCCGGGATCCACGTCTAAAAGGACTACGTTGTTCACCGACCTGATCGCCGCTGCGATGGAGTCAAGCACCGCATGGTCACGGCCTTCGCTGAAGTTGGGAACGCATTCCATCAGCCTCATGTCTCACCTCGTTTGCTTATTTTATGTATCTTGACCTTGATGATCTTCTTTTCCGTGGTTTGGAGCACCTGCAGGCGGTAGTTTTCGATATGCACGAATTGCCCCTGGTGCGGAATGCGCGCCAGTTTGTCCAGGATCAGTCCGGCCACGGTCTCGTAATCGCCTTCGGGCAACTGGATGTCGTATTCGTCGGCAAGGCGGTCGATCTCGGTGTCGGCCAGCACCAGCCAGGTGTTGGGCGATACCTGCTCCACCTCTTTTTCGTCTTCCTGCTCGTCATATTCGTCCGCGATATCGCCAAAGATCTCTTCCAGGATGTCTTCCATGGTCACCAAACCGGCAGTTCCGCCGTAGGAATCCACCACGATGGCGATGCTGCGGTGGTGCTTCTGCATCTCTTTCAGCAGCACGTCGAGGTCGGTGTTTTCCGGGGTGAAGTAGGGTTTGTGCACGATCTGGCCGACCGGCGTGTCCTGCGTGTATTCGCGCTTGAGGACGTCGTAGATGATCAGGATGCCCACGATGTCGTCCAGATCCTTGCGATAGACCGGATAGCGCGTGAAACCCTCTTCCCTGGCGATCTCGATGGCTTCCGCGATGGTGGCGGTTTCGGGAATGGCGACGATCTCCATGCGCGGTACCATCACGTTGCGCGCTTCCTGCTCGGTGAATTCCAGGGCGTCCTCGATCATTTCCATCTGGGGAGCGTCGCTGGCGTCAGGTTCCGTGAGGGATAGCAGGTAGGTGAGGTCGTCCTTGGTAAGGTAGTTGAAGCTGTTGCCTTCGGTGATATGCAGCATTTTGCGCAAGGCGGTGTTCAGCCAGGAAACGCAGGCCACCAAGGGTTTCAGAGCCAGTGATACGGCGCGCATGAAAGGATAGCAGGCTGGAACCAGGGCGTCGGCGTTGTCGCGGAACAGCGTTTTGGGGATCACTTCGCCGAAGATGAGCACCATGGCGCCCACGACCAGTGAGGTGTATTGGGGATCGAACCTGGCGGGGTCGATGTTTTGCGCCACCAGATAGGTGGAGATCGAGGCCATCAGGATGTTCACGATGTTGTTGCCCAAAAGGGTTGTGCCCAGCATCTTGTCGGGCTGGCGGACCTCGCCGAGCAGCCTGGCGGAGGAACGGTTGCGTTTTGCCCGGACCTCCAGGTCCAGTTGGTTGATGGAGATCACTCCATTCTCAAAGCCGGAAAACAAAAAAGACAGGGCCAGTAAAACCAGGAGGATCAACCCCCAAAACAGTATGGCAGCCAAGGTCATTTACGCGTTCACCTTCTCATTCCGCCAGGCAATTCGCAATGCCTGGATGAACTCTTCGATATTGCCGGCCAGAAAACCGTCGAGGTTGTATGATGTCAAGTTTATTCTGTGATCGGTAACGCGGGATTGGGGAAAATTGTAGGTGCGGATCTTGGCGGAGCGGTCTCCCGTGCTCACTTGGGCTTTGCGGGATTGCGCGATCTCCTGCTCCTGCTTGCTGATCTCGGCGTCCAGAAGCCTGGCGCGCAGCACTTTCATGGCCTTGACCTTGTTTTTGAGCTGCGATTTCTCATCCTGGCAGGTGACCACGATGCCCGTGGGCAAATGCGTGATGCGGACCGCGGAATCGGTGGTGTTGACGCTTTGGCCGCCGTGTCCGGATGAGCGGTAAACGTCGATGCGGAGTTCGCTTTCGGCGATGTCGATGTCGATCTCTTCGGCTTCGGGAAGCACGGCGACGCTCACCGCGGAAGTGTGGATGCGGCCTCCGGATTCGGTGACGGGGATGCGCTGGACCCTGTGCACGCCGCTTTCGAAGCGCATCAGGCCGTAGGCTTCCTCGCCGTTGAGCATGAAGATGATCTCTTTGAATCCGCCCAAGCCGGTCTCGTTATGGTCGAGCAGCGTATGTTTCCAGCCTTTCTGCTCGGCGTAATAGCTGTACATGCGATAGAGGTCGGCCACAAAGAGCGCTGCTTCTTCGCCGCCGGTTCCAGCCCGGATCTCGATGATGGCGTTTTTGCCGTCGTTGGGGTCAGTGGGGATGAGCAGGTCGCGCAGTTTGAGTTCGCTGCTTTCCAGTTTCCCTTTCAGGTGCTCCAGTTCTTCTCTGGCCAGGCTTGCCAGCTCCGGGTCGTCATCGTTGCGGGCGAGTTGCTCGCTTTGCAGCTGTTGCAGCTCCAGATCCTGATAGCGCTTCCATTCGGAGCAAATGTCGGAAAGTTCGCGGAACCTGCGCATCAGTTCCTTGTAGCGGCGCGCGTCGCCCACCAAAGCAGGATCGGAGATCGTTTCCTGCAGTTCCGCCAGTTCCCCGCACAGGCCCTCAAGTTTCTCGCGCGGAAGCATCTTAGCCGGACATCACCTTCACGTTGTGGGCGGAGTAATCCATGTCCAGCGCGGCTTTCATCGCCACCAGCGCGGTTTCCACCATGCTGTCGTCCGGAGGCTGCGTGGTGATGCGCTGCAAGGCCATGCCCGGCCCGGTCATCAGTTTCACGATGGGGTGCTTCAGGTTGCGGCCGCTGAATTTCAGGACCTCATAGCTGATTCCGGAAACCAGCGGGATCAGCAGCACGTGATAGCCCAAACGCAGCAGCGTGGGCACTGGGCCGCCCAGAATGAACACCGAAACCAGGGTGTCCACGATGGAGAAAACCAATATCGCGATCAGCAGCACGAAGAACATGAAGCTGGTGCCACAACGTGGATGGATGGTGGTATTGGACTGGATGGCAGGGATCTCCAGGCCGGTTTCCTTTTCATAGGCGTTCACGTTTTTGTGCTCGGCGCCGTGGTATTGAAACAGCCTGCGGACGTCCTTCATCAGCGAGATCAGCCACACGTAGAGCACGAAAAACACGATGCGGATGAGGCCGGCGAAGAGGTTGAAATAGAGGTTCTGCTTGGAGAGACCAACCCAATCCGCGAGTTTGTAGGGCAGCAAACCGAAGAGCAGAAACGCCAGGCCGAAGGCGAACACATAGCTGAGCAGGTCCTCCGTTTGCTGGCGTGACTTGCTTTTGTCCTTGGCTGCCTTGCCTTTTTCCGCGTCCTCGGCCTTGAGGTCGAGTTCGTAGCGGTTGGCGGAAAGGGTGAGCGTTTGCACGCCGATGAGCAGCATTTCGATGAGCGACACAAAGCCCCGCACGATGGGCCAGCCCAGGAAAGTGCCCTTTTTGGCTTTGGTGGCAAAGGGCTGCACATACAGCTCGATCGTGCCGTCTTTGCGGCGCAATGCCGTGGCCAGGGACTCCGGCCCGCGCATCATCACGCCTTCGATGACGGCCTGGCCGCCAACGCTGATCTCTTTTTTGGGTTCCATTTGCTTGATATCCTCTAGAATTCGGGTGTTTGAACGCCGGATAGAAAAACGCCATTTACCAGGCTTGAAGCGGCGGCAAAATGGCGTTTAATCTGAAGCGGAACTACTTTTCGTCTTTCAGCTTGTATTTCTTGTTGAATTTTTCCACACGTCCGGCTGTGTCCAGAATCTTCTGCTTGCCGGTGTAAAAGGGATGGCACACATTGCAGATATCCACCTGCAGGTTGGCTTTGGTGGAACGGGTCTCAAACTCGTTCCCGCAGGCGCAGCGCACCTTGACCAGTTCGTATTTGGGGTGAATTCCCTGTTTCATCTATCTTGCTCCTTGGTTAAATTCCAATAAACTTTGGGGTCAGGATTTTCCGGCACCCCATGCTGTCAACAGTTTTTTCC
>CAYSAT010000017.1:0-46891 GCA_964429035.1 uncultured Candidatus Cloacimonadota bacterium | reverse complement strand
TTGATCGCGGGGAACGAACAGGTTGTGATTATTATAGCCTTATGTCATATGTAGCCTATCCGGGGTTTCACATCTGAACCGTTCTTCAGCTAGCGGTCAATTGCCTATGCAAATGTTACGTTATAATGGCTTTGACTATATCACTACCTTTGCTCATTTCATTAGCATTGCCTTTCGAATCGATGTCCTACCTCCTGATTCCAGGTACAAGAGATAGATTCCAGAAGCTACATGGCGATTATGTGCGTCATTACCATCCCAAATCAGTTTATGATTTCCTCTGGCTAGTTCGGTATTAATCAAGTCTTTAACTTTCTGCCCCTTGATGTTATAGATAGATACTCGAGTTCTTCCGGTTGCCGGGATACTGAATTCTATCGTGGTTGAAGGATTGAACGGGTTGGGATAATTACTTTGGATTTGCGGAATCGGTGCGATCAAAGACGTGGTCTGTGGGTCATTCTGATGTAATAGACGAGAGTATTTATCCCAGTTATTGCTGTGCATCACATCAAATACCTGGAAGTCTGGATACTGATACTGAACATATTTTGTCGTTAGAGGACGCTTATCCTCCTCCATAGCTGCCAGTTGTAGAACAATTTCCAGATCCAGGACGGCTCTCAGTGAATCAATCTCGCTGATCGGGTTATCGATCCGAAGCTGGATCAGATCGACGGCAGCCTGGAAGTCCTTGTTCAGCACGAATACTTTGGCCAAGTAATCTTTTAAGATGGCACTCAAGGCTGGTTCATCAATGGCATACAGAACGGCCTTTGTATCGAAGTAATCAGCTAGCTCCCAATCTGGATTGGGAATCATCATTGTGCAGCGATATAAGCCATCAATGGCGCTGGTTACGTAGGTTTGTTCCTCTTCCAATTGCTCATCGATGATAGCTTTGTAAGTGGCTCCTGCCAATTCGTACAATTCCTGAGATTCATGATCCAGGGCTATGAAGAGCCTGTCGTTTTCAGGTGGCGGAGCTGGCATAGAGGGTGATAGATCAAAGGCAGTGACATAAACATAATCTTGGTAATCGTGATCATTAACATACACTTGGAAGTCTTGGAACCAATTCTTGGAAGCTTCGATTTTATGATGTGTGGCTGAGGAGTTGTAGTAGTTGGCGTCAAAACTGAAATCAACAGCACTAATCAAAGTTTCATTATCCTCCAAATGGTAGAAGTCATTATGGCCCACGAAAAGTTGTATCGTAGATTCATAAGGCATTGTGTCGTAGAAAACGATGTTACTGCCCCGGTTCATCATCACGTTATTGGCATCAAAACTGAGGTTCAGATTTGAGCCTGCATGATTTACAATACCTGAGTTATTGCGGTTGAAATAGTTGGCTTTCAAGCAATGATAAGCGCTTCTGCTCTCCATACCCATTTCACAATTGTAGAAATTGGATTCAGTAATACTTGACTCCAATCCATTGCTGCCAATAATAGCAAACTCGGTTAGTATCCCACGATACAGATTATGGAAGTTACTGGTTGCGATTGTCGGAGAGGACGCTACAAGGTGAATTCCCGTCCCCTGTTTTCCTGTTTGGGTGTTGGTGAAGCTACACTGCTGGATAGATGTGCCGTTCTCATTGTTGAATAACTTAATACCGGTTGCACAATTGACAAAGCGACATTCTGAAACCGTATCGTTCGCGTAAGGAACTGCATGCTTAATAATCCCGCTGTAGAGATTCTGAAAATCCACGTTGCAGATGTTCGCTTGATTATGAATTTTACCCAAACCAATTCCCACTGTATTGAGGTTAGTAGTTCCATAGAAACCCCGGTTGGGCAGAGTATTGATGATATTGGTTTGGTGTCCAGGGTTCGAGTTCTCCAAGATCAACCCAACCGAGTTTGCAGGGACAGAGATGCTGCTGTCTGTGATCAGGCAATTCGAATCGGTAATCACGTTACTGAAGGCACCCGATATGGATGCATTATTGATGGTGACCTGGCTGGATTCTGTTGCGCGAATACCTGCCCATCTGGATGGACTACTGGCATTCATAGACCCACCGTTGATAGATAGTGTGCCCCCCGTTACTTCGATTTTCGAGCCTTGACCCCATGTACAAGTTGCGTTGTCAAAATTCAAGGCTCCATTCGGGGCGACAACAATACGAACGCTATCTTCAATAACAACGTTGCCTCTAAGAATCAGGATTGCTCCGTTGCTGACATTTACTATAGCATCACTCTTAATCCTTGTATGAGTACCGCTTGTGACGGAAACGACTGCTCCAGATTCAATAATCACGTTACCTTCTAAAATCGCTTTCTGTGATAATAGAGAATTACTGGTTACTGTGTTTGGAAGAGTACCAACTATTTCCAGTAGTTTTCCATCCCCTGGTTCAATCGGAACATCAATACTTGGATATGGAGTCCTATATAATACATCATCAAATGGATCATGCAATGCGATACTTGTGCCGAAACAAGTATAAGCATCCGCATTGGGGATAAATTGTATATTTTGAGGAAGAGCTGATTCAAAACAACTATCCAGGTTTTCATTGTTTGTAAACACTGGGTTATATCCTGCTCTAACATAGTTCGCTCTTCTATTTACAAGCATGAAAAAAGGTAAGTTCCCATTTAAAAATCCTCCACATTGTACATATCCTTGGTACTTTCCAGAGGAAGGTTGTATCATAATGCTCTGCATCATCAGAGATGAGAGTGGAAGCCCATTTTGACTGTTGTTAACTCGAAGGCTATCAGTTCCTTTCCAAACACAGCCATTTAAATAACTTACGTAACTCTTTATTTTGTAATTTGCTTCTTGGAGGGCATAATAGTTGCTTAATGGCTCAAATATACTGCCATTACCCCTGATACTCAGTGCACCGTATAGATTTCTATTCGATATTGAGTCGTTAAAAGTTGGAAACAAGAAATTGATGATCCCATTAGCTCCATAGCAAAGTGGTAGAAGCTGAAGAATTTTTTGAGTCTCTTTGGGTGGCCTTAGCCATGACACCCATTGGTATGTTCCTTCAACTAAACACCAAGCACCGAATGATTGCACTATTGGTGTAAATTGAATGTTCAAACTATCACAGGCGCTCTTGTATTTAGCGTATTTTGATAGCAAATTATCTGCACAAACTGTTTGTAAAAAATGCGAGCTCGTCTCGGTATTCCAATCTACTTCTGGATTGATCGGATACAGATCAGGTGATAAAATCTTTGGTTCAGCACGTTTAACGAAAGATAGTTGGTGCTGATAATACTTATCTATCGGATCTGAGGCATCGGATTTTAACATATCTCTTCTAAAATCATATACAGCAGTGATTACTGTGGGATTCCCGCTTGATATTGCATCCTCTACTTTACGATATGAATCACACTGGGCCTGGTTGGGTTCATCAAACCCATACATATATTTAATATTACCAGGAGACCACTCTCTCAGTTGGGTGATTCTATCATTAAGTCTTTGAGTGAAATATGTTTGATTCTCCACCATGAATTTATGAATATTATCTTCAACTTGCACATAGTCCAAATGTAATGTGGAATTGCCATACCAATATAATCGTGGGTTAACATCGGATAAAACATATCTCCCTGAGTATGCATCATCAGGAGATAAGAATCCTAGGTTCTTCAATGTCAACAGACTAACTCTCAATGTGATGAGCTTATTATCATAACCATCTGTTCGGATGATATCATCATATTCATATTGCGTTAAAACCGTAACCTCTCCAATTTCACCAGCCTCATTGTTAATATGCGGGATTTTCTTGAACTCATTGTTCCAATTGTAGCCACACAGCTCAAATGTTAGCAGGTTGATTGGATTGGCTATATCCCGATCAAAAGCGGGAACTTGTAGGGCAAATGTAAAATCAACATAGTAGTTACTCATCATATAGTTAGTAAGTGTAGTATCCCAGTGGATTTTTGTGAATTGAAATTCCTCAGATAACCGATCAAAGATGCTGTTCCCTTCCTTCTTCCACCTATATGTAAGATTCTTATAAGCATATCCAGGTTGATGGGTTCCTTGGATACATCTCCAGACATTAAGATTTGATTTATCTGGCAATTGAAAAACCTCGCCAACTCTCAGGGTGTCACAGGAGTCGATAATTCTGGAGCTATAATAAAAATTGTCATCAATTCGGTCGTTGTGGCGTACATTAAATTCATCAGAATATTCCGCTTCGTACACTTGGTAGTTTGATTCACAGAACCCATGAACACCATACTTGCTATTCGTCTGCAGTGCATCCCAGGTAAAATCAGTGAGAATGGCGTCTTGCTCATACATGTCAAACTTATCAAGCATATTACGGATTGCTGTTTCTCCATCAGAATTATAAACATCACAGATCGTGGCATTGTATCCGCAGTCCTTCATCCGTTGCAAAACACTATCAGCGGCAGTTTGATGAATCCCATAAGCACGCCAATATGAGTAATTACCTATCATAAAATTGTCCGCATGCTTAGCTGATATTGTTGTTTGCACCAATAGAAAAAAAAACAACATAATAGTATGATTTTGTTTTCATTTGTATCCTCCCTTATCTAATTGTAAACCTCTTATTATTGATCATAGTGTGGTTCAAACTGATCTTGGTTAAGTAAACCCCTGATGGAAGATTGTCTAAGTCAAACTCCCATTTTCCGTCATCAATGTTCCTTGTTTCTACCAGACCTGAAAATAGTAGCTGGCCCTTTATATTGTATAACTCCACCCATAAGTCACGGTCCTCTCGATAACCCTCTCCAAAAAAATCCAAAGTAATTCTCGTGTTTCTTTTGTCCAGAGGGTTAGGATAGATGCAATAGTCCCAATATGTTGTATCAGTGGTTGGAGAGACCGGATCATCTACACCAACTGTAGTATCTGCCAATTGGGAGTTCCCCAGATAGATATAAATGTTGCCCGATGACCACAGGGGTGCTGAAGGACTATACGGCTCGGAAACTGCCAGGTCACAGTATCCATCATTGTTAAAATCCCCGGTAGCTATACAATAGCCATACCACTCCCCAACACCACCAGGGGGAGCATAAAATGCCAAATCCATAGTGCCGTTGAATTGGCTGCCACCCATCCAAAGATACGCACTGCCATCGTTTAAGCCATACATGTAGTTTGAATCTACGATATCACTGTAACCATCATTGTTAAAATCACCATGAACAAACATCCCCCACACTTCCCCTCCATAAGAAAGCGAAGGAAACGCTACATCCCAAAGTGCTGATAAGTTGGGTGATCCGAACCAGACCTTCACGCTTTCAGAATTGATAAAACTGGCAAAATCGTCGATATCGTCTCCGTTAACGTCACCCAAGGGACAGCCAAAAGGTACGATTAGACTATTGGTGTCAGGACTGATCACCAAACTGTCAGAGATTGGAAAGCTGCCACTTCCATAATGGACACTTAGCCAACAATGAGTATGGTGATCATTTGTATTCAAGGGGCTGGATATGTGATAATCATCTATGCCATCATTGTTTACGTCCCCAATACCGCGAATAGAACTGCCTGGGGAAGCACTTATAATTGAGTACAATATACTCGTTGTTAATGTTGCTCCATCCAATACCCTAAGTGAAGCAGTAAGGTAGTCTGAATTACAGAATAAAAAACCCATATCTGCATGCAAATCATGGTTGACATCTCCCAATGAGAATACGCTCTGAATCCCTGTAGTCGTGGTATTGGGCATACTGAGAACAAAATCGGGTGTAATGAGTGGGTTTTGCCTTCCGAAAAAAATGCAGATCTTGTTTAATTGGTTTTCCTCTCCCCAATAGCATAGGTCTTCAATACCATCATTATTGACATCACCTACATTTTGAATCCAGCCTGATCCATACTGCCTATGATATTCACCATTGATACTTGCGTCAATTACATTATCGAAATCCGTTCCACCCCAGTAGAATAGTATTCTTCCGAACCTGCCAAAACTGCTATTGTAAACACCATCGGGATTCCAATGCCTTTCCAAGGCCACCAAGTCTTTTATGCCATCACCGTTAAAGTCGATGCTGCATGTAGACCATCCTAATGCCGCCCCCGGAAATTCTCCTGTCATAGTCGTAAGTAAAGGCATGCTATTGACCGCATATAACAGACTTACCAAAAAGAACACTGCAACAAATGATAATCTTTTCATCTTGATCCTCCAGCGATGTAAGTAGTTCATCTACACATTGATTCCAGAATGTCTAATCGCAGTTTATATGTCAAGCTCGATTTCTTGGTTTTTTAAAAAACGCGCGAAGCCGAATCTGATCCGGCTTTGGAAATAAAACGCTATAATGATACAACCTGTTATAAACGCTAATGCTCAGGCATGATACTACACTAGCAGAAGGGGGAAAAAGGGAATAGTGGAATTTGACTTTTTTCGCTTGACAGATAGGGGGCTTGAAAAAAACGTGCATAAACTTAAACGTCAATGAACAGCGCCGGGGGCGTAGTTCAGTTTGGTTAGAACGTCTGCCTGTCACGCAGAAGGCCGCGAGTTCGAGTCTCGTCGCTCCCGCCATAATCTCGGATGCCGGAAACTTGGAGAATTTTGGTTCTTCGCACTGTCCGGCATCCTTTTTTCAAGAGGAAGCGTTTCAACACATGCCTGTAACTATCTTTCGCATGCTGAACCTGGTTTTTGAGATCCTGGCAATCCTGTTGTATCCCTTGCTGTATCTATTTCTGCGCTCCAAAAACTATCAGGCCGCTCTGCTGGCGAAAGGGCCAAATAGCTCGGGAGGAGTGTTGATCCACGCGGCATCAGTCGGTGAGGTGAACGCCGTCCGTCCTTTGGTGCAAGCCCTGAAAACCAGATATCCAGGCCACAAATTGGTACTCACCACCACCACGCTCAGCGGCATGAAACTGGCCCGCAATCTGGAATTTCCGGCGTTGCTCTCCGTTTTGGATCTGCCCTGGCTACGGCGCAAGCAGCTACAATCCATCGACCCGAAGTTGATCATCATTGTGGAAACCGAGATTTGGCCGAATTTGCTGGATCAGGCTTGGAAACAAAAACGCGACGTGGTGTTCGTCAATGCCCGCCTCACCGCAAGGTCGCTGCAGAGGTATCTGCGCTTCCGGGGCCTGCTTAAGCACTTACAGAAGCCGGTACGCGTGATCCTCACCCAGAGTGATGCCGATGCAGCCAGGTTCTGCCAGCTGTTCAGCGTTCCCGTGGCAACCGCCGGGAACCTGAAATACGCTCTCCAACTGCCTGATTACGACCGGGAACAGCTGCGCAAGGAATATGGTTACGCCAGCCGGGATTGGGTGCTCTGCCTGGGATCCAGCCGTCCCGGCGAAGAAGCCCTGTTGCAAAGGATCCTGCCAAACTTGCAAAACAGGATCCCCCATATGAAGTTGATCGTCGCGCCGCGCCATCCCAAACGGGTGAACGAGGTCCAGGCCTTGTTTCCCGGTTGCGCCTTGTTCTCCGCAAGAGAGGGGCAAAGGGGGGCGGCAACGGATTTGTTGATCGTGGACGCCATCGGGCATTTGAACGAGTTTTACGCGCTTTGCGATATCGCCGTTGTGGGCGGTTCTTTCTATGATTTCGGCGGGCACAATCCACTGGAGCCCGCCTATTACGGACGTCCTGTGCTCATGGGCCCCTATCACAGTTCCTGCGCGGGTTCGGTGCGTGACCTTCAGGCGGCGGAAGCAATTTTGCTCTCAACGGCTGAACGTTTGGCAGATGATATTGTGGATCTGTACAATGATCCAGCTAAACGCGCATCTATGGGAACCAAGGCCAGAGCCTGCGTGCGCCAAAACAGCGCGGCTTTGGAAACACATTTGCAAGGATTGGAGCCATGGCTGAAATGACGCGCGAAGCCCTTTACTACGAACGTTTGGACGGCGACCGGGTGCGCTGCCTGCTTTGCCCGCAAGTTTGCGAGCTCGGTGTGGGGGAGTGCGGCAAATGCCGGGGCAGAAGCAATGTGGGTGGAAAATTACTGGCTGTGAATTACGGGCAGAGCATTGGAGCCAGCTGGGATCCGATCGAGAAAAAGCCCCTTTATCATTTCCGGCCGGGCTCGCGAATCCTGTCTTTGGGTCCCAATTCCTGCAATCTGTCCTGCTTCTTCTGCCAGAATTACAGCAGCAGCCAAACGCCATGTCCCACCAGTTTCATTTCCCCTGCGGATTTAGCCGCGCTGGCGCGCCAATATGGCACGGATGGTGTGCAGCAGGTCGCGTTTACCTACACCGAGCCCTTCACCTGGTTCGAATACATTTGGGATTTCAGCGAGCTGGCTCCGGATATCGATATCGTGCTGGTGACCAACGGCTTTGTGAATCCCCAGCCGCTGGCTCAGATCCTACCGCGGATCAAGGCCATGAACATCGACCTGAAGTCGATCCGGCCGGAGTTTTACACCCAGCACTGCGGAGCCAAGCTGCCAGCGGTCCAGCAGACCATCGCCGCGGCCCGCAAATGGAAAGTGCATATCGAACTCACGAACCTGCTGATCCCCGGATTGAACGACACGGACGAGGATATCCTGGACCTGGCGCGCTATGTGGCCTCCATCGATAAGGACATCCCCCTGCATTTTTCGGCCTACCATCCTGCCTATAAAGCGCGCATTCCTGCCACAACCAGCGCCACGGTTCTGCGCGCCTGCGAACTCGCCTCCGCCTGCCTCTCTTTTGTTTACGCGGGAAATATCCGCTCCAGCCAGTACCAGGCCACTTTTTGCCCCAACTGCCAGGCAACGCTGATTTCCGCGGAGCGAATAGACACGGGCCTGGCGGATGGACGCTGCGCTCAGTGTTCGCTTCCGATTTACGGAGTGTGGTGATGTTCCGGCTGCTGCGCGAACGCCTGAATCTGGCGGACCTGGTGCTGATCGGTGTGGTGATCGCCGCCATCATCGGCAGCGCCGGAGTTTACCTGCAAAAGAAGGATGACCGCAACGTCTACATGTATAAGGATGGTGTTCTGTGGGGCAGCTATCCGCTCAACCAGGACCGCGTGCTGCGCATCGACGCGCACAACAGTGTGGGCATCGAGCACGGCAAAGTGCGCATGCTGTCGGCCGACTGTCCCGACAAACGCTGCGTGAAACAGGGCGCTGGCGATTTGCTGCCGATCATTTGCCTGCCCAACCAAGTGGTGGTGGAGATCCGTTCCCCAGGCGGAAAACGGGCTTTGATAGTAAGGTAACAATGTTTAAGTTCGCGATCTATGTATCCAACCACGGTTTCGGCCACGCCACCAGGATGGCCGCCCTCGCCGAAGAATTCAACCGCTTCGGCATCTTTACCCATGTCCGCAGCGCCCGTCCCGATTTTCTCTTCCGCGAGCTGAACCCGGCGCTGTCCTGCAAGGAGGATGCAATCTGCGATGTGGGGGTGAGGCACACTAAGAACCTGCTGCCCGACCTTGCAGAGACGAGATCCGCAATATTGGAAATCATGAACCGCCGCCTGGAAATCATTGAGAGGGAAGTGGAATTCCTGCGCCGCGAACGCATCGACCTTATCATCGCGGATATTCCCTGGTTGCCGGTGGAAGCCGGAACCTACTCCGGGATACCGGTTTTCGCCATTTCCAACTTCGACTGGCTGTTCATCTACGAGCGTTTGTTTGTGGGGGAACGCAGGACCCGGCCGGTGCTCAACACCATCTTTGGTCTCTACCAGAGGGTGGACCGCGCGTTCCGGCTGCCCCTCAGCTCCAGTTCGAGCATGGCTTCCTTCCGCAATATCGAAAAAGTTGGGCTGCTGGCCCTGCGCAAGCCAGTTTACGGCGATCTGCCCTCTGAATATGGATTGGAACCGGGAAAACCCATCCTGACCTGCAGTTTTGGCGGGGAAGGGAAGCTGGATATCGATCTGAAGCAGGTCTGCAGAGCTTGGCCGGGCTACGTGTTTTCCTCCCAGATGATCTCCGTGCCCAACCACATTCAGGTGGGCAATGATGCGGATTTCGCCGATCTGGTCCACGGTTCGGACGTCCTGCTCACCAAGCCCGGTTACAGCAGTTTCGCGGAAGCCCTGCAGGACGGGAAATTCCTCATTTACCGGCCACGCGAAAACTATCCGGAAGAAGAAGTGCTGATTCGCGGCATCGCCAGATATCCCCATCAAGCTAAGCTGGACGAGTTTCCGCGTTCTGTCCGGGCCTGGAAAACGCTGTTTAAGGGCATCGATCTGCGTGAGACTGGAAAAGAGAAAGTGGCCAATGCCAATGCACGTATAGCCGCGCTAATGCTCCAAAGATTCGTGGAACTGCGGTACTCCAAACGGAAACTGACGTCCGTGTTCGACGTTGGCTCCAACAACCTGAATTACGCGCTTTGCGCCAGCGACGCTCCCATTCCTTTGCACACCGCGCAAATCTCCACCGGCCTGGGCAAAAACTACCAGGTCAGTGAAGACGGATCAGTGCGGGTGCCCTTGGCTGACCTCAAGTCATTCCAGAAGAAAATGGGCGATTTTCTGCAATACGACGCTGGCATCCCTTCCCTGAAAAGAGCCATCGGCACCGGTATCCACAGGAAACTCGATTCCGGGCGGCAGTTGTCGGAATGGTTCAACTGCCGAAAAATCTCGTTTCAAGTGCTCAGCGAGAAAGATGAAACTGAACTGGCCTGGTTGGCGGCGCGCAGTCTAATTGCACCCAACCACACAGCCCTGAGCGTGGATGTGGGCGGATTCAGCACAGAACTAAGCTGGGGCGATGACCGCAAAAAGCACGCCGGAACCAGCCTGCACTTGGGTTTGCTCACGCTTAGGCAAGCTGCCCGTGAGGGTCTGTCCGTAGCGCAGACGATCAGTGAAGAGCTACAAAAGCATGAACTTCCCCAGCCGGACCTGGTCATTTGCATCGGGCTGGCGGCCACATTCCTGGCCAGGATCGTGAAACGGGAAAGGTTCTTCACGCCCGAGGCTTTGCACGGCGCCAGGATCTCCCGGCAGGAATTGCTTGGATTCAGGGAAAAACTCGCATCCGGCGAGGTCGCGGAATTGCTGCAGAGCGCCATGGAACCCCAGGCGCCGGACATTCTGGAGCTGAGCGCGCTGTATTATACACTTCTGCTGGACAAATTCTCCGCTACGGAATTCCTGGTGTGTTATTATGGAATATCTGCCGGATACAATCTCTGGAACAAACGCCAGCGTGCTTGAGAAAAGCGCCAGGCGGTTCTGCATATGAAATTCTTCATCGAAACCTACGGCTGCCAGATGAACGTGGCAGACAGCGAACTGGTTAGCTCGATCCTGGTTTCCGCCGGCTGGAATATCGCCGAAAACATCGACGAGGCCGACCTGCTGCTGTTTAACACCTGTTCCGTGCGCCAACACGCGGAAAACCGCATCTTGGGCCGCATCGCCAACGAACGCAGCCGCAAACTGGCCAAACCCGATCTGAGGATCGGGATGCTGGGCTGCGTGGCGCAAAGAATGGGGAAGAGCTTGCTGGAAACCGACTCCGGGGTCGATTTCGTGGTGGGGGTGGACCAGTACGAAGCGCTGCCCGAGCTGCTGCAAGCCGAAACAGGCCTCAGCACGGAAATGGATACCCGGCAGACCTACCCCGGCATCCATCCCCTGCGCCAAGACCATACATGCGGCTTCGTGACCATCATGCGGGGCTGCGACAATTTCTGCTCCTATTGCATTGTGCCCTACGTCCGGGGAAGGGAACGCAGCGTGCCATTGGAGCAGATCATCGAAGAAGTGCGCAGCTGCGGGGAGCAAGGCTTGAAGGACGTCACGCTGCTGGGCCAGAACGTCAATTCCTACCGGCATGGCCAAACCGGCTTTCCGGAATTGCTGCGGGAATTGAACAAGATTGATTCGATCTATCGGCTGCGCTTCATCACCTCCCATCCCAAGGATCTCTCCGATGAACTGGTCAGGGCCATGGCCGATTGCGCTAAAGTATGCCACCACATCCACTTGCCTCTGCAAAGCGGTGACGACACGGTGCTTCAGGCCATGAACCGCAAATACAGCTACGCCCATTATCTGGGCTTGGTGCACAAACTGCGTAAGGCCATGCCGGACATCGCGATAACCACCGATCTCATTGCTGGGTTTCCCGGCGAAACTGATGCCATGTTTGAGAATACTTTGCAGGCGATGCGGGAAATCGAATTCGATTATTCCTTTTGTTTTAAATACAGTCCGCGCGATGGCACCGCCGCGGCGGATTTTCCCGGCCAGATCGACGAAGAAACCAGGCTGCGCCGTCTGCAAAACATGGTTGCCCTGCAGCGGGAGATCACCCTGAAGAAATTCACCGATCAGATCGGCAACGAAGTGGAAGTTTATGTGGAAGGCATGAGCAAGAAATCCACCGCGCAAGTTTCCGGAAAAACCCGGGATTACAAGATTGCGGTGCTAACTGGAAGCGCGGACGAGATTGGAACTTTGAAACGCTCCAAGGTAACCGGGGCGACAGCCGGGACCTTGATTTGCGCCTGAACGAGCCCCTGCCGCTGCGTGTTGATAAGACATGTTATGTAAACCTGCATGGCAAAGGAGCAGGGGTTTGGCCCATCCCGTCCTCTGCCCCGCGATTCCCACATTGATCAAGGAGAACTGATGAAAAGCATGACTGGATATGGAAAAGCCAAATCGCACCAAAATGATCTGGAAATCGAAATAGAGATCAAATCCATCAATGGACGTTATTTGGATCTGCGGATGTATCTGCCCCGGGAGATCAGCTTTTTCGAGTACATCATCCGCCAGCGCATCTCCTCGCAACTTTCCAGAGGAACGGTGGAGGTTCGGCTGAATTTCGCCGACCACCGCGAACCAAAGATCCAGCTTAATACCGCCAAACTCAAGAAGTATTACGCCATCGTGCAGCAAGCGGGCAGCGCTCTGAATCTGCAAGACAAGATCTCTTTGGAATTCCTCTTGAACGAACCGGGGATCATCGAATCGGCCAACAACCTGGATGAGGACAGCGTTCTGAACGAGATCTTGAACAACACGCTGGAAAATGCCCTGGCGGAATTGAACAAATCCCTGACCCAGGAAGCGGAGCATATCAGCGCCACCTTGCTGGAGTCGTCGCAAGCGATGCTTTCCACGCTGGATCTGATCGAAAACGAAATCCAGCCTTATAAAGAGGAGTTGTTTGCCAGCATGCGCACACGCGCCGCGGAGTTGCTGCAATCGGTGGCGACGGATAACCTGGAACAAAGGCTGTGCCAGGAATTGGCGATCTATATTGATAAATACGACATCCACGAAGAGCTGTCCCGTCTGCGCAGCCACATCGCCACGCTGGGCCAGACTTTGGGGAAGCAAGAGGACAACGGCAAGAGCTTGAATTTCGTGCTGCAGGAAATGCAGCGCGAAGCGAACACCCTGGGCTCCAAATTCTCCACCGCCAAGACTTTCAAGCACATCCTCGTGCTGAAGGAAGAGGTGGAAAAATGCCGGGAGATCGTGCAAAATGTCGCCTGAGCCACTGTTGACCTGGCGTTCGTGGCCTTTGGTGGAACGGCCCCGGACCTCGCTTCTGCTGATCGCGTTCCTGCTATTCCTGGCCTATTACCTTTGGCAGATCACTGTAGCGCAGTGGCAGCAGCCCTGGTTCTATTATCTGGGGATGTTTCTGGTGCTGGGCAGCCTTCTCCCCTACTTCATCCCCACCACCTACTATCTTTTTGAATACGAGATCGTGATCTACTACCTGATGCTCAAGATCACCCGCAAATACGCCGATTTCGGCTGTTTTTACAGCGACAGGCGCGGGATCATGCTCAGCACTTTCAAATTGCCCCGCCGTCTGGATACCTTTCGCGGGCAGTCCCTGCGCTTTTCCAAAACCCAGGCGGAAAAGGCGCAGTTGATCGAAATTCTCGGCCGCAAGGTCGGCAAACAATATTGAGGCTCCATTGAAAAACAAACAACTGAGCGAGCGCGTTCTGGCGCATTTTGCCGGAGACACCCACGCCGCTTATTCCTATAACGAACTGGTGTACCAGCTGGGCTTGGTCAAAAAAGAGAAGTCCCTGCTCTCCGAGACCCTGCAGGAGCTGCTCATTAGCGGCCTGCTGATCAAGAAGAGCCGCAAGTTCGCCTTGTCCGCCCCCCCAAAAAGCGAAGCCCCGCAACAGCCCGCGGCTGTATCCAGTTCCCGCCTGATCGAAGGAATCTTCGATGCCACCCCGCTGGCGAAAAACCAGTCCTACGCCTTTGTCCGCACACAAAGCGGCGATTTCTACATCAACGCCGAGGATACGCTCAACGCCTACCATGGCGATGCCGTGGCCATCGAACCCCACTTCCGCAAGGGTAAATCGGACTTTGCCTATGTGCGCAAGATAGTCAAACGCGCCAACGCCACTGTGGCCGGTGACATCCGCTCCAGCGGCAGGCACACGTATTTCATCAGCAGCAACCTCAAGATCCACAACTGGTTTGAGGTCAGCGACCAAGGCACTGCAAAGGAAGGCGACAAGGTGGTGTTGGAAGTCAGCAACTGGGGCAATCCCGTGTTGGGCAAGATGCCTGCGGGTAAAGTGATCGAGGTGTTGGGGCCATCCGGAGATCCACAGGTGGAACTGCTGGCCGTGATCCGCCAATACCAGCTGCCGCTGGAGTTCCCCGACAATGTGCAGGCCGAAGCTCAGGCCATTACAGACACAATTTCCCAGAGGGAGGTCGACCGGAGGGTTGATCTGCGCGGTCTCTTCACCTTTACCATCGATCCCGCTTCCGCCAAGGATTTCGACGACGCCATCTCCCTGGAAACCACCGAAAAAGGCTGGCGCCTCTATGTGCACATCGCGGACGTGGCCCATTACGTGAGCCTTACCAGCGCCATCTTTCAGGAAGCCGCCCAACGCGGAAACAGTTTTTACTTCCCCAAGAAAGTCATTCCCATGCTGCCGGAACTGCTTTCCAACAAAGTCTGCAGTCTGCGTCCGGAAGAAGACAAACTCACCCTTACCGTGATCACAGAGTACGACGCGAAAGCCAAAACTCTCCAGCAGAAACTGGTGGAAAGCGTCATCCGCAGCAATTTCCGCCTGGCTTACGAAGAAGTGGACGCGCTGTTCGAGGGCCAGGACACAAACTTCAGCCCCGAACTGATAACAACCCTAAACGAAGCCCGCAGGCTTTCCGCGCTGCTCACCAGGAAAAGAATGGCCGCCGGTTACATCTGGTTCGACCTGCCCGAGCTGGAGTATGAATACGACGACGCCGGACTGATCCGCAGATTCACTCTGGCGGAAGAGACCGAATCGCATAAATTGATCGAGAACTTCATGCTGGTCGCCAACGAATTCATCGCCAGGAAACTGACGACGCTCTCCCCCACCACGATCTACCGCGTCCATGAGGATCCAGACCTGGAAAAGATAGCCAAAGCCACCGATCTGCTTTCCTATTACGGCATTAGCTACTACGAACGCGAAAACCTGAACGCCTCCCTGCAGTATCTCTTAAGCACGCTGCCCAGCCTGGAATACCATCAGGTGTTCGACCGCATCATCCTGCGCAGCCTTAAGAAAGCGAAGTATTCGATCCAGCATATCCGCCATTTCGGATTGGCCATGGAAGATTACACTCATTTCACCAGCCCGATCCGCCGTCTTTGCGATCTGGTAATCCACCATCTCTGCAAGATCCACATCCTGAAAAGCAGCAAGGCGCAGCTGGGCAAGGGACAGATCCAGCACTACGCGACTGTCGCATCGGAGCAGGAACTGCAAGCCGACCAGGCGGAACGCGATATCGAGCGGGTATACAGCATGGCCTTCATGAAAACCCATATCGGCGAGAAATTCACCGGAATGGTGGTATCCGCCAAATCCAGCGGATTGATCGTGCGTCTGAAAGAGATCCCCGTTAATTCCATATTGAAAACCGAGCAGTTTCCAGACCGGGGCTGGACTTTCCGGGACCGGGAAATGCGGTTTGTAAACTCCAAGAACAATGACTATTTCCAGTTGCTTGATAAAGTACTGGTTCAAATCATGGATGTTAGCGACGATATTTATCTTGAACTTCAGCAAGTTCCCAACGCCCATGAACACCAATATCAGCTTTCCCGGGCTAGATCCGTAAGCGGGCAGCGCGGTGAGCAGAAAAAATCCTACGCAAAATCGCCGAAAAAGGCAGTTGACTATAAGCCGGGGCGAAAAAAAGGTGGCTCCAAAGCCAATCAACGCAGAGGAAAAAGATGAAGAAACCGATCGGAATATTCGATTCTGGAGTGGGCGGACTCACCGTTTACAAGGCGATCCGCGCAGCATTCCCGGAGGAGGATCTGGTTTATTTTGGCGATACGGCCCGCGTTCCCTATGGTCCCAAATCACCGAACACGATCATCGAGTATTCCATCCAGAACTCCCGTTTTTTGCTGCAGCAGGGCATCAAGATCTTGGTGGTAGCCTGCAACACGTCCTCCTCGGTGGCCATTCCCCAGTTACAGCAACTCACCGATATTCCGATCATTGGCGTGATCCTGCCCGGCGCTGAAATGGCAGCCCAGCAAACCGTGAACCAGCGGATCGGCGTGATCGGCACCGAGGGCACCATCAGAAGCGAGGCCTACACGAGCGCGATCAAGCAGATCTTGCCCTCCGCCCAGGTATTTTCGCGCGCCTGCCCCCTCTTCGTCCCTCTGGTGGAAGAGGGTTGGCTGTCAGGTACCACCACCAGGGATATTGTTTGCGAATATCTGCGTTTCTATCAGGACCTGAACATCGACACTCTGGTACTGGGCTGCACGCATTACCCGCTCCTGAAAGAACTGATCCAGTCGGTTATGGGCAGGTCGGTTGCCCTGGTGGACAGCGCGGAAGCGATCACCAATTACCTGCGCGGCCTGCTGCCCCCTGAATACGACGGCGCCAAAGGCTCAGACAGGTTTTACGTGAGCGACAACGAAGAGAAGTTCGCGGCATTGGCGAGGCGGATCCTGGGGCAGGAACTGGCATCGCTACAACGGGTCCGGCTCTTTGAGAGCTGGTTTGCACAGTAAAATAATTGAATCAAGGATAGATATCATGACTCCACTCATTTTGACCGCTGCCATCACTGGGGCGGAAACCACCAGAAAGGACCAGCCTCAGCTGCCCATCACACCAGCTGAGCAAGCTGCTGCTGCCCTCGCCTGCTACGAAGCCGGAGCCCGGGTCATCCATCTGCACGTCCGGGACGACGCTGGCCAACCCACCCAGAGTTTGGAGCGCTTTGCCGCGGCCATAGAGGCAATAAAGGCGGCGGCCCCCGAAGTGATAATCCAGATCAGCACTGGAGGCGCCGTGGGCGAAGCGTTTGAGAAGCGCCTGGCCCCACTGGGCCTGCATCCGGACATGGGCACGCTCAATGCCGGCACCCTCAATTTCGGAGACGATGTCTTCATCAACCGGCCTGCCGATATCGTCAGGCTGGCCCAAGCTTTCCTGCAGTATGAAGTGGTCCCGGAAGTGGAGGTTTATGAATCCGGCATGATCGATTATGTGGCCAAACTGGTTAACAAGGGCATCATCACCCACACCCCCCTGCATGTCCAATTTGTGTTGGGCGTTCCGGGCGGCATGAATGGCTCACCCAAAAACGTCCTGTATATGGCCGACCACCTCAAAGAGCAGATCCCATCAGCCACCTGGGCTGTCGCGGGAATTGGCAGATGGCACATTCCGGCGTCGCTGACCGCCCTGGTAAATGGCGGACACATCCGCGTGGGCTTTGAAGACAACATCTTTTACCACAAAGGGGTGGTCGCGGAATCCAACGCACAATTGGTGGGGCGGATCGCGCGCATCGCCACTGAGATCGGGCGTCCTCTGGCCACAGCTGCCCAAGCGCGTGAAATACTGGGACTGCGGGCTTAGCATGATCCTCAGCGAAAATGCCCTCACAGTTCTGGACCGGCGTTACTTCCGCAAGAACGACGCCGGGGAAACCATCGAAGACTGGTCCGCGATGATCCGGCGCGTGGCCGTCAATATCGCGCAAGGGGACCCGAAGCAGGCGGAGCGGTACTACGAACTGCTGGATTCAGGTTATTTTCTGCCCAACTCCCCCACTCTGATGAACGCCGGCAACGATCTGCAGCAACTTTCCGCCTGTTTCGTGCTGCCCATCGAAGACAGCATGGACAGCATCTTCGAGACGGTGAAGAACGCCGCCCTGATCCACAAAAGCGGCGGGGGAACGGGTTTTTCGTTCAGCCGGCTGCGCGAAGCCAATGCCCGGGTGCGCTCCACCAACGGCGTTTCCAGCGGGCCGCTTTCCTTCATGAAGGTCTTCAACGCCGCCACGGACGCCGTTAAGCAAGGCGGAACGAGGCGCGGCGCTAATATGGCCATCCTCAATGTGGACCATCCCCAGATCATGGAGTTCATCACCTGCAAACAAAACACTGCCGAACTCACCAATTTCAACCTCAGCGTGGGCATCACGGAAAGATTTATGAGCGCTGTGAGCCAGGACGAGGAATACGATCTGGTCTCCCCCAAAACCGGTTTGCCCACGGGAAAACTGAAAGCCCGCGACGTTTTTAGCATGATCGTGGACATGGCGCACAAAACCGGGGAACCGGGAATCGTTTTCCTGGACCGTATCAATGCCGCCAATCCCACTCCCCGGATCGGAAAGATCGAATCCACCAATCCCTGCGGCGAACAACCCCTGCTGCCCAACGAAGCCTGCAACCTCGGCTCGATCAATCTAGCTCCGCTCTATCAAGACGGAACCGTGGACTGGGATAAATTGCGCGAAGTGGTGCGCCTGAGCGTGGATTTCCTGGATGACGTGATCGATTGTTCCAAATTCCCGCTGCCGCAGATCGACGCCATGGTCAAGGGCAATCGCAAGATCGGGCTGGGTGTGATGGGCTGGGCCGACCTGCTTTACCAGCTGGAGCTTCCCTACGCCAGCGACGCAGCGGTAAATCTGGCGGAACAGCTGATGGAGTTCATCGATTATGAAGCCAAACTGCGTTCCAGCGAACTCGCCGCGGAGAAAGGCAGTTTCCCAAATTTCAGCGGCAGCATCTACGATTCCGGGAATCTCGAACGCCAGCAATTGAAGAAGAACTGGGACGCCCTGGGTAAGGCCATCCAAAAAACCGGAATCCGCAACGCCACGCTTACCACCATCGCCCCCACCGGCACCATCAGCATGATCCTGGATACGTCCAGCGGGATCGAGCCGCAATTTTCACTCGTGTACGTAAAGAACGTCATGGACGGCGACAAACTTATCTATGTGAACAAGTACTTCCGCCAGGCTCTGGAACGGGAAGGCCTGTTCAGCCAGGAACTGCTGGAAAGAGTCTCGCAGTGCGGTTCTTTGGAGGGGTTCGACGAAATCCCCGGGCATCTTAAACAGATCTTCCAAACCGCGCATGACATCAGCCCGGAATGGCACATCCGCGTTCAGGGCGCTTTTCAAAAATACACGGACAACGCCGTGAGCAAGACCATCAATTTCCCCAATTCCGCCACCGTGGAAGACATCCGCATTGCCTACGAACTGGCGCACCAGCTTGGCTGCAAGGGCGTGACGGTCTATCGGGACGGCAGCCGCGAAAACCAGGTACTGACCTATGGTCCAGCCCCGGCAGCCACTGAAGGAAAAGTGGCGCCACGCAGCCGTCCGGAAGTTACAAGGGGCGTCACGCAGCGCTTGGAGACAGGCTGCGGGCATATGTATGTGACCATCAATTCCGATGATCAGGGCGCTTGCGAAGTGTTTGTCCAGATGGGCAAGGTTGGCGGCTGCGCCTCCGCGCAATTGGAAGCGATAGCCCGCCTGTCCTCCCTGGCCCTGCGCTCCGCCGTGAATCTGGAGTCCATAGTCCGCCAGTTGAAAGGGATCCGCTGCCAATCGCCCATGTGGCACAAAGGGACAATGATCACATCCTGCGGCGACGCTGTGGGCCAGGCTTTGGAGGCATTCCTGGCCAACTACTCCTCTGGCGGGATCAAATCTGTGGAGTTCAACGCGGCGGAAGGCACGGAATCAGACTTAAAGCGCTGTATCCGTGTTGCCACTTGCCCGGATTGCGGTTCCACGGTCGAGCATCTGGAAGGTTGCCTGAAATGTCCGTCTTGCGGATGGTCTAAGTGTTAGATATCATCGGTTTACCTATATCAAGGAGATATAATGCGTTGTAAACATTGCGATACCAGATTGGCTGCGCATGACTTATGGTGTGTGAATTGCGGCAAGCAGACTGAAATCGTCAACCAGGACCTTTCGGCCTGGGCGAGTTTGAAGAAGACCTGGAATCAGTACTGGCCGCTGAAAAGCGCGAATGTGCCCGCGGCAGCCATGGTCGTCCTCTTGGGAGTGATTCCCCTGGCAGTCCTGTTGGTGCTACTGAGGAGTTTTGGCATGCTTGATCTGGCTGAGGTAAAGACAGTTGGGACACTTTTGTTGCGCCAGTTAATTATAGTAGCAGGCGTAACCATATTTCTGCCAGTGTTTTTTACGCCATTCAACCCTGTTTGCGCCACCACAGCTTATCAATTCTCGTGGAAGACCGCGGTTTCCTCTCTGCGCAAGTATATGAAATACTTGTGGCTGGCTCTGTTCTGCGCCCTTTATTACGCAGTGATCTATCTGATCTGCTTCGGCCTGCCCAGTTTTGGCAGCGATCCCATTCTCCGCCTGGTTTGGCTGGTGCTGATGAACTATTTCCTGGCGATCGTGCTGCCGGTCCCGGTTTTGATGGAGCGTCTTAAGGTCAACTTCTTCCAGGCCTTCAAGGTTTCCTACCGCAATTTCCACGTTGTCCGCTGGCAGCTGTATCTGCTCGTGTTGGTGCTGGCGATCCTTAATTCGCTAGCCCTGGTCCTGTTGATAGTCCCGTTGCTGGTCACCATTCCTTTATCCTGGTACGCGATCCGGGACTACACCGACCGCCTGCTCGAATATGAGTTGATCCGGCCGCGGCCATAGAGGCCAACGATGTCCAAAAAGGAACTTATCTCCCTGGCCTTGCTGCTGCTGGTGGTCAGCTATGGCGCCTGGAATTATTTCCACCGCTCATATTCCGACACGCGCATGGACCAGAACCTGCTGGACACGGTGGTCACCATCTCCGCCCGCTCCCAAAGCAAGAACGTGGGGGCCGAGATAGATTCGGTCTTTGCCTACATCAGGACCCTGGATCACAAATTCAACGATTACGATCCCGATAGTTGGGTTTCCCGGCTGAATGCGGCGCAGGGCAAAGCTTTTCCCATGGATCCCGACGCCTATGAACTGCTCTGCAGCGCCGACAGTCTGTACACATTGACAGGCGGTTTGTTCGATATCACCGTCAAACCCCTCTATGACCTGTGGGGATTCAGCACTCTCGGCGCTTCGCTGGCTGATACCCTGAGCCCCGTTCCGCCTGATTCCCTGGCCATCAAGTCAACCTTGAAACTGATCGGTTTTAAGAAAGTGCGGTACGATGCCCAATCCATCACTTTGCCCCCCGGTACGCAGCTCACCTTCGGAGCCCTCGCCAAAGGCTACGCATTGGACAAAGCCCGTGCATTCATGCAGAAACGGGGATTGCTGAGCGGCACCATCGACTGCACCAGCAGCATGACCTTCTTCGGCCAGAAAATACCCCAAGTGGTGAGTATCCAACATCCCCGGCCGGAACCGCAGAAACAGACCATCGGCAGTTTCCGCATCGAAAACGGCTCTTTGAGCACCTCGGGTGACTACCAACTGTACTTTGACTACGCGGGCCGCCGTTATCACCATCTCTTGAACCCGCTTACCGGTTACCCGGTGGAAAATGTGTATTCCGTCACCGTGATCAATCCCTCAGCGTTATGGGCCGACGGCCTTTCCACGGCTTTGTTTTTGTTGGAGCCCAACGCTGCCCTGGCTGCCCTAAAACGCTTTCCTGGCTCCAATGCCGTGATCTTTTACAATGAAAACGGCAACATCGTATCCCTGAAAAGCCTGGGCATGAAAGAGCTGGGCTGGCACGACAACTGATGAACATTCCCGACCTCCAGTCCCAAAGCGATTCCCGCCGGGTCAGCATCGACAAGGTCGGCGTCAAGGGCATCCGTTACCCGATCGTGGTAGATGACCGCGTCAGAGGTTTGCAGCACACTGTGGGCGATCTGAACATCTATGTGGAATTGCACCACAGCCGCCGCGGAACCCATATGTCCCGTTTCATCGAGGTTCTGAACCGCTATCACCAGGAAAGCATCATTGGATCCCTGGACAAGCTGCTGCTGGAACTGAAATCCCTGCTGAAAGCGGAAGCAGCCTATATCGACATCCAATTCCCCTACTTCGTGAAGAAACACGCCCCGGTCTCCAGGATTGCCTCGCTCATGGACTATGTATGCTTCTTCAACGCCAGTTATCAAGAGGATTACCGGCTCTGGATCGGCGTCACGGTTCCGGTAACCACCCTTTGCCCCTGTTCCAAGGAAATCTCCGCATCCGGCGCGCATAACCAGCGCTCCTATATCACGCTGCGGGTGCGCTATGGGGAGTTTGTCTGGCTGGAAGAGCTCATCGAACTTGCCGAATCAGTGGCCAGCTGCCCCATCTATCCCCTTTTGAAACGCCGGGATGAGAAGTATGTGACCGAGCAAGCCTATGCCAATCCACGTTTTGTGGAGGATATCGTCCGCGATCTGACCCTGGCTCTGCAAAAGGACGCCCGGATCCTGGAGTTTGATCTGGCCGCGGAGAACCTGGAATCCATCCATAATCACAACGCTTATGCTTCGGTCTATCGCGATTTACGCCGCTAGAGAAAGAGAATCTTGACTCCCATCCAGCTTATCGCGCCAGCCGTTTCCGGATGGCTTACCAACGGATTGAAATACATCATCCAGCCGGATCCTGCCAATCCCGTGCTTTGCCTGCAGCTTTACGTAAGGATCGGCAGCGCCTGGGAAAGCTCTCTGGAGGCTGGTTACGCCCATTTCCTCGAGCATCTGGTGTTCAAATCCACCAGCCAGTTTGGCTACAACCAGATCATGCAATTCGTCAACGGCTTGGGCGGCTCCATCAACGCTTACACCGATTTTGACTGCACCTGCTTCTATTTGAACCTGCCCGCGGAAAACATCGCAGGGGGCTTGCAGGTGCTGGCGGAACTGGCGGTCCGGCCCACTTTCACGGGATCTGACGTGGCGCTGGAAAAGGAAATCATCATCGAGGAGCTGCGCGAATCGCGCAATGATCCGGAGTCGGATTTTTTGGACCAAATCCAGATTTCGGCCTGGCCAACCAATCCTCTGCGAAAACTGGTCCTGGGCACCCCTGCATCCATCCGCGCTGCTTCCAGAGCCAAACTAGAGGCCTTTCACCACAAGTATTACCAGCCTCAAAACGCCTTTCTGGTCCTCACCGGCGACCTCAACCCCGCCAGTTTGCCAGCCTTGCTGGAGCAGTACTTCGGCTCCTGGTTTAATCACTCAGAGCCCGTCAACCAAGCGCCCGGTTGCTTCCTGGAACCTGAGCCCCCTGCCATCAAGACGCAGAGCCGCAAACGCAGCCAGGAGTTCCTCGCCTATGTGCTGCCGGAACTCGCCGATTCGCATCCGGCCAGCGACGCCCTGCACATCGCCCTGCGCTATCTGGCTCTGGGCCGTTCCTCGCGTCTGTTTACGCGCCTGGTGGAAGAAGAACATATCTGCTCATCGGTTAAGACTCTTTCCTATAGCGGGGTTCTGAGCGGCGTTTCGGTGATCCTGATGCAGCCAACCCGGCCGCAATACCTGCAGCGCATCGACGCCATCTTCAAAAGCGAGTACCGGGCTCTGCTGGAGGGCAAACTCGATCCCGGCGAATGCGAACTTATCAAACGCGACATCATCAACACCTGGCGCTATGGCTTTGAAGGCACGGAAAACCTGGCCAACATGATCGGGGCGGAGGAATTCAACGCTGGATTCGAAAAACTGTTTAGCTATGACCAGAGCGTGCAGGCCATCACGGTTGAAGACGTCAAACGCAGCATCGGCAAATACTGGCAAGCCTCGAATCTGATGGTGTTCCATCAGGCTCCGCATCCCGCCAGACTTCATTTCGCCCACCCGGAGTGCGGCCCCCAAAGCCCTATGGATCCCCCTTCCCCATTTTCCGTTGGCTTGCAGATCCCTCAAACCCGGTCCAGCGAAGCCGAACTCCTCCGAATAGCCGATGATTACCACTCTGTAAGCCTGCCTTGCGGCCTGCGTTTGCTAATCCGCAGAATGCCGGGACGCCCGATCACCGGTTTCGCCCTGGCAGCGAACATATCCCAACTTGCGGAAAATGAAAGCCAGCGCGGGTTGAATTTCCTCACGTCCACGGCCATGCTGCACTCCAGCCAGTTGCACAGCCACCGGGAGCTGATGACCCTCAGCCGGGATCACGGGATCAGCCTGAATGTGGAGCAGCATCTGGATACGACTGTCTTCGCGGGCAAGTGTTTCCAGCCGGAACTGGCCACGGCGCTGTCTTTGCTGGCGGAAATCGTTCAACAACCAGCATTTGCAACCGCCTACATCCACACCATCAAGTCCGCCACTGCCGACTTGTTGCGCCGGGAACGGCACAATCCAGCCGGATACGCCTTTTTCCGCTGGCTGAAGATGCTGCTTGGAGCCCGCAGCCCCTATGGCAGCAGCACCGGCGGCATTTCAGACCTCTATCGCCACACCCGGCAGGATCTGCTCGACTGGCATCAGGCCAGGTATCGTCCTGAGCTCTTCACCCTGGCAATCGTGGGCGCCAATGATCCCCAGGAAGTTCTGGATGAGGTTTCCGAGCTGTTCGCTGCCCATCCTAGCACTGCTGCTGCCTCAGCGCCCGCGCAGCCAAAACCCCAGCCTGCGGCGTCACGTACGGTCTTCCATCGCGGCGATTCCAGCCAGGCGATCATCTACATCGGCGGTATGGCGCCCCCCGCCAAAGACCAACTCAGCACCACCGCCTTCTATATTTTAGCCCAGATCCTGGGTGGGGACATGGATTCCCGGCTGTTCAACATCGTGCGGGAAAAGTATGGCTATGCCTATCAAACGGGCTTCGATCTCACTTCCGTTTTGGAGCTTGGCTACTGGTACGCCTGGGCTTATTGCGACCGGAACGACTATCTACACTGCCTGAGACTGATGCGGGAGATCCTCGCGAAAGTTAGCCAGCATGGCGTAAACGCCCAAGAGCTGCTGCAAGCCCAAAACTACCTCTGCGGATCCAGCCGTTTCGAGCGCGAAAACGCCTCGTTGCACGCCACCCTGATCGCGACCCTCACCGCCGTTGGCTACGACCCCCTGTTCTACTACCAGCGTGAAGAGCGCATCCGTACGACCGGCCTTGGCCAGATCAATTCTCTGGCGCGGACCTGGCTGCGGCCAGACAACCATTGGACCTTCGTGCACCTATGATCGCCCTCGGCATCGACATTGGCTCCCGCAATACCAAGATCGCGCTCTATGATTCCATAACCGCCAGGATCCTCCATTCAGCGTATCGCGCCACCGCTGTTTCGCCCTTGGAGACAGTGTTTGAACTCACCCGGGAGGCCTATTCCCGCTTGGGACTGCAGGCAGCGGACGCCGTGGCCTGCACTGGCTATGGACGCAAACTCTATCCCCAACCGGATAAGGTCCTCTCCGAGATTTCCTGCCACGCTGCCGGTGTGCGCTTCTCTTATCCCCAGGCCAGAACCGTAATCGACATCGGCGGCCAGGATGCCAAGATCATCACCCTGGAGGAAGATGGACGCGTGCGGGATTTCGTGATGAACGACAAATGCGCGGCAGGCACCGGACGCTTTCTGGAAATGACCGCCATCAGGCTGGGCTGCACCTTGGACGAATTATCGTCCCTGGCGGAACTGGCCACGCAAAACCTGGCCATCAACTCCACCTGCGTGGTCTTCGCCGAGTCGGAGATCATTGGCCTGATCGCTGCCAACGTCCAGCCAGCCGAGATCATCCGCGCCGTGCATGAATCGGTCGCGGGGCGCGTCCTCACGCAGCTCAGCGGCCTGCTGTACACCCCCCCCTTTGTGTTCACTGGCGGCGTCGCCCAAAACTCCGCCCTGGTGAATTGCCTGGCCCGGCTTTTGCAAGCCTCCATCAGCGTTCCGCCGGATCCGGAAATCACCGCAGCCTTGGGCGCGGCTCTTTTGGTATCCCAATGAAAGTAGATTATCATATTCATACGGAATATAGTTACGATAGCAAACTAAAAGCAGAAGATCTGATCAGTAAGTCTATATCTTTAAATTATGAAAGCATAGCAATCACAGAGCATCTGGATCTGCTGCCTTACGAACTTACCCGCTTCGGCTTGCCCTCTTTTTCCCAATACACCGCCAAAATTCGTTCGCTGCGGGCAATGCATGCTTCTACGCCGCTGCGCGTTTTATGTGGTGTGGAAGTCGGCGACTATCAGCGCGTTTTGCCCTTTGCTTCGCAGTTTCTGGCTCAATTGGAGTTCGATCTCATCCTCGGCGCGGTGCATTTCCTTTCCGACCACACTAACGTGGCGGTTCCACTGCAGAATCCCCTCACCCCCGCCCAGATCCTGGACTATTACCGGCACAACCTCGCCCTGGCCAGTAACTGTGATATCCAGGTTTTGGCGCATCTGGGCGTTTATAAAAGATACTATGCCCAGACGCCGGATGAAAGCCACTGCGAGGGTATCTTCGCGGATATCTTCCAAGCGATGATAGAACGAAACATCGCCCTGGAGATCAACTTTTCCGGTTTGCGCAAGCCCTATGGTAAAATGCTCCCGGAACCAGATCAGATCTATCTCTACCGCAGTTTGGGCGGTACGCTGTTCAGCCTGGGCAGCGACGCTCATCAAATGCAGGATTTCGATGCCCTCTATCCCGAACTTCCGGACTGGCTGGTATCCGGACTGATTCGACTGCCGCGCACAACTTGATCCGCTTTCTCCGAGTCTCTGATAGCGACGCCCTGAATCCGCCCTGAGGGCCAGGCTGTCATTCTGTTGCATACAGCCCCAACACTTCCCCAAGAAACCGCGGGAGGCGTTGGGGAAATATCAGGGAGGAACGTGATCCAGCCGCAAGAGCGGAGCCGGAATACGCACATAAACACATTACTTCACATGATCTGAAATATGGGGCAAGGCCAGGATCTGCGAGCCTGAACAGGATTTCACTTGACAGATAGGGGCTGGAGAAAAGTCTAAATATTCGAATGCCGAATGCATAATTAACAGCCTCTCCTAGTTGCGGGGAGGCGGGAGAAGATAATGAAATATTTCCGGAAGATGATCGGCGAAAAGTGCTATCTCTCGCCGATATCAATCGACGACGCGGAGCGCTACACCGAATGGGTGAACGACATGGAGATCGGGCAGTTCGTGCTCTTCTCCACCGCGATCTATGATTTGGAAAAGGAACGTGAGACCCTGAAACGGATCATGCGCGAGAGCATCACCTTCGCCATCGTGGAAAAGGAAACCAACAAGGCGATCGGGAACTGCGGCTTGATGGGCGCCAGCGACGTCCACCGCCACGCGCAATTCGGCATCTTCATCGGCGAAAAGACCTACTGGAACCAGGGCATCGGCTCGGAAGCGACCTGCCTGACCCTGGATTATGGCTTCAACATCCTGAATCTGAACAACATCACCCTGGAAGTGTTCAGCTTCAACCAGCGTGCCATCCGCTGTTACGAAAAAGTGGGCTTCCAATATGTGGGAAAACGCCGCAGTTACATCTATATGGCAGGCCAGTACCACGATGTTCTCATCTACGACATCCTGGCCTCGGAATTCTCCAGCCCCTACGTGAACAAGGTGTTCGAACGCAGCATCAGCGACGAAGCTGGCCGGAACAAGATCACAATCGTGTGATCCTGAGAAATCCAGTTTCGCGCAAACAATAGCATGTTCCGCAACATCAAGGGGCAAACCGGCGTCCTGCAGATCCTGGCCACGGCCCTGGATCATGACCGGGTCGCCCAAGCCTATCTGTTCCATGGCATCGACGGAGTAGGCAAATTCACCACCGCGCTCTATTTCGGCATGGCGCTCAATTGCCTGGCCAAAAGCGAATTCCGGCCTTGCGGCGTGTGTACCTCCTGCCGTAAATTCCTGGCCCTGGACCATCCCGACCTGATCTATATCTTTCCCTCCTCCAAACTTGAACTGAGCGAAGAGGGCGAAATCAAGAAAAGCGAACAAAGGCAGGAATACGACGCGTTCATCCGCAATAAAATCGAGACTCCCTGGGTGGATTACCTGTTCAGTTCCAAGGTCATGATCCGCCGGGAAAGCATCGACTGGATGATCCGGCGTCTTAATCTTTCCATCTATGAGGCCAACTACAGGATCTGCATCATCGAAAACGCTGAGCTGATGAACCAGGAATCGTCCAACGCCTTTTTGCGGACGCTGGAGGAATCCTCCGTATCCACGGTGATCATTTTGCTCACGGAAAGGCTTTCCCAACTGCTGCCCACGATAGTTTCGCGCTGCCAGCCGATCTATTTCCATCCAGTGGCGCCGCCTGTGATAAGCGACATCCTGGTGCAGAAATTCAACGCCTCTCCGGAAAGTGCACGCACTGCCTCCCATATTGCCAATGGCAGCGTGAAACGGGCCATCCGCCTGGCCCAGAGCGATTCTTCCCAACTACGCGACCTGGCTTTCCAGATCTTCCAAATGGCAGCCGAAGACAAGGAACTGGCATTCTTTGCTTCCCTGCGCAGTCCCGCGCTGAAACTGACCGCGGAAATGGTGATCGAGCTGATCAAGTACGTCAGCCTGTTCGTCGGCGACCTGAATCTGGTGCAGGCGGCTCCGGAACAGGTGGTCAATATCGACAAACGGGAGTATTTGCTGGAACAGCGCAAGGCCCTGCCAGCCGCTCAAGCAGAGAATTGTGCCGATCAAGCGCTGAATTTCACCCTGGCCATGGAAGACCTGGCCCGCAAGGTCTATGGCAACGTGAACCTGCAGTTGGTGATGCTGAACCTCTACCTGCAGTTGAGCAAGATTTTCCGCGGCTGAGGCTGCGTATGTCCCAACAGAAACTCGCCCGCAATATCAGCATGATGACCGCCGCGATCTTCCTGAGCCGCGTTTTGGGCTTGGTGCGCGACCAGGTGATGGCTTTCTGTTTTGGGACCAGTTTCCTCAACGACGCTTTCGTTGTGGGCTTCAAACTGCCCAACCTCTTGCGCAGCATGTTCGGCGAGGGCGCGCTTTCCGCATCGTTCGTGCCGATCTACAACGAGATCGGCATCCGGGAGGACAAACGGCGGCAGATCACTTTCGCCCTGCAGATCCTGGGCATCCTCACTTTTTTTTGCCTGCTGCTCACGGTCTTGGGCGTAGCCCTGGCACCCCTCATCGTGAAACTCATCTATCCCGGCCTAGCGCCCAAAACCTACACGCTGGCGGTGATCCTCACCCGGATCATGTTCCCCTACCTGTTCTGGATCGCGCTTTCCTCCACCATGATCGCCATCCTGAATTCCCACGACCGCTTTTTCATGACCGGCCTGTCGTCGGGCATGCTGAACCTGGGCATGATCCTCAGCATGGTGGTGCCGCGCTTCGTGTTGGGCATAACGGGCGAAGAGCTGGTGCGTTGGGGGGCCTGGGGCGTGTTTGGCGGCGGCTTGCTGCAAACTGTGATCAACTTCCCCTATCTGAAGCAGCTGGGCTATCCTTTCAAGCTCATGCTAAACTTCGGCGGGGAGGCTCTGCGCACGATGTGGAAGCGCTTGATACCCTCGCTGATCGGAGTTGGCATCCGGGAGATCAATTTGATCGCGGACAGCCTGATGGCCTCGTTTCTGGCTGTGGGCAGCATCTCCGCGCTGGAGTATGGCAACCGCTTGTTCCAGCTGCCCCTGGGGATGTTCGCCATATCCGCCGGAACCGCGCTTCTGCCTGCCTATTCCCGTTTGGTGACGCGCAAGGACTATGGGGAACTATCCAAAAACCTGCGTTTCGCCTCGGTCAGCCTGGCCTACGTGCTGCTGCCCGTCACCACTCTGATAGTTGCCTTGGGCGGCGATTTGGTGCAGGTGCTGTTCCAGCGCGGCGCTTTCGACGCCAAAGCGAGTTTATGGACCCAGCAAGCCCTGTTGTACTATTCTTTGGGGCTGGTTTTCTTCGGCCTCAACCAAACGCTGACGCCGCTCTTTTATGCCAATAAGGATACCCGGACGCCGGTTCGGATCGCCGCGGCAATGGTGGCTCTGAACATCGTCCTCAATTTCATTCTGATGCAGTTCATGCAGCACCGTGGCCTGGCGCTGGCCACATCACTGACCGCTTTGGCGAACTATATCCTCTTGTTGGCGGTCATGCGCAAAAAAATGCCGCAATTGGAATGGGGCGGCATCCTGCAGAACATTCTCAAGACCGTGCTGATCTGCGTTGTGCTCCTGGGGTTTCTGCTGCTGGCGAAACGGCTTTTCGTACCTGTGGGAACCGGCCAGGTCATTGCCCGGGGCATCGCTTTGGCCGGCCTCAGCTTGCTGCTTTACTATTTTCTGGGCCGGCTGTTCAAGCTGGATTACTTTGACACGAGTTTGGCCAGATTATGGAAAAAACGCCGGAACTGATCGAGCAGAAACTGCATTGGCTGCCCGAACAGCCAGGCATCTACATCTGGAAAAACGCGGCCGGGGAAGTGATCTACGTAGGCAAGGCCAGAAACCTCAAAAACCGCATCAAATCGTATCTAAGCGCGTCGCCCAAGGATAGCAAGACCGAGCAGCTGGTGAGCCATATCGCCGATCTGGACTATATCATCACCCTTTCCGAACATGACGCCTTCATCCTTGAAGCCACCCTGATCAAGCGCCACAAGCCCAAATACAACATCCTGCTCAAGGACGACAAGCGCTATCCCTTCGTCAAGATCACCCTGCAAGAGCCCTTTCCGCGCATCATGGTTACGCGGGACACGCCGCGGGACGGATCCCGCTATTTTGGCCCCTTTACCGACGCGCGTTCTTTGCGGCTAACGCTGCGGAACTTCGAGTGGATTTTTCCCATCCGCACTTGCAGCCGCAATATCCCCGCCGGTACCATCAAATACAAGAACGCCTGCATCAACCTGCAACTGGGCAAATGTCCCGGACCCTGCATCGGAGCGATCTCGCAGACCGATTACCTGGGCATTGTACGCAGGCAGATGCGGTTTTTTGAAGGCAAGCACCAGGAGGTGCTGGACGAGTTTAAAACCGAAATGGAAACTCTGGCGGAAAAGCTGCGCTTCGAGGAAGCTGGGCAGCTGCGGGACCGCATCCTGGCCATCGAAAAGATTCGCAAGCACCAGGTGGTCTATTCGCCCTCCGGCCACAATATCGACGTGCTGGGTTTTTATCAGGAGGAGAACATCGCCGTGTGCGTGGTTCTGAGGATCATGGGCGGGATGGTGGTAAACTGCGAGGATTATCCCCTCAGCAATGCCGAAGGCAGCACCGCGCCGCAGATCCTGGGAGCGTTCATCAGCCTCTATTACAGCAGCCGCGACGACCTTCCGCACGAGATCCTCCTGCCCTTCGAACCCTCTGATCTGGAGGGCTTGAATTCCTGGCTGCGCGGTAAACTGGAAGTACCCCAACGCGGAGAAAAAAGCAAGCTGCTGGCCATGGCCAAACGCAACGCCTTCCATCTGATCGAGGAACGCAAGCTGGCGCATCTGCGCAAGGCGAACCGCACCATCTTCCCCATTCAGGAACTGAAGGAAAAACTCGGCCTGCCCCGCTTGCCCCGAAAAATGGTATGCATGGACATCTCCACCATCCAGGGCACTGATACGGTATCCTCCGCCGTTTACTTCGAAAACGGCAAGCCCAAGAAGAAATTTTACCGCCATTTCATCATCCGCAGCATCGACACCCAGAACGACTACGCGGCATTGCAGGAAACGCTGGGCCGGTGGCTGGTCGAGATCGGCAAAGATCCGCTCATGCTGCCTGACCTCATCATCATCGATGGCGGCAAAGGACAGCTTGCGGCCTGCCAGGAAATTCTGGCGGAGTCGGAACACCCCGATATTCCGCTGGTTTCACTGGCCAAAAGGGCTGAGGAGATCTATCTGCCTGGCCGGGTGGATTCGTTGGTGCTGGCCCGTTCTTCTTCGTCGTTACGCCTGCTCACCTCCATCCGCGATGAAGCCCACCGATTCGCCATCAGTTTCCACCGCAGCCGGCGCTCCAAACGTACCCTCATCAGCGAGCTGGAAGACATACCCGGAATCGGCGAGCAAACGAAGTTTTTGCTGCTCAAAGAGCTTGGCTCCGTGGAGGAAATCAGCGTGGCCAGTTACGAACAACTTTCCGCGATCAAGGGCATCGGCGACAAGACCGCCGAGCAGATCCTGGAGTACTTCAGAACAAAAAACTTGACAAAACCAAACCACAAAAATACATAGATTTATAGGAATAAAATGAATATAGAAGAGGAGTAATCATGCATCTCTATCCCAAGCCTCGCAAGAAATCGGTCATGCCCACGGATTACAAGCTGAAGATACTTTCCGCGGCCATCAAGGTCTTCGCGCAGAAGGGTTACAGCAACACCACCATGTCCGACATTTCACTTAACGCCAAAGTAGGTATAGGCACTCTCTACAATTATTTCAGAAATAAGGACGACCTGCTCCTGCAGTGCATGAAAAAAACCATCGAGGACGAAATCGTCCAGATCCAGGAAGCCAGCGAATCCATAAAAGATCCCATCGACAAATTGCACAACTTCTTCGTCAAGCATGGGGAACTGATCGTCAGCAAGCCCTATATCGCCAAGTTTCTGGTGGTGGAGCTGCGTCAGAGCGAAAGCTTTTACAAGCGCAACCCCTCCTTCAACCCGATGCATTACTACATGGACTATGTGGCTAAAATCCTCAAAGGCGCGATGGACAAAGGCCGCATCCGCAAAGTGGACGTGGATTCCCTTGTCTACATGGTCATCGGTTCGATGGACATGATCTTCACCCAGTGGCTGATCAGCGGAAAAACCCTGGAAATCACGCCCCTGATCAACAACATCCGCAATATCCTGAAAGTCGGCATCGGTCGGGAATCAAAAAACTGATCGAACCCGTTCAGATAGCAGGACCAGGCTCCAGTAACCCAACAGCGCCGGCCAGGTTTACGTTGCCGCGCTGCTTGTTATGTCCGCGTGCTGGAGTTTCCTGCGAGCATGACGGATAAATAACAGCTAGAGGTATTACCATGCAATTATCGCAACGAGCGCTGGACATACAAGCTTCACCCATCCGCAAACTGATGCCCCATGCCATAGCCGCCCGGAAAAGGGGCTTGAAGATCTACCACCTCAATATCGGCCAGCCGGATATCCCCACGCCCCAACAAATGATCGACGCCTATCATGGATTCTCGGACAAGGTGCTGGCGTATGGACCTTCCCAGGGTCTGGACGTTTACCGGGCAGGCCTGGTGAAGTACTACGCCAACTGCGGGATCGCGCTGCAGGAACACGAGATCATCGTTACCACGGCAGGCTCCGAAGCGATCACATTCGCGATGATGGTGGTGTGCGGCGTGGGTGACGAGATCCTGGTTCCAGAGCCTTTCTACACCAATTACAACGGATTCGCCACCATGGCCGGCATCGTGCTCAAACCGGTTACAACCTATGCTGAAACGGGGTTCCAACTGCCCCCCAATGAGCAGATCGAAGCCCGGATCGGTGCCCGCACCAAGGCCATCATGATCTGCAATCCAGGTAATCCCACCGGCACGGTATACTCCCGCGAGGAAATTCTCCGTCTGGCAGATCTGGCCAGGAAGCACGCTCTGTACTTGATTTCCGACGAAGTCTACCGCGAGTTTGTATATGAAGGACGCACCCACACCAGCATTCTGGATGTGCCCGGCCTGGAAGAGCAAGCCATCATGGTGGACAGCGTCTCCAAACGCTACAGCGCCTGCGGTGCCCGCATCGGCTGCATCGTATCCCACAACAAAGCCCTGATGGACGCCACCCTGAAATTCGCCCAAGCCCGTTTATGCCCGCCCACCGTGGATCAGCTGGCTGCCAATGCCTGCGTGGATCTGGGCGCGGAGTTTTTCGAGCCGCTGATCGGCGAGTACCAGGCCCGGCGCGACCTGGTTTACGATGCCCTGATGCAGATACCCGGAGCGGTTTGCGTGAAGCCCCAGGGCGCTTTCTACATCATAGTCAAGCTGCCTGTGCAGGATTGCGAGCATTTCGTGACCTGGCTGCTGGACGAATTCAGCATCGACGGCGAAACCGTGATGGGCGCTCCCGCTGAAGGTTTCTACGCCACACCAGGTTTAGGCCGCGATGAAATGCGCCTGGCCTATGTGCTCAACGAAGACGAGTTGCGCAAGGCGATGCGCATTTTCGCGAAAGGCTTTGAGGCCTATAAACAGCTGCATCCTTAAACATGAAATGCCCGGCGGTTCCATGAAGACGAAAAAGAAGATCGAGCCCTACCTCTATATCCTGCCGGCGCTGTTTCTCCTGGTCCTGTTTCGCCTCATCCCCATCCTGATGTCCTTCGGGATCAGCTTCTTCGATTTCAAGGTCACCGGCCTTGGCGAATACATCGGCCTGGTCAATTACCGCACCATGTTTGGCGATGCCGAGTTCTGGCAGTCGATGCTTAACACTTTCTGGCTGGTGCTCTTCGTTGTCCCCGCCAGCATCGTACTGCCTCTCATCTTCGCCGTTTTGCTCAACCAGATCACCTGGCTGAAAGGCTTTTTCCGCACGATCTATTTCATGCCCTTCGTCACATCGCTGGTGGCCGTATCCATCGTGTGGAAGATCATCTTCTCGGAGCAGGCGGGACTTGCCAACACCTTCCTGCAATGGGTCGGGATCGAGCCCCAACTTTGGCTGGCCGAGCCCAAGGGCATCTTCACCCTCCTCTTCGAAGCCATGGGAATCACGCTCCCGGCCTGGATGGGCGGCCCTTCGCTGGCGCTGTTCAGCATCATCATCATGACCATCTGGAAAGGCCTGGGTTACAACACCATCATCTATCTGGCCGGATTGCAGAACATCTCCAAGGTCTATTACGAAGCGGCTGAGATCGACGGCGCCGGCAAGACCCGCCAATTCTTCGGCATCACCCTGCCCCTGGTCTCCCCCACCACCTTCTACGTGCTGCTGATGACCACTATCGTCAGCTTCCAGGCCTTCGCCCAGGTCTATTTGATGACCGACAAGGGCGGACCCCTGGGCACCACCAAACTCATCGTTTACTACATCTACGAAACGGGATTCGACGACCTGAACATGGGCTACGCCAGCGCGGTCGCTTTGGTCCTGTTCGTGATCGTCCTGGCCCTGACCATCTTCCAGCGGCGCATGGAAAAGCACGTGAACTACTGAAGGTTGAGTTAATGAAAGAGAAGAAACCACTCATTAGTCCTATTGGTGCCGGGATTGCTTTGATCTGTTTCTTTCTGCCCTGGATTAAGCTATCTTGCTTTGGAGTAACGCGCGCTTCTGGAGCAGAACTCGGAGGTATCTTTTGGGTTGTTTTCGTATCAGCCTTGGTGATTGTATTTTCATTCTTTGTTCTTAGAAATAATAAGCATCTAAAACTGATCTCAATCATCTGTTCCTTGGCTGGATTGGCAACAATCATCTGGAAATATGTCAGATTCCAAACCGGTTCTATAAAACCCTCAGATGTAGGACTTTCAATTGAATATGGTGGGATTTTAACAGTATTTGGACTCATTATGGCGTTAATTGGTGGTCTTCTACGATCACCACAAAAAGGCAGTTACTCAGATACCGAAACAGATAAAGCCCCATGGAAAATTGGGTTTTTGAATGCTGAACGTCTCAACGCTTTTTTCAGATACGCATTTCTCACTATATTCGGACTCACTATGATCATCCCCTTCATCTGGATGATCTCCACATCGCTGATGACGCAATCCGAATTCAACAAGAACGACGCCATCTTCATCCCCAAAGAGCAGTACCACGTCTGGGAGAAAGACGGCAGCGAGCGCAAGGTCATCCTGGTGCAGGAACAAGGCGCCAGCAGCGTCATCCACGTACTGGATGAGAACGATCTGATCTCCCCGGATTTCCCGGAATACCAGAGCGTGCCATCCTCCGAGATCAGGCTGGTAACCAAGAAACCCAGCTTTCATATCGAGAATTTCGCGCGCGCCTTCAAGAAAGTGCCCTTCGCCACTTACTTCGCCAACACTCTATATGTGTCGTTCCTGACCCTGATCGGGGTTTTCTTCACGTCCATCTTTGCCGCCTACGCCTTTGCCCGCATGGAGTTCAAGGGCAAGGACTTCCTGTTTTACCTCTTCCTGAGCATGATGATGGTGCCGGAACCGATCTACCTGATTTCGTCCTATATGCTGCTGGACAAACTGGGTTGGCTGGACACCTACAACGCCCTGATCATTCCATGGTGCGTGAACATCTTCACCATATTCCTCTTCCGCCAGCATTTCAAATCCCTGCCCCAGGAGCTGTTCGACGCCGCTTCCATAGACGGCTGTTCGACGTTTGGCATGCTCTGGCGGATCATTCTGCCGCTCTCCAAACCCATCATCGCCACAGCTTCGATCTTTTCCCTGATCGGATCCTGGAACAGCTTCATGTGGCCGTTGGTGATGACCGACAGGCCGGAATTGCGGGTATTGCAGGTGGGGCTCAGCTATTTCAACCAGGAGGCTTCCACGCAGACCACGCTCTTGATGGCGGCTTCCACTTTCTCCATCCTGCCCATCCTGATCCTATTCTTCTTTGCCCAGAAACAGATCATCGCCAGCTATGCCAAGGCAGGCCTGAAAGACTGACCAGCACTCATTTTTCCCTGGAGTTACCATGAACAAAAACAAGCCTGATCTCAAGCAGATCAAACAGCAGATCCAGAAGACCGGTTCCGCGCCCAAGGGCAAGCCGGCCTATAAGGTACCCGAAAAACCAATCAAAGTAATCGACGAAGCTCAGTTCCGGCCACAGCCCCTGGTACCCGCCAAAACCAATACCATAGTGGCCTGGGCGGTCTTCGCGGCCGCTTTGCTGGTCTACATGCTCACCCAGGCGCGTTCGCTGTCCTTCTGGGATTCCGGCGAATACGCCACCTGCATCAGCATCCTGGGCGTTCCGCATCCTCCGGGAAACCCTTTCTACATCCTCTTTGGCCGCGCGCTGGTCTCGCTCTTTGGCGGGTTTTTGCCCCATGCCTGGATCGCCGCGTTCATCTCCGCGCTCACCTCAGCCTTTGCCGTGATGTTCACCTACCTCATCACGGTCCAGCTCACCAGCATGTTCAAGATCAAGTACAAGGAATCGATCCTCGCGGGCGTAATCGCCGCGCTCTTCACCGCGTTTTCCTTCACCTTCTGGATGAATGCCGTGGAGGCGGAAGTCTATTCCGGCCTGGTCTTTTTCGTGAACCTGATCATCTGGCTAACGTTTTGGTGGGTGCAGCACTCGCGTGATTTCAACCGCCAGAATTACCTGCTGCTGATCGTTTATCTTTTTTTCCTGGGCTTCTGCGTGCACCAGACCGCGCTGCAGGTAGCGCCCGCCATCCTCTTCATCGTGGTCTACCCCATCATCATCAAAGGCCGGCAAAAGAGCGGTTTCTGGTACAAGGTGGTAGGTTACACAGCCGCCCTGATCATCACTTACCTAATCTTTGGACAGATCGGCAGAAGCCTCAGGATCGACGCCTTCGACCAAATCGGATTGATCCTCGCGCTGCTGGTATTGATGGTGGTGGAACTGAAGGACATCCTGGACAAACGCGTTTGGTTCCTGGCTTTCGCGCTTATCGCGATCGGCGTTTCCGCCCATATCTACCTCCCCATCCGTGCTGCCGACAAGCCCTTCATCAATCTGGCCGATCCCAGCACCGCCAAACGCTTCGACGACTATTTCCAGCGCCGCCAATACAAATCCGAGCAGGAAACCTCGATGTTCGACAGGCGGGGAAACCTCTTCTCGCACCAATTGGGCTATCATTTCTTGCGCTATTTCAACTGGCAGTGGTTCAAAGCTCAAGCGGTGAGCACTCTTTCTGGAATCCCCCAGACTGTCGTGAACATTTTTGGAGGCTTGCTGGTAGCCTTTCTCGGCCTGTTTGGCGCAGTATTCCATTTCCGCAGGAACAAGCACAGTTTCAACTATTTCCTGGCCATCATGTTTTGCACTACGCTGCTGATGGTCTTCGTGATGAATCTGTCTTCTGAAGAAGTGCGCGACCGCGACTATTTCTTCGTGGTGGCCTACAATATGTGGGCGATCTGGATGGGCATCGGCGGATTGGCGGTTATCAGCCTACTGAAGGGAAAAACCGGCCGCATCGTGCTGGCTGTGGTTTTACTCGCCCTGCCGCTGTTCAATATGGCTGCCCAATACCGCGAACATGACCGCTCCCGCGAACTCATCGCCCTTGATTATGGCGTCAATTTTCTCAATTCCCTGGAAGAAAACGCCATCATCTTCACCAATGGAGATAACGACACCTACCCCGTCTGGTATGCCCAGGCGGTGCAGGATAAATTCGCCAAGGGCTACACCCATCCTGCCCGCGATGCCTATCCCACCCAAGCCTCCCGCGATGCCATCGCCAAGGCCATGGAGTTCAAGAACGCCCAACTGAAAGGCATCCGCAAGGACGTAACGGTGGCCAATCTTTCCTTGCTCAACACGGGCTGGTACATCCGCCAGTTGCGCGACCGGGAAGGCGTGATCATGAACTGGACCGAGGACGAGATCAATTCCCTGGACGACAAGACCGGCGCTTTCCAGGAATACTTGTGGGAAGACTCCGTCAACTTCAGTATGGGCGATCCCGACGGAGTGAAAAACTTCAGCATCAACTACCGCGCCAATGCCGAACAAGGCGATAAAGGCGGCGGTTTCTATCCCCGCAAGGGTTCGGACTTTGCCGTCATCAGGCTGATTCGCGACAACTTTGGCAAGCGTCCCATCTACTTTGCCGTCACCTGCGAAAGCTACATCGGATTCGACGATTATCTGCGCAACGAAGGCATGGTCAGCCGCCTCGTCCACACTCCGGATCCCACCGCGCAGCAGATCGATATCCAGCGCTTGCTTACCAACATCGACAAGGTCTATCAATACCGCTCGATCGACGATGACCGCGTGTTCAAGGACGACAACATGCGCCGCCTGATCATGAACTACGGCTCCGGATATGCCCGTGCAGCGGTATATTTCACCAAGCAGAAAGACTTCGCCAAGGCCGATGCCTACGCCAAAAAAGCCCGTCAATACATCGACAGCGACCTCCGCATGACCGAATTCTACATCCGCTATTACGCTGGAATGGGCCAGTGGGACAAGGTGGACCAGTTCATCGACGTGAACATCCTGCCCCATCCCGACGCCGACAAGATCTACAACAGCTATGTGCTCAACACCATAGCCCAGGAATACCCCGCGCAATTCACCCGCTACATGCGTAAATTGATGCTGGCGTATCCCGATCAGTTGGACTATGCCTCTCTGGCCTATTACTACGGCGAAAACTATGAGCTCCTGCCCCAGGTTGACGCCATGCTCGATTCGCTCTGGCCGCAGTTGCAATACACGCAGCAAGACGTTTATAAAGCCCTGTATAGCGATCAGATCCTGCCCGATACCACCCAGGCCGGAACGGTGTCGCCTCAGATGGTCCCCCTGCCGTGAAAATGATCGAGATACCAGTCCCGGATTAACGCCGGACTTAGCCAAGATATTCAGTTACGGGCGGGATTTTTCCCGCCCTTGGTTATTACTGCCTTTTGATGTATTTTCAACGCCGTGCCAGCAATCCTGGCCAGATTTCTCTTGACAGCCAGGCGCGTCTCACAATATATGAACATATATTCATATATGAGGGGAGCCGATGACTGCTAAGTACCATTGCAAGGACGTTACAGACGCGGAGTTGAAGGAAATACGGGCTGCTTTGCCCGGCGGACAGGATATCGACCGCTTGAGCGACTTTTTCAAGGTGTTCGGCGACAGCACGCGCCTGCGCATCCTCTATTATCTTTCGCGGCATGAATTCTGCGTGGCCGACCTTTCCGCGCTGACTGGCATGCAGCAATCAGCGATCTCCCATCAATTGAAGATCCTGCGCCTGCACCGCCTGGTCAAGTACCGCCGGGAAGGAACCACGATCTATTACTCCCTGGATGACCAACACGTCCAGAAGGTCTTCGCCATCGCCCTGGAACATATCACGGAAGGGACCGGTAAATGAGCGTAGAAGAATACGACATCCAGAACCTCAACTGCGCCAGTTGCAGCACCAAGATCGAGGCTGAGATCCTGGCCCTGCCTGAAGTGAGCAGCGTCAATCTGGACTTCTTGAACCGCAAGCTGGTAGTCCAATACCACAGCGCGATCGACAACCCCCTCCAGAGATTGAACCGCATCGCCACTTCCATCGAGCCCGGCGTGGTCTTCACGGAAAAAACAGCGGAGTACGCGGAACCTGGCGCTGCCTGGCGTTGGATCTCCCTGGCCAGCGGTGCGCTGATCCTGATACTGAACCATTGGCTGCCTTCCTATCTGCAACCCTGGATCGGCGTCGGCGCTTATCTGCTGGTGGCGCACAGGGTGTTGCTCAATGCCGGCATGTCATTGCTCGCCAAACAGCTCTTCACCGAGCAGTTCCTAATGAGCATCGCCACGATCGGAGCCCTGATCCTGGGCGAATATCTGGAAGCCGGAGCGGTAATGGTGCTCTACGAGATCGGCCAGTGGCTGGAACACCGGGCCATCGACCTTTCGCGGAGTTCGGTGAAAAACCTGCTGGCCGTGAAGCCGGAGATGGCGCATTTGCATACCGCAGAAGGGATCGAGGACAAACGCCTGGCCGAGATCAAGGCGGGCGACACGATCAGCGTCTATCCCGGCGAACGCGTTCCTCTGGACGGCCTCATCAGCAAAGGCGAAAGCACCGTGGACACCTCTTCCCTCACCGGTGAAGCGGAACCGCTGTTCGTTACCGAAGGTACTGAGATCTTTTCCGGATTCGTGAACAACAGCGGCCTGTTGGAGCTGAAAGTGAGCGGAACCGAGGCGGAAAGCACGATCACGCGCATTTTGAACCTGATCGAAGAGGCCGGCACTCGCAAAGCGCCCCAGGAGAAGTTCATCACCCGTTTCGCCCGCGTTTACACTCCAGCGGTGGTTTTTATCGCTTTACTGGTGTTCCTGATCCCCACGCTGCTGGGCCATCCCGCCGCTGTCTGGTTCAAGCGTTCGCTGGTGTTTCTGATCGTGTCCTGTCCCTGCGCCCTGGTGATCTCGATCCCGCTCAGCTATTTCATTGGGATCGGCATCGCCGCCAAAAGGGGAATAATCCTGAAGGGCAGCGTGTTTCTGGACGTGCTGCGCAAGGTTCGCACCATCGTGTTCGACAAGACCGGAACGCTCACCAGCGGGGATCTGCAGATCGAAAAAGTATACACTCAGAACGGCGGCGATCCGCTGGAATTGCTGGAAACCCTGTACCTGTGCGAATACACGTCCTCGCATCCCTTTGCCCGGGCGGTTAAAAGCGCGTTTGACGGGCTTTACGACAGCCGCCAGGTCAAAGCGCTCGCTGAATATCCGGGCAAAGGAATAGTCCTGGAGTATGGCGCAGACCGCCTGATCGCCGGCTCGGAGGCGTTTCTGCGGGATCATGGCCACGTCGGATTGCTGAGCCCTTCCGCCCAAAGCGTGGTCCATGCGGTCAAGAACGACGCCTATCTGGGCTGCGTAAGTTTCTCCGATACGCTCAAGCCCGGTATCAAACCAGCCCTCGCCAGCCTCAAGCAGCTGGGTGTGCGCTCCACGGTGATGCTTTCCGGAGACCGGGCTGCCAAGGCGGAACAGGTTAGCCGGGAACTGGGCTTGGATACTTTTTACGCGGAACTTCTGCCCCAGCAAAAACTGGCCAAACTGGAAGAGATCATCCAGTCCGCGGAAGGCAAAGTGGCGTTTGTGGGCGACGGGATGAACGACGCGCCGGCTCTGGCCCGGGCTGATGTGGGCATCGCCATGGGCGGCATCGGCAACCAGGCTTCCATCGAAACCGCCGACATCGTGCTGCTCAACGACCGTCCGGAACAACTGGCGGGGGTCTTCCAGATCGCCCGGCAAACAGGAAAAGTGGTGGTGCAAAACATTGCCCTTGCCCTGGGAATCAAGATGCTGGTGATGGCCCTGGGAGTCAGCGGCATCAGCGGCCTTTGGGAAGCGATCATCGCCGATGTGGGCGTCACCCTGCTGGTGGTGTTCAATTCCCTGCGCATGCTGCGGGTTCCACGTCCCACTTGACAAAAAGCACGGTTCTTCACGACTGTGCAATTTAACGCAGAAACTGCTGCAGGAGATTAACCATGCCCCATATCAGCTTGCCCGATGGCTCAGTACGCAACTACGCGGAGCCGGTCAGCGCCCTGGACGTAGCCAAAGATATCAGTCCCCGGCTTGCCGATGCCGCGCTGGCCGCCGAAATAGACGGAAAACTTTTTGACCTGGATCACGTGATCGACCACGACGCCAGCCTGGTGCTGCACACTTTCAAGACCGACACCGGCAAAGAGATTTACTGGCACAGCACCGCGCATCTGATGGCACAGGCGGTGAAGCAGCTCTTCCCCGCCGTGAAAGTAACCATCGGACCCGCCATCGAGCAGGGATTCTACTACGATTTCGACCGCGACGCTCCCTTCACCGAGGACGAACTGGCGCAGATCGAAGAACGGATGCGCGCCCTCAGTAAATCCGATCTGGCCTATTCCCGCAAGGAACTCAGCAAAGCCGAGGCGCTGCAGATCTTTGCCGCAATGAATGAAACATATAAACTTGAGATCTTGGGCGAGATCCCTGATACAGACGTTATCAGCACCTATCAGCAGGGCGATTTCCTCGATCTCTGCCGTGGCCCCCACATCCTGAACACCGGCAAGATCAAGGCCGTCAAATTGCTAAAATCTTCAGGCGCTTACTGGCGCGGCGACGAAAAGAACAAGATGCTCCAGCGCATCTATGGGATCAGTTTCCCCAGCGCCAAAGAACTGGACGAATACCTGGAATTCCTGAAACAGGCGGCTCTGCGCGACCACCGCAAGCTGGGCAAGGACCTAGACCTCTTTTCCATCAGCGACGAAGTGGGCCCCGGCCTGGTGCTGTGGCATCCCGGCGGCGCCATGATCCGCCATTTGATCGAAACTTATTGGAAGGAAGAGCACCTCAGGCGAGGCTACAGACTGGTCTACACTCCGCATGTAGGACGCTCCAATTTGTGGGAGACCAGCGGACATCTGGGCTTTTACAAGGAAAACATGTATTCAGCGATGGAGGTTGAGGGCCAGGACTATTACATCAAACCGATGAACTGCCCCTTCCACATTTCCATCTACAACGCCAATCTGCACAGCTACCGCGAACTGCCCATCCGGCTGGCGGAATTGGGCACCGTTTACCGCTTCGAACGCTCCGGCGTTTTGCACGGTCTGATGCGGGTGCGCGGCTTCACCCAGGACGACGCCCACATCATCTGCACTCCCGAGCAATTGGATTCTGAGGTGGAAAAACTGATCGTGTTTTCCCTGGATATGCTGAAATATTTCGGCTTCAAGGATTTCTTGATCTACCTGAGCACCATGCCCGACGCGGCTGTCGGCGATCCCCAGGATTGGGAAACCGCCACCCAAAGCCTCCGCGCCTCCCTGGAAAAGCTCGGCCTGGCCTACGAGGTGGATAAAGGCGGCGGCGCTTTCTACGGCCCCAAGATCGACATCAAGATCAAGGACGCCATTGGCCGCGCCTGGCAATGCACCACCATCCAGTTCGATTTCAACCTGCCGGCCCGCTTCAAGATGCACTATATCGGACGCGACAACGCGCAGCACCAGCCGTTCATGGTCCATCGCGCCATCCTGGGCTCCGTGGAACGCTTCTTCGCCACCCTCTTGGAATACCACTCCGGTAATCTGCCGCTCTGGTTGGCTCCCGTGCAAGTGATGGTCCTGCCCATCACTGAAGAGCAGACCGATTACGCCCGCCAGCTTGAAGCCAGCTTCGTGGAAAGGGGCTTTCGCTGCGAGGTCGATCCCCGCTTCGAGAAGATCGGCTACAAGATCCGCGACGCCGAACTGAAGAAGATCCCCTTCATGTGCATAATCGGCAAGAAAGAAGCGGAAAACGGCACTCTCACCCTGCGCCAGCACACCGTGGGCGACCTCGGCGCGATGGATTTCGACGCGGCCCTGGATAAAATCCGCAGCCACACCTGAAAAGCGGAGCAGATATGGGCGTGAAAGAGCAAATTCGCCAGGAATTGAGCCTGGAAGCCTCCGCCATCCTCAAAGTGGCGGAACAGCTGGACGCGGCGGAACTGGACAAAGCCTTCGACCTGCTGAAAAACTGCAGGGGCAAGGTGGTCCTCACTGGCATCGGCAAAGCCGGCATCATCGCCCGCAAGATCTCTGCGACCCTCGCCAGCACAGGCACCACGTCGATCTTTCTGCATGCCGCGGAAGGCATCCATGGCGACTTGGGCATGCTTCAGCCGGCGGATGTAGTGATGGCGGTTTCGCATAGCGGAAGCACGCAGGAACTGCTTTCCATCATACCATTCATCAAGTTCATCGGAATTCCGCTGATCGCCCTCACCGGCAACGTGCAGTCCTCTTTGGCCGCCTCCGCCGATGCTGTGCTGGATTGTCACGTAGCTGCGGAGTTTGAAGCCCTGGGCATGATCCCCACTTCCAGCACCACTGTGGCTTTGGCGGTGGGCGACGCCCTGGCGGTGGCGCTGCTGAAGGCGAAGAATTTTTCCCTGGTGGATTTCGCCCGTTTCCATCCCGGCGGCAACATCGGCAGGAAACTGCTGCTGCAGGTGCAAGACCTGATGCACAGCGGCGAGGAACTGCCAGCCGTGGAATCGCACACCCCCATGAGCGAAGTGATATTGGAAATGACCTCCAAAAAACTGGGCTGCGCCGCGGTCGTCGATGGGGACAGGCATCTGCTGGGTATGATCACGGATGGCGACCTGCGCCGCCAGATCCAGCTCAAACAGGACAAATTGCTTCAGCATACAGCTGCGGAATGCATGACCAAAGATCCGAAACGCTGCCTGGAAGATGATCTCGCGGTTAGTACTTTAAATCTGATGGAAGAACATAAAATCACCATGCTCCCGGTGGTTGACGCGTCATCACGTGTGATTGGGATGCTGCACATGCATGACCTGATCAGGGCGGGGATACTCTGAGTTAAGAGTTAAGAGTTAAGAGTTTAGAGCAAAGAGCAGAGATTCGTAGTAGTATCTTTGCTCTTTGCTCTTTTAATCTGCAGCTCCGATAACTGCCAAATCTGGACAAGCCCTGCGAGGAAGGGCACCGGGCTTGGTCTATGGCGCTTGCGGGAGCGTGGAATAGGGTTTGGCTACTGGGTTGTCGGCTTGCAGCTTCTTCAGTTCCTCGGCTTCATGCAGAGGATGATCTTCTTCGTGGTGAAAAACGTGCCCTACGACGAACTTGACCAGGAGCCCAAACAAGTTCAAGCGGATTGGTTTCAAAATGAAATCGCTGTTTAGATTAGTAAAAAAGCAAAAAAGCAAAAAAGCACGCCTATACCACCCCCAGTTTTGGATGGTGGCTTTGGATGAAAATGTGTTATTTGCTATCCGTATGCTAATCGATATGGCTATACTTATTAGTATCTTAGATATATACTATTATATAGATTATTTATCAAATATATCACTGTACACAGTCCCCTATGTCTCTCACTCACCCCCTCAGATCCCGGGGGGTGAAAGGCGTGCTTTTTTGCTTTTTTGCTTTTTTCCTATTTGGGGATCTGTCACAAAGTCGAGGAGAATTTGAGAGATGATTATACACACCACATTGAATGACAGCCAGTTAACCCTTGCTTTACCGGCTATCTCAGCAGAGGCTCAGCAGAGACTGGCGAGAGCCTTGCAACAAACCACAAAGGAACTGATCATGAAAGTAAGATTCAAGAACAACATCCTGTCTTACTCGGGCAGGGTGGACAACCTGGTTTTCTATTGGAACACCCGTCTGCAGCGCACCGTCTGCCGCACTTACACCAAAGGCCGGGTCACCGGCAACAACACCCGCTTCGGACTCGTTGCTAAAACCTGAAAGCCCTCGAACTCAGCCCAACGATACAAAATCGTAGGATTGGAATCCTACGCTACGTAGTGTCGCTTGCCAAAGCGACAACAAACTCCGCCGGACGAAGCTGCGCTGATTGGGAAGCCGAATTCCAATTCGGCTAGGCGGCGAAGCCTCCTGTAGAAAAACCTCCGGCTTTGGCAACAAGACGTTGCCACCCCAATGGGCGGATCAGCGTCCGCCCGTACCTGGCTCCCCAGACTGCTGCGCAGTCTAGCCGAATCGGCATTCGGCTTCCGCTACGTAGTGCCGCTTGCCCACCAGGTAGTGTAGCATTCCGATGCTACATCAACCTAGAATTGGAATCCTACGCTACGTAGTGTCGCTTGCCCACCAGGTAGTGTAGCATTCCGATGCTACATCAACCTAGAATTGGAATCCTACGCTACGTAGTGTCGCTTGCCCACCAGGTAGTGTAGCATTCCGATGCTACAACATCGTAGGATTGGAATCCTACGCTACGTAGTGTCGCTTGCTAAAGCGACAACAATTATCGCCGGACGAAGCTGCGCTGATTGGGAAGCCGAATTCCAACTCGGCTAGGCGGCGAAGCCGCCTGTAGATAACCTCCGGCTGTGGCAACAAGACGTTGCCACCCCAATGGGCGGATCAGCGTCCGCCCGTACCTGGCTCCCCAGACTGCTGCGCAGTCTAGCCGAATCGGCATTCGGCTTCCGCTACGTAGTGCCGCTTGCCCACCAGGTAGTGTAGCATTCCGATGCTACATCAACCTAGAATTGGAA
>CAYSAT010000016.1:0-48144 GCA_964429035.1 uncultured Candidatus Cloacimonadota bacterium | reverse complement strand
CATCCCAGGTAGTGTAGCATTCCGATGCTACATATCCGTCATCTTGGTGTATTGAAATAAATGTAATTGGGGTGGTACATCCCAGGTAGTGTAGCATTCCGATGCTACATATCCGTCATCTTGGTGTTTTGAAATAAATGAATTGGGGTGGTACATCCCAGGTAGTGTAGCATTCCGATGCTACATATCCGTCATCTTGGTGTATTGACATAAATGTAATTGGGGTGGTACATCCCAGGTAGTGTAGCATTCCGATGCTGCATATCCGTCATCTTGGTGTTTTGAAATACGTGTAGTTGCAAAAAAGTAGCTCTTTTGTTTCTGCCTCAATTGGCCACTTCTCCCTCAATTCGCCTCAATCCTTTGCCCATCAATCGTTTGCCTGCCTTGCTCCCGCGGGTTTCAGTCAATCACTTGTCAATCACTAGTCAATCACTAGTCAACAATTGAGAAGTGATTGACTAGTGATTGACAAGTGATTGACTGCAATCCCCCAGTGCCCGGAAAAAAACATGGCTGAAAAACGGCAGGTTGCGTTTTGATTCAGATGAATATGTAGCGGCATTTGCGCGCCATTACGGACGGTCAATGATTATTTCTTGACAATTTTGGCGGCCTCAATAATGGATGTAGAAGGCTTGGAATTGCGGCTTGCCGGCATTTGGCGAGCTGCATGAAAAAGCGGTTTTGATTCGGTTGCTGAGTTTACAGGACCGAGAATAGCGTGCAAAAAACAACCAATATCTAAGAAGGAGCCCCCTTATGAAAAGTGTTTTTCTAATCGCCTTGGCCATTGCGCTGCTGCCCGCATTACTGCTGGCGGAAGCGCTGCCCGCAGGTCCGCAGCCAACCCCGCTGGCTTCGCAGCCAGGCAGGCCAATGCCCAACCAGCGCGAGGTCCCGGCCTATACTTTCACCAAGATACCCACGTCGATCATCACCAACTACTACGACTACATGATCGGCAGTTACAACGAGATCCCGCTGCAGGTGATACCTGCGTCTGCTGGCGGCGGATATTTCATGACCTATCACGGACGCCGCCAGGCGACCGCAACCCGCCGGGTGTTTTACACCTACCTCGACCCCACGGGCAACGTGATCAACAACAACGAGATCACCAGCGTGCAAAACCATGAAGGCTTTCCCGGCATGGCCGTCGATCCTGTTTCCGGCAAACCGATGTATGCCTGGCATGCCAACGCCGACGCCGATGCCGACCTGGAAGTCCAATTCACCTCTGACGCTTTCATAGCCGGAATCGCCGGCCTGTTCAACGACCTTGCTATCGTTGGCGAAGCTCCGATCAGCATCACTCCTCCCGGTGGAACCGCCACCACCGATAACCAGTTTATCTGGCCCTGCATGGTGATCGGACCATCGCCTGTGACCGACAAACGCCGCGTTTACGTGGGCATGCGCAACTACGTATCCCATGCGGTGAATGGCAGCCCCAGTGAAAACATGTACATCGCCTATGCCGACTTTGATGCCGCGGACATCGAGAACGGCACACCCCTGGTCTGGACGCATATCACCATTCCCGAACAGGACGCCTGGAACCATGATATGGTGAATCTGCGCCGTCCTGCCGGCACTTTGGCGGTGGACGACGCGGGAAACCTTTACTGGGCCGGACACCATATCTCGCAAACCGGTGACAGCGTTCCCATCGACGAAGCCGACATGGACGTCTGGATCTGTCCCAACTATGGCCAGGGAACCTGGACCAGATACAGCGATTTCGGCAATATCCCCACCTGGAATCCCAATTCCGCGCCAAGCGATACCACCGGGTATTACACCGATCCCGATAGCGGCGACATTCCCTATGGAGACGGTGAGCTCTACTTCGGCATCTCCAATTCCGGCCACGTCAACGCCGTTCTGGACGATACCGGCAAGATCCACGTTCCCAGCTTGTGGGCGCTGAACACCTACAACGGCTACTATTACCCCGCCCTCCAATTCGTTCGGGAATATGTCTTTGACACCACCACGCAGGACTTTGTGATCAGGGACATCTATCCCCAGAAAGATCCCGCCGACACCTACAATCCGAACTTCACTCCCTGGGACATGGAAGCGCCGTGGGGCGTGGAAGACGGCTGGGGCGGCGATGCCACCAACGGCTACTATCCGCTGATCGCCACGGCCTGGCCTTTCCCGCACTGGGACCAAACCGCGCACACCGACCTGATGATGTTCCACTACAACGGGATCAAACTCTCTGAGCCCAACGACCACGACATGATGGTCTGCGTCTGGCAGGATTCCGAACGCGCGCGGTTGTTCAACTATTACTCGGATACGGATTATTCCGCCTATGCCAACACTCCGGAGATCTGGATTTCGGTCTCGGACAACAACGGCGACTACTGGAGCGAACCGCTCATCCTGGATAATGTGAATACGCCACAAATGGCCGGGATCAAACCGATGTACACCTATCCGGCCGACAAGGTCATTTTCACCGGCATGCAAGGCGTGAACAAGGTCGGCAAGATCGGTATCATGTTCTACAACGACTTCACCTGGGGTTCCAATGTGAACGCGCCAGCCTACCATCCAACTCCGGATGGAGGCGAAGTGATGTTCATGGAACTGGAGATCGTGTTTCCCAATGTGGCGGGCGACGACCCCATGGCTCCGGCCTATTCCAACCTGCTGCTGCAAAACTATCCCAACCCCTTCAATCCTGAAACCACCATCAGCTTCGACTTGCCCCAAGGCTCGCCAGTCAACCTTTCCATCTACAATGTGAAAGGCCAGCTGGTGAAGACTCTGGCGGATGGAGAACATGGCTTCGGCCGCCACAGCTATGTGTGGAACGGCACCGATAACAGCGGAAGCAGCGTCTCCAGCGGACTCTATTTCTACCGCCTGACCGCCAACGGCCACAGCGAAAGCCGCAAGATGATGCTGCTGAAGTGAGTTGAGAGTTAAGAGTTAAGAGTTAAGAGTTAAAAAGACTCTGATATTGGGATGGCCCTGGCGGCCATCCCTTCTTTTTGGTGGATTTCATATTGGGCGGTAGATAGCATTCCGGGACATGCCAAAATGAGTGTGATATCAGCCAATGATAGGTGTTTGGCTACTCGCGTGGTCTCAGAACCTCGAGTGAAACACCTACTTTCGCAGCATCAGCCAGACGAAAAACGGGCAGCCCACAGCTGCCGTGACCACTCCCACCGGAAGTTCGATGGCGGCGATGTTGCGCGCGATCAAGTCGCACAGCGTGAGGAATACTCCTCCAGCCGCCAAGGAATACAGATATACCCTCTTTTGCCCGGAAGGCACGAAAAACCTCACCACATGCGGGATAATCAGGCCCACGAAACCGATGATCCCGGCATAGGCCACGGTGATTCCGATCAGTAGCGAACTGAGGACGAAGATCTCCCTGCGCACCCTTGCCACGTCGATCCCCACACTGCCGGCATAGACGTCTCCCCCGCTCATGATGTCCAGAGCTGTGGACCGGAAATACAGGCGTATCAAAACAGCCAGCGAAAGCGCCAACAGGCCTGTAAAAACACGCCATTCGCCGTGGGTGAAAACCCTGCCCAGATTTCCCATCAGGGTGCCCAAAATGACCATCGTGTCTTTCTGGAACAGATACATCACCAGCGAGATCCCCGCCGCGAAAAACATCCCCGCGATCACTCCCGCGATCAGCAACCGGCTGCGGTCGAAACTGCCCCTTTTCTGAGCCAGGCGCCACACGGCCAGAAGGGTTAAACCCGCTCCGATAAAGGCTCCCAGGGGCATCAGCAGGCTCAGTCCCAACACGCCGAAGAGAACCGCGCCGAACGCCGAACCGGAAGAGATTCCCAAAATGTAAGGCTCCGCGAGGGGATTGGCGAGCATGAGCTGATACACGGAACCGATCCCAGCCAGCGCCATGCCCGTAAACAAAGTCAGCAGCAGCCTCGGCAAGCGCAATTGCCACACGATGTTGCCATCGGCGGATCCCGCAAACAGCGATAAAGCCGCAACGCCAATACCGCATAAGGTAAGCAGAATTGGAAATGGATACTTGGGCTTCACATCACTCCCGCCACAAACGGAACAGCGCGTTCAGGCGCTGCAGCCCCAAAACGGTGCGCGGTGTAGCCCTCAGGATCCAGTCCGGATCGATGTCCGCCTCGAAATACACGCGCTGGTTCCTGATCGCCGGAATATCCTGCCAGCCTTTGCGCGCCTTGATATTATCCAGGGTGTCCTGCGAAAAGCAGATCATGATGTCCGGAGCGGCCTGCACTACGTCCTCCGCTTCGATCCTGGCGTAATCCCGCTCCAGGATGGAAAAGATGTTGTCTCCGCCCGCCGTTTCGATCACTTCGCCCACAAATGAGGCGTCGGCTACGCTCATCAGCGGATCTCGGTAGATCTCCAGATACACCTTCGGTTTGGTTGCCAGGGGCTGGCTCCGGAGGTCCAGGATAGCCCGGGTGATGCTGTCCGCCAGCGCTTTGGCAGCGCCCTGCCGTCCGATCAGGTCGCCGATCCTGAGCACAGCCACGGGCAGATCGCTGATGGTTTTGGGGTAAACGCTTTCCACCCGGAGTTCCAGCTTGCGCAGTTCTGCTGCCAGCGCTTCCTGTTCCAAGGCGGAAGTGAAGATCAGATCGGGTTTCAAGGCCAGGATGGCTTCGCGCTTCACAGCTCCGAACTTGCCCACTTGCTGCGTTTGCTGCAAGGAAGGCGGATAATCGCACTCTTCTGTGATTCCCACGATCTCGTCCGCGCATCCCAAAGCCGCGATGATTTCCGCAACTTCCGGCGATAGGACCACTATACGCCTGCCCTCAACTGCTTTTTGCGCTTTGTTGCAGGAAACCAGGAAGAGGCTGAGAGCTAGGATGGCGGCAAAGACAACGGTTAACCTGGTCATGGCAGGATGTCCACTTGCACCTTGGTGATATCCGGAGCCTTGTCCAGTTCGGCTTTCAGTTCCATCACGTCCGCGTTGCGCATGCGGATGCAGCCCAGGGAAACGTCGTGCCCGATCGATTCAGGTTTGTTGGTTCCGTGGATGCCGATGCCGGTCCAGCTCTTGCCGGAAAAACTGCCCGCGCTGTCGGTATCGATTCTGATGAACCAGGGCCCGTACACGTTTCGGGCCTTGGTACCTCCGCTGGGAGGCGAATACAGCCAGTTCCTGGCGTCGTGAATTGCTTTGATCCTGTAATGCCCTTCCGGAGTGGCGGAATCCTGATATTTGGTCTTATCGGAGGGATTCGTGCCAGTGCCCACCGGCCAGGTTTTAAGCAGGATCCCGTCCCGATAAAGTTTCAGCAGATGCTGGTCCTTCTTAACGATGATGTAGTAGCCGGAAGCGATGTCGCGCGGGCCGCGAATCAGTCTGGCAGAATCAGCATCGGTATCCAGAAGAAGTTGTTCCGCTGGCTGGATGCTGGCTTCAGGAGCGCCAGCCGGCGCGGATGTTTCCGGAGTGGGGGTTTCCACGCCCAAGCCGTATCCAGCGCCGCAGAATAACAGCGCTACAAGCAGGGCCGGTACCTTACATTTATCTAGCAAGTTCAATTCTACCTCGCGGATCCTGTATCCATACACATACAGGGGGGTGTTGTGTCTTCCGGACCAGAGTCTTTGGACGGGCGATTTGTCAACTGCTTTCTGCGATCCGGGCAAACAAAAAAACCCGGGGCCGAAACCCCGGGTTGAGGCTAAGATGATGGTCGGGATGACAGGATTTGAACCTGCGACCACTTGAACCCCATTCAAGTACGCTAGCCGGACTGCGCTACATCCCGAGCCTGGAAACCTAAAAAATGCGGAGCCTGTTTTTGACAAGCAAAATTTGTATTTGACAGCCCCGGCTGTCTGGAAAGCGTGGAGAAAAAATAACAAAACCCGATCGTGATCGGGAACCAAGGAAAGCAAGCACAATGCCAGAGAAAGCGCCATGAGCCTGATCCGCGCCAGGGATTTGTCGTTGGAATTCGGCGGCAACAAGGTCCTGAACAGCATCAATTGCAGCCTGGAACACAATAGCCGGGTGGGATTGATCGGCATGAACGGTTCGGGCAAGACGACCCTGATCAAGCTGCTGCTGGGACTGCTTCAACCCACGCAAGGCGAAGTTCTGCGCGCGCGGAATTGCCGGATAGCCTATCTGCCGCAGGAACTCAAGCTGGATCCGGATATCCCGCTGCTCGAGCATCTGCGTGCCACGCGGCCCGAATTGCAGGCTCTGGCTGCCCGGATCGATTCGCTCTCGCAAGAGCTGGCGCGCGGCCATTCCAGCCAAACGGAAGCCCAGCTCAATTCCGTGGTCGAGCGCTACACGGCTTGCGGCGGCTACGAATTCGACAACGAACTGAAATTCGTCCTCACCTCGCTGGATTTCCCCGAAGAGACCTGGCTCAAACTGAACCGGGATTTCAGCGGCGGCGAGCAAACCCGCATCTGTCTGGCCGCCATCCTGCTGATGGAGCACGACCTGCTGATCCTCGACGAACCCACCAACCACCTGGATCTGGAGATGATATCCTGGCTGGAGAAATACCTACTCAAGCAGGGCAAGCCCTTTCTCGTCGTCTCGCATGACCGCCAGTTTCTGGACAACACGGTGAGCAGCATCTACTACCTGCAAGACGGCGATCTGAGCGTCACCAAAGGCAACTACAGCTCGTTCCGCGAAGCCGAAGCCATCGCCAGGCTCAGCCAGGAACGCCAGTTTGAGCGGCAGCAGAAATTCATCGCCGAAACCCGCGCCTACATCCAGAAAAACATTGCCGGCACGCGTACCAATTCCGCCAAATCCCGCCTGAAGATGCTGGACCGGATGGAAGTGGTAAAGAAGCCCGGCCAGTCCAAGCCGCTCCGCATCCCCCTCAGCGCTTCCAAACGCAGCGGGAACGACATTTTCACGCTCCAGGACGTGCGCTTCGGGATCTGGCCGGACCTCGAACTGGCCAGGGATGTGGACCTCCGGGCGCATTACCGCGACCGCATCTGCGTTCTGGGTCCCAACGGCTGCGGCAAGACCACGCTGCTGAAGATACTACTGGGCGAAGCGGAGATCTTTGAGGGAAGCCTGAAAACCGGCGCCAGCCTGGATATCGGCTATTACGACCAGCATCAGGTGCATCTGGACGACTCGCTAACGGTAATGGAAACCATCTGGCAGCTGGTTCCCCAAGCGCCTCAGGGCTACGTTTTGGGCTGGCTGGCGCGTTTCGGTTTTCGCGGCGACGCCGTGGAAAAGAGCGTGAAAGTGCTCAGCGGCGGCGAAAGGTCGCGCCTCTACCTGTGCAAGATGGTGCATGAAAACCCCAACCTGATGATCCTGGACGAGCCTACCAACCATCTGGACATCGACATGACGGACTCCCTGCTCGCCGCGCTGCAAGACTATCCCGGAACCATTATCTTCGTTTCGCACGACCGCTGGTTTCTGGGCGAACTGGCTAACCGCTTCTGGGTGTTCCGCAAGAAACTCGGCCCCGAGGGAATTTTCACCACCATCGAGGAACCCGATTGCGCCTGGCAAAAAGCGATCGAACTGGCTTTCGAGCAGCCTGAGCCTGCCAAAACCCCGCCTCCGCTCCGTGAACGCAAGCGCAAACAGAATCCCTGGTACCTGGAACAGATCCAGCTCGGCATCGAGCAAAACACCCGCCTGCTCTCTTCCCTGAGGGCTGATCTGGAGCGCGTCCACACCGAACTTTCCCGTTCCGAAACCTATGCCGATCCCGCCAAACTACCGTTGCTGCAGGCGGAAATGGCCGACCTGGCCAAGCGCATCGAGCACACGCAAGCCACCATCGCCGACCTCGAAGACCAGTATTTACGGCAGAGTTATGAAGAAAGTTAAGCGCGTCGGTTTCACCACTTCTTTCCCTGTGGAAGCGGTTTTCGCGGCGGGAGCGGTCCCCGTCGACCTGAACAACATCTTCATGGAGGGCGATTCCGCTGGACACATCCGCAAGGCTGAACTGACGGGCTTTCCGCGCACCATCTGCTCCTGGATCAAGGGCAATTACGCGGCGGCTCTGGCAGCCGATCTGGACGAAGTGGTGGGCGTCGTCCAGGGCGACTGCTCCAATGGGGCTTCGCTGACCGCGATGCTGGCCGAAACTGGCCTGCCCGTATGGCACTTTTCCTTTCCGCCCCAACGCGTTTATTCCGACCTGGACTCCGAGATCAGCAAGCTGGAAGAGCACTTTGAAGTAAGCCGGGACGAGGTTTTGCGGGTCAAGCAGCGCCTCGACCTCATCCGCCGAAAATTGGTCCAACTCGACCAGTGGACCTGGCAGGAACGCCTCGTCAGCGGCACGGAAAACCATCTCTGGCTGGTAAATTCCTCCGATTTCCGGGGCGATCCCGACCGCTTCGAAGAGGAATTGGACGCTTTCCTGAATGAAGCCGCCAAGCGTGACCCCATCCCCGCCAAACTGCGCTGCGCCTATCTTGGCGTCCCGCCAATCTATCGCGACATCTACGACCGGGTGAAGGATCAAGGCTCGGACGTAGTGTTCAACGAGGTCCAAAGGCAATTCGCGATGCCTGCCCTGCTGCCCGACATCGTGGATCAATACCTCGTTTACACTTATCCCTACAGCGTTGCGGAGCGCCTGGCCGACATCCTGCCCGAGCTGGCCAGGCGCAGCGTCGACGCAGTGCTTAGTTACACCCAGTCGTTTTGCCACCTCCAGATCGACAACCTGCTGCTGAAAAAGCGCATCGACCTGCCCTATTTGACCCTGGAGGGCGACCAGCCGGAAAACCTGGACAGCCGTACACTCCTGCGTTTGGAGAGTTTCTTCGAGGTGCACGGATGAAGCGCGTCGCCTTGGGCATGAGCGGCGGACTCGATTCCACCATGAGCGCTCTGCTCTTGCGGGAACAGGGTTTTGAGGTGATAGGGCTCACGATGTCCATCTGGGATGAGCGGGTTCCCATCACAGAATCCACCAAGAGCGGCTGTTTCGGACCCGGCGAAGCGGATGACCTCGCTGCGGCGAAACAAGCCTGCGCGCAACTGGGCATCGAACACCACGTCATCAGGCTGCAGGAGGAATACAAAGACAAGGTGCTGGATTACTTCTGCGCCACCTATCTCAGCGGAAAAACGCCCAATCCCTGCGTGATGTGCAATGCTCGCATCAAGTTCGGCTACCTGCCCTCAAAAGCCCGCCAGTTGGGATTGGACTTCGATTTCTTCGCCACGGGGCACTACGTCCGCAATGCATACAACGAGTCCACACAGCGTTGGGAACTGCGCCAGGCTATGGATAAAAGCAAGGACCAATCCTACTTTCTGGCCTTTTTATCCCAGGAACAGCTCGCCTCGACCCTGTTTCCACTGGGTGGAATGACCAAGCAGGAACTGCGCCATTACGCGTCGCAACAGGGATTCGCCTATCTGACGCGTAAGAAGGAAAGCCAGGATTTCCTCGAGACCGACGACTATTCGGTCCTGTTTCAGCCAGGAACCTTTTCCCCTGGCGAGATAGTGGACCATCAGGGAAAAGTGGTTGGAAAACACCGGGGCTTGATCCACTATACGATAGGCCAGCGCCGGCATTTGGGCTTGAGCGGAATGCCGGAACCCTACTTCGTCATCGCCATCGATACAGCTACCAACCGGCTGGTCGTGGGACCCCAAAACCTGCTCTACGGCGACGTTTTGACCGCGGAGGCAATCAATTGGGTGGCGCTGCCTGGATTGGATCAGGAAACCCGCGCCACAGCCAAAATCCGCCTGGCCCACGATCCCGCTCCCTGCACCTTGACCCCGCTGGCTGAAAACCGCGTCAAGGTTCTGTTCGACACTCCGCAGATGTCCATCACGCCAGGCCAGGCCGTGGTTTTCTATGCCGGGGAAATCCTCTTGGGAGGGGGAATCATCGCCTGATGTACTACGCGCTCAAGGTCCTCATTTCCGCCGTGCTGATCCTGGTGGTGAGCGAGGTCTCCAAACGCAGTTCCTTGCTGGGCGCCATTTTTGCCTCGCTGCCTCTGGTTTCGTTTCTCGCCATCCTCTGGATGTACCGCGAAACCAAGGATACCAGGCAGATCGCGGCGCTTTCCACGGATATCTTCTGGCTGGTGCTGCCCTCGCTGCTGTTCTTCGTGTTGTTTCCCGTGCTGCTCAAGCGTTCCGTCAATTTCTACCTCGCTTTCGGCATCTCCGCTGCAGTGATGGTGGCGGGCTATTTCCTGATGAACCTGCTGCTCAAACTCAAATGAAACTGAACAAGATCAGCAGTTTCCTGGCCTTGCGTCCGGGCATCGTTGCTTCGCTGGTGATGGCGGTCATGGTGGGCATGGGCGAAAGAATGGCGGAGCGCTTCCTGCCCCTCTACATCATCGCTTTGGGCGGCACCCCGATCGTCATCGGCCTGCTCAATGGCATGGACAATCTGCTTTCCGCGCTTTACAGCTTTCCCGGCGGATATCTTTCCGATAAGCTTGGCTACAAGCGGGCTTTGCTGCTATTCAACCTGCTGGCGATCTTCGGTTTCGCCATTGTGGTCATTGTGCCCTCACAATGGGCAGTGATCATCGGCTCGGTGTTTTTCCTTTCCTGGACCGCGATCTCGCTGCCCGCCACGATGAGCCTGGTCTCCTCCGTGCTGCCCCAAAACAAGCATGGGATGGGCGTGACGATGCATTCCCTGGTGCGGCGTATTCCCATGGCGCTGGGTCCGCTGCTTGGTGGTCTGTTCATCACCTCTTTCGGAACCGTGCTGGGCGTGCGTTACGCCTTTCTGGCGGCGATCGGATTCGCGGTAGTCGCTTTGGTCGTGCAGCAGCTTTACATCAAAGAGCCAGTCCGCACCGAACGTAGCGCCAATCGCCTCCGGATCCAGATTCCGCCGCAACTCCGGCATCTGCTGGTCTCGGATATCCTGATCCGTTTCTGCGAGCAGATCCCCTACGCTTTCGTGGTGGTCTGGGTGGTGCAGAACAAAGGGCTAAACGCCGCCCAATTCGGCGTTCTGACCGCCATCGAGATGGCCACCGCGATGCTCATCTACATCCCCGTGGCGTATCTGGCCGACCGTGGTACCCGCAAACCCTACATCGCCATCACTTTCTGCAATTTCACCCTGTTTCCGCTCGTCCTGTCGTTTAGCGGAACTTATGCCGCCTTCGTCTTAGCCTTTATCCTGCGCGGTTTGAAGGAATTCGGCGAACCCACGCGCAAAGCCCTGATCCTGGATCTGGCGCCAGCTGACGCCAAAGCCTCCACCTTTGGCACCTATTACCTGATCCGCGACGTAATCGTCTCCCTGGCTGCCTTTGGCGGAGCGTTCCTCTGGCAGCGCAGTCCGCAGCTCAATTTCTACGTGGCCACAGCTTTTGGAGCGATCGGAACGGCGTATTTCATACTGCGGGTTAAACCGCATAAATAGCATATAGTTAGGCGCTGCGCTCCCGCGGGTAGCAGTCAATCACTTGTCTATCACTAGTCAATCACTTGTCTATTATTAACGCTTGATTAAGGCTTGATTGAGAAGTGATTGACTGCTAGGGGCGGGAGCGATGTGGGAAATTCCGGCATCGGGGATCCTCAATGGGGAATGCCGACGCGCCCTTGGGAACGGTGCTGGCGAGGTTCCCTTCGCCAGGGTAGATAGCGCCGACAGGGAGCTCGGCTCAAACAATCCGACTATGATCTCGAATTCCAGGCTAGAAGCGCGGTTTTCGGTTTCCCGGAACGGCTGTGAACATTCTGATTGACACAAAGCGCAAGGCAAAAACTGTGGAGAGCATGGATAAAGTAAAATGGGATAAAAACGGATATGGCGGCAAGGATAAACTACCCGCTGGATGGGCGTTTTTCAGCCTTCTGCAGGGCGGCAAAACCCTGCTGTGCGGCTACACCCCCAATTTATCCCAGCGCGTGGCCAACCTGAAACTCAAATCCGAACAGGAGGCGCTCTACGCCCAACTGGTGGAAAGCGCGGACACCCTGGAGTTTGAGGCCTATCCGCGCGCTTTGGACGCCCTGCTCCGCTGTAAAGTGGAGATCCAGATCCGGCATCCCCAATATCAAAACGCGCTGAATCCCGCCTCGGACTACGTCTATCTGGCTCTCAACGCCCGCCGTTTTCCTTTCGTGAGCGTGCAATCCCACACCAACGACGACTGGCTCTACCTGGGCCCCTGGCGCAGCCGCTTCTTTCTGGCGGATGTGATCGACAGCGTTTCGCGCATCCTGAAAATCCCCTTTTGCGAAACAGGGACCTTTCCCTGCGAGAAACTGGACCGCGGCATCTGCCGGGGCTATTGCCTGGCCTTGAGCGATGACTCCGAGAGCGGCGAAAAGCCTGATCTGGACAAGCTGGACGCGCTTCTCAAAGAAGCCTTCCTGCATCCCGAAAACGGCATCCTGGACCTCGTCTGCCAGCAACGGAACGCCTATTTCGACGAGCTGGAGTTCGAAAAAGCCGACCTTTTGGACGATGAAATCGAGATCCTGGCCAACTACAAGGACTGGTTGACCTTCCTCTACGCCGCAAAAGCATTGAACTTCGCCACAGACGAGATCCGGGTGGAGGGCGGAATGCTGACGTGGTGCAGGTTCGAGGGCTCTGAGCACAACTTTCCCATAATTAAGACGGAATACCGGGACAACGAAAAACTGGCTCTGAATCTGGCCGACGTGGACGAAGCCCGGATCATCTACGACCACTATACGAAGCAATTTAAAGGATAGCCTATGTACGAATCCATCAGTAGTTTATCGATAGTCAAACAAAGCTCCCAAGGCAAGGTGCGCGATATTTACGACCTTGGCGACACCCTCCTGATCGTCACCAGCGACCGCATCTCCGCGTTCGACGTGGTGTTGCCCGATCTGCTGGAAGGCAAGGGAATAATCCTCAACCAGATCGCCGCGCATATCTTCAAAACCACGTCCCACATCGTTCCCAACCATTTCATCAGCGACGCCGTGGAAGACTTTCCCGAGGAGTTCGCGCCCTTTCACGACTATCTGCGCGGACGCAGCATGCTGGTGCAGAAATGCCGCATGATCCCCGTCGAATGCATCGTGAGGGGCTATATCAGCGGTTCCGCCTGGAGCGAATATCAGCGGACGGGAACTGTGGGCGGCATGCTGATTTCGGAAGAGCTGCAAGCCAGCCAGAAATTCGCCAAACCCCTGTTCACGCCCTCCACCAAAGCCACAGAGGGCCATGACGAGAACATCAGTTACCGCGAAATGCTGAACTACATGGACCGCAACATCGCGGAATTCCTCAAGGATAAATCGCTGGAGCTGTACAACTACGCTCACTCGCTGCTGCTTCCCAAGGGCATCGTGCTGGCGGATACCAAATTCGAGTTCGGCACCAGGGGCAACGCGATCATTCTGGCCGACGAGGCTCTGACCCCCGATTCCTCGAGGTTCTGGGCAAGCGAGGATTACGCCCTGGGCCAGAATCCCACCAGTTTCGACAAACAGGTGGTGCGCGATTACCTGCTCTCCACAGGCTGGAACAAGCGGCCTCCGGCTCCCTCTCTGCCTGCCGAAATTCAATCCAAAGCCCTGGAACGCTACCGGGAAATCCAGAAGCTGATCGTCGGGGATGGCGAATGCTGATGCGGGTTTTGTGCATCGTTGACGATGAAGAAGACCTGATCGTCAACCTGAAACTGCAGCTGCTGGCCTTGCGCCCGGATTGGAAGATATTGGGCTTCAACAACGGCATGGACGCCTTGCGCGAGATCGTGACCGGCAACGTCGACCTCGTGCTCACGGACATCGCCATGCCGGATATGGACGGCTACGAACTCTATTGGCGGATCCGGGACTTCAATCCGGACCTGCCGGTGATCATGATGACCGGCTTTGGCTACGACCCCAACCACGTGTTGGTGCGGGCGAAAGGCGACGGCCTGCAGGATGTGCTCTACAAGCCCTTCGAGATCGAAAAACTGGTGGAACTCATCGACCGGCGCTTGTTTAACGCAGAGGCGGATTGCTAAGCCACCAGTTCATTTACCGGCATCTGCTGCATAAATCCGCGCTCAGCGCCCTGCTTTATCCCCTTTCCCTGGCCAACTCCGCCTGGCAAACGCGCCGCCGCAAACGCCTTTCAGCCAAGGCCTGGCATCCCGGCTGCAAGGTGCTCAGCATTGGCAACATCAGCAGCGGCGGCAGCGGAAAAACGCCCTTTTGCATCTATCTGGCGGAACTGCTGCGCGATTCCGGAGTACAAATCGGGATCTCGCATCGCGGTTATCGCGGCGCCCTGGAACACACGCCAGCGCTGATCTCGGATGGCAAGCAGATCTGCCCTGACGTGCGTTCAGCCGGCGACGAAGCTTACCTGCTGGCGCAACGCCTGCCCGGAGTTCCGATCGTGGTTGGCAGGCAGCGCGTGGCTGCCGTTTCCCTGCTTCTGGCCTCGTTTCCCGACATCCAGGCCGTAATCCTGGACGACGCCATGCAGCATCTGCGCATTGCCCGGGACCTGGATATCGTGTGTTTCGACGCGGATACGGGGATCGGCAACGGTTGGGTGATTCCCGCCGGATACTTGCGCGAGCCGCTTTCCGCCATCGCTCCGAGCTCGTTGACCGTGGTCACCCACAAAGGCGCAAACACGGAGCCAACAGGCTGGGAAGGCTTGTTGCCCCAAGCTGGCGGGCTTAGAGTGCACTGCCAACTGCAAGGGGTGGCTTGGGTGAACGCGGATGGAGAGGCCGTGGAAGCCTCGCGGGTAAAGGGACGCAGGGCGATGCTGATCAGCGGGATCGCCAATCCGGACTCCTTCGAACGGAGCGTGAGAGCCGCGGGACTAAGCTGGATGCACCATTTCCGCTATCCGGACCACTACGCGTTTATGGATGGCAAGGAACTGGCCAGGGTCGCTGGCCTTACCGCCAAACAAGACGCGGAGTGGCTGCTGTGCACGGAGAAAGACCTGGCCAAACTGAGCCTGCACCAGAATCTGAGGGGTAAACTGCTGGCGCTGCGGATCGGGCTGCATTGCCCGGATGAGGAAAAACTGAAGGAATGGGTCTGGAACCGGCTGGGCTTATAGGTTCTTAGAAGCGTTGGGAATGGAGCAGCCACTGCGCTGAAACGGCAATGGCGGCTGTTTCCGCCCGGGTGGTCAGATTCCCCAATGTAATCTCCGCCAGGTCCTCCATTTGCTGGAATTCGCCTACGCTCCATCCGCCCTCTGCCCCGATCAGAAAACAGGGCCGTCCCGTCTGTTCCGCGCTCAAATGGTGCAGCCAGCGCTCCGGATGCCGTTCCGAACACAGGATGGGCGTGTAGCCCAGCGCCTTGATCTGCGCCAGGGCGTCTGTAAGCGTTTGCGCTGGAGAAAATTGAGGCAGCCAGGGATTGTCGCATTGCTTGATGGCGGCCAGGGCGGTTTTCCGGAAACGCCCAGCGGTATTATCCGAGGCCTGGCGCACCGAATGCTCCGTAAGCAAAGGAAAGAACGCCTCGGCGCCCAATTCCGTGCATTTCTCCACCAGCAGTTCGTCGTGCCGGTTTTTGAGCAGGGCGAAAGCGATCGCGAAAGGATGCTCGAAACGGGGATACGCCTCTACTGAAGTGACTTCCAGCAGCGCGTGGTGCTTGCCGGTTTCCAAGACGCGAGACCAGGCCAGAGTACCGCTTCCGGAGTTCAGTCTCACGGGTTCGCTGGCCCGGCGATGCGCCACATGCGCCAAATGGTGGAATTCCTCGCCCTCCAGTCTGAACCGCGCTCCGATCTGGAGTTGGCGCAGTTCAGGCAGATACAGCGAGGGCATGCGAATCTTTCCGGATCAGGTGAATAGATGCTTGATCTTGTTCAGGAAACTCTTGCCAGGCTTGAGTTCGCGCTTGCTGTCGAAGGCCTTGAGTTTCTGGTAGAGCTCGGTTTCCTCGCGGGAGATCTTGGTGGGCGTGATCACGTTCACCCGCACGATCAGGTCGCCCCGGGAGTAGCTGTTCAAACCCTGGATGCCCTGTCCCTTCAAGCGAAACAGCCTGCCGCTCTGCGTTCCCGCCGGGATCTTCATCTTGGCTTTGCCGGTGAGGGTGGGAACTTCGATCTCGTCGCCCAACACGGCTTGCGAGATATGCAGCGGGAATTCCAGCACGATGTTGTTGCCGTCGCGCTCGAAAATGTCGTCCTGTTTCTCGTGGATGAGGACCAGGATGTCGCCGTGCGAACCGTTGCGGGGGCCGATGTTGCCTTGTCCGCGCAGCCGGATGTATTGGTTTTCCTCCACTCCCGCGGGTATCTTGACCGCGATCTCCTTCACCTTGCCCATGCGCCCTTCGCCGTAACACTTGGCGCATTTGGCCTTGATGATCTTGCCTTCGCCTCGGCAGGAAGGGCATTCCGAGACCGTCTGCATCTGCCCGAACAGGGATTGGCGCACGGTGCGGACCTGACCGGTACCCCGGCATTGGGTGCAGGAATCGACCTGTCCGTCGGCGCTGCCGGAACCGCCGCACTTGTCGCAGGCGTCCTTGACGCTGATCTTGATGGTCTTTTCCGCGCCCAGGGCGATTTCCTTGAGGGTGAGGGAAAGTTCGATCTGCAGGTCTTCGCCCTGGTTCGACCTGCGTTGTCCCCCGCGCGAACCGAAGCCTCCGCCGCCGCCAAACAGGGTTTCGAAGATGGAACTGAAACCGCCGCCGCCGAAGATATCGCTGATATCCTCAAAGTGGCTGAAGTTGTTCCAGTTGAAGCCTCCGCTGCCAAATTGCTGGTCGATGCCGGCGTGGCCATATTGGTCGTAGATCTGGCGTTTATCCTGGTCGGAAAGGATCTCATAGGCTTCGGAAGCCTCTTTGAAACTCTCTTCCGCGGCTTTGTTATCCGGGTTTTTATCCGGATGGAACTTCATTGCCAGGGCGCGGTACGCCTTCTTGATCTCGGCTGCGTCGGCCGTTTTGGGAACTCCCAGAACCTCGTAGTAATCTCTTTTGGCCATTAAAACTCCTTCCTCAGACGGTGGCAACGGATCCCGGCGGAGAGGCTTTCCCCGCCGGTTCCTGATTGCTTATTTATCGTCGACAACTTCGAAATCAGCGTCGATCGGGCCGTCGGATTTGGGCTGTTCAGCCTGGCCGTGATCCTCGTGCATGTGTTCTTCCGGGTTGAAGCCCGCGGCATTGGGATCGAAGCCCTGGCCGCTTCCCGCTTGCTGTTGCTGAGCCTGGGCATAGATGATCTCGCCAAGGCGCTGCGCTTTTTTGGCCAGGTTTTCCTTGATGGATTCCAGTTCGCCGGCCTCGGTGGCTTTCTCCATCTGCTCCTTGGCGGTTTTGAGCTCCGCTTCCAACTCGCTCTTTTCGCTCTCGGAAAGTTTGTCCCCGTGCTCTTTGAGGCTCTTCTCCGTGCCAAAAACCAGGGCGTCGAGTTCGTTTTTGGCCGCGATGAATTCCTGCCGCTTCTTGTCTTCGTCGGCGTGCATTTCCGCGTCCTTGATCATGCGCTCGATGTCTTCCTTGTTGATGTTGCCGGCGCGGTCGATCACGATGGATTGTTCCTTGCCGGTGCCCTTGTCCTGGGCATGCACGTGCAGCAGGCCGTTGGCGTCGAGGTCGAAGGTCACTTCGATCTGCGGAACTCCGCGCGGCGCCGAAGGAATGCCCACGAGGTCGAATCTGCCGAGGGACTTGTTGTCGTCGGCCATGGGACGTTCGCCTTGCAACACGTGGATGGTCACCGCGGTCTGGTTATCCGCGGCGGTGGAAAACACCTGGCTCTTCTTGGTCGGGATCGTGGTATTGCGCGGGATCAGCGCGGTCAGAACCCCGCCCAGGGTCTCGATGCCCAGGGTCAGAGGCGTAACGTCGAGCAGCAGCACTTCGCTGACCTTGTCGTCGCCGGAAAGGATAGCGCCCTGGATGGAAGCGCCGATCGCCACCACTTCATCGGGATTGAGGCTGCGGTTGGGCTTTTTGCCGAAGAACTTCTCCACGGCGTCCTGCACAGCCGGAATGCGCGTGCTTCCGCCAACCAGCAAGACTTCCTGGATGTCGGCAGCCGCGAGTTTGGCGTCGCCCAACGCTTGTTTGCAGGGGCCAAGCGTCCGCTGCACCAGATCTTCGGTCAGGCGGTTGAATTCCGCCAGGCTCAGCTCGATGTTCAGGTGTTTGGGACCCGTGGCGTCGGCCGTGATGAACGGCAGGTTGATATTGGTCGTCTGGGTGCCGGAAAGTTCGATCTTGGCTTTTTCCGCGGCTTCGCGCAAACGCTGCATTGCCATGGGATCGCGGGAAAGGTCGATGCCTTCCTGTTTCTTGAATTGGTCCAGGATCCAGTCGATGATGCGCTTGTCGAAATCGTCTCCGCCCAGGTGTGTGTCGCCGTTGGTGGAAAGCACTTCCACCACGCCTTGCGAGATATCAAGGATGGAGATGTCGAAAGTGCCGCCGCCAAGGTCGTAAACCGCGACCTTTTGCTCTTTCTTGTTTTCCATGCCATAGGCCAGAGCGGCTGCCGTAGGTTCGTTGATGATGCGTTTCACGTCCAGTCCGGCGATCTTGCCTGCGTCTTTGGTGGCCTGGCGCTGGTCGTCGTTGAAGTAGGCGGGCACAGTGATCACGGCTTCCGTAACTTTCTGGCCCAGATAGGCTTCCGCGGTTTCCTTCATCTTGGTAAGCACCATCGCGGAGATCTCCTGGGGAGTGAACTCCTTGTTATCCACGTCGATGTGCACCACCGCCTGGCCTTTCAAGCCGGAAACCACTTTGAAGGGCACTTGTTTCATTTCCGAGCCCACTTCCGTGTAGGCGCGCCCCATGAAACGCTTGATCGAAAACACCGTATTGGTGGGGTTGGTGACGGCCTGGCGCTTGGCCAACTGGCCCACGAGGCGCTGCCCGTCTTTGGTGAATCCCACCACCGATGGTGTGGTCCTTCCACCTTCCGCATTGGCGATAACCACCGGTTTTCCGCCTTCAACGACGGACACGCAGGAGTTGGTGGTTCCCAAGTCTATACCGATTATTTTTCCCATTTTTCCTCCATGGTACTCATTATTTTATTACTGAACTTCAATATCTATGGTCCCGGAACCTTCGCCATTCCCGCCGGATTGGCTTTCCGGGGATTCGGGATCCGGTTCGGGGGGTTGGTCTGCAATTTTGCCGGACGACACGGCGACGCGCACCGGACGCAGCAATTTGCCGTGCATGGTGTAGCCGTTTTGAATGATTGCTGCCACGCGGTCTGCATCGTAAGCGCTGGGAATGTGCGCCAGCGCTTCGTGGAACGCGGGATCGAACTCTGCGCCAAGGGCTTCGATCTTGCTCACACCTTCCTTTTCCAACACGCCGCGCAATTGCTGCTCGATCAGCAGGACGCCTTTTACGAAACTGCTGTCTTGTTGTTCCGGTTCCACCTGCAGCAGCGCGCGTTCGAAGTTATCCGCCACATCGCAGACATCCAGCGCCAGTTTCTGCGTGGCGAGCTTGATCCAATCCGCCTTTTCCTGATTGCTGCGCCGGCGGAAGTTCTCGAATTCCGCCATGCTGCGCAGATATTTGTCTTTCCATTCCGCGCAGTCTTGTTCCAAAGTTTCCAGCTTGAGCCGCAAATCCTCTTCCTCGCTTATGGGTTCCGGTTCCGGCTGGTCCGCGCCCAAGGCTTCTTCCTCGAAAGCGCGCTCCTCCAGTTCCGGGGTCAGTTTTTCGTGCTTCTTCTTCATTGACAATTTACATCTCCTAAGTGGTAACCATCATGCCCTTGCGCGTGGTTTCCGTGATCGTGTTCGTGATGTCGCGGATCAGCGGGATCAGGCGGCGGTAATCGGTGCGCAGCGGCGCGACCACGCCCAGATATCCGGGTATGCCGAAAACTTCGTAACGGCCGAAGATCAGGCTAAATCCCGCCCATTCCGGAACGCTGAAATCCTCGCCCAGCAGCACTTTCACTCCCGTTCCGGTGTCCGCGCCGCGCATCAGCTTCAGCAGATGGTCTTGCCGCTGGATCAGGTTCATGAAACTGAGCATGTTCTGCTTGGAATCGAACTCCGGCTGCTCCAGGAAACTGATGCTGCCGTCGTAGTGGATGAAGAAATCGCTGATGTCCACAAAAGCCTTGTGCAGTTCGCGTAAAAACATGTTCACCAGCGGGTTGTCCCGATACATGTTGTCGCGCATTTCCACCAAAACCCGGTTGGCGATGTCGTAGATGCGCAAACCCACCAGTTCGTCGTTCAGATAGCGGACCAGTTTCTTGAGCTGGCCTTCGGTGAACTCGTGCTCCAGCTTCATCACCACGGTCTTGTCCAGGCCGGAATCAAGGCTCATCACAAAGATGTATTTGCGCATGCCGATCGGAAACACGTCCAGCTTGGCCAGATAGCCGTTGGAAACCTCCGGCTCGGCCACAAAGCTAAGCTGGTCGGTCTCCTTGGCCAGCATCTGCATGATGTAATGCAGCGCCAGCGGAGTGTCCTTGTAGTTCTGGATCAAAAGCTCGCGCAGAAGGTCCATGTCCTTGAATACCACGTTCAGATGCTCCGGCGCGATGATCTCCAGATAGCTCCGGAAGCCCTGGATCGTGGGAATCCGACCCGCCGAAGTATGCGGCTGATGGATCTGGCTTTGCTGCTCCAGTTTCATCAGATCCAGGCGCAAGGTGGCGGAACTCACCCCGCTGAGATACTTCTCATTCAGGATGCGGGACGACACCGGCTCGTGGCTGAGAATGTATTCATCCACCAGCGCGGTGAGGGTCTTGCTGATTCTGAGCTGATTTTTCTTCATGCGTTCGCACCTTGTTCCGTAATGGGTGTTAGCAATCGTTTTTGGGAACTGCTAACACCAAAGACAAAGTAATCGACCTGGGGAAATTGTCAATCGAAATGTTCGAGTGCTAAGATTTTCCCCGGGTCAGTGGAACGGACGGCGGCGTTTTTATCTGGATCATGTTCAAATAGAGTGGGTCCGCCCAATTGATGCCATAGATTAATCCTGACGTCCGAGACGCTGCTAAGTTCAAGTCAAAGTCCCGGAGGGATGGCATTTCTGATAGAAACATGTCTTAGGGAAAGATTGAGTCCCGGAGGGACGACATATTATGGACTTATCTCATTATAGTTGATGAAGATCTGGCTTCTTAATATGCCGTCCCTCCGGGACTGATGAGCCTTGTATCGGGCTGATTATGCTATCTAAAATTCCGCCCCTACGGGACTTTTACGACCGGTCATACTTGACTACTGGCTCCTTGGATAATACGATGGAAGCCCAACCCACACTGATTGAACATGAGCCTCATTTTGCCTCATTTTACACGATGCTTTGGTCCGGCTCCCGAGGCTAGCAGTCAATCACTTGTCAATCACTAGTCAATCACTAGTCAACAATTGAGAAGTGATTGACTAGTGATTGACAAGTGATTGACTGCAACCCGCCAGGACGTTCTTATTAAATCCATATATCATAATCGTTTGCCTACATAAAGTCCTGGTCTTGCTGAGCACGCTATATCAAGACTATATTGGACTATAATAATATATCTTGACAGGAATATGGCATCAGGATTATATGCGCCCAGAATCTAACCAGAAGGAGTTCACAAATGAGCGTAACATCTGCCGAAGCCGCACTGCTGGGCCTTTTGAGCGAAGGCGCCAAGCATCCCTACCAGATCGAAAAGGACGTCCAGTTCCGCGATATGCGCTATTGGACCGAGCTTTCCATGTCCACCATTTACAAAGCCCTGACCAAGCTGGAGGTGATGAACCTGGTGGAATCCACCACCCAGATCAGCGAAGAGAACCGCGCCCGCAAGGTTTACCAGCTGACTCCGGAAGGCCAGGAAGCGTTTCGGGACAAGCTGCGCGAGCTCTTACAGGAGCCGGAGCATCTGCGTTGGCAAGCCGACGTCGCCTTCTATTTCCTCTTGAATCTGCCCGTTCCGGAACAAGTGGAACTTCTGGCCAACTATAAAACCGCCCTGGGAAAAGCGATCGCGGAGTTCAGAGCGCTGGAGGAATTAATGCTCGGGATGGAATGCCCGCCTCAACATGTGAGCATCGCCCGCCGCTGGATCTATATGGCGGAAGGCGAAGTCCGCTGGGTGGAGGATTATATCGGCAGATTGCACTAAACGCCCTGTTCAGGTGAATTTGGCCCCCAAATAGCAAATACGCCGGAGTCCCTGAGGCAAAAGGAACTCCGGCTTGTTATGATCCCTAAGGAGGGGTCGGTTCAATTCATGCGCAGCGCCTTGAGGACATGGACTTCCCCGTCCAGTTCCAGGCGGATGAAGTAGATCCCGGTTCCGGACAGGCTTGGCAGCAGTTCGTCCATGGGAACAATGTGCGTTCCCATTCCTGCTTGGATCTCTTTTTCCGCCAGTTGTTGTCCCTTGAGGTTATACACACTCACTCTGCCAGTCGAAACAGCCTTGGGCAAGGTGTAAACCAGCGACGCGGAATCACGGAAGGGGTTGGGATGCAAGCGCGCGACAATGGGCGGAATCGACGCTGTCGCGTCGTCATTGGAAACTACGTTGATGAGGATGGAATGGGTCTGCGGGGAATAATTGTCCCCATAGCGCGCTTTCATATAAAACGTGTATTCGCCGGGGGCAAGGTTGCTAACCAGATAGGACGTCTGGGTGGCAGGCAGCGTCTGCAGCAGATCATTGTTCATATAGACATTGTAGAAATCGGGCAGGAAATACTGCGAAGGATGCATCCAGGTGATCTGCACGTCGTCCGGCGGCGCCAGAACCGCGTCGAAACCGCGCGGAGCGGGATATTCCATGCCCAGGGAGCCGTTGCAGTTCAAGCGCATGGCGTAGATGTCCATTTCATTGAAGCCTTGTTCCCAACCCAGGACGCTCCACTCATCGGGATGCACGGCAAGGTCGAAATGGTATTTTTGCCCAACGGTTGTGGCGAGGGCGACGGGGTTGACGGGCCAGGGCAGGTTGCCGTTGGAGCGCCAGCAGTTGGCATAGAGGTCATCGCCGGATTCATAGAGGCAAATTGCGCCCTGGTAGGAGTAGTAGGCTCCCACGGTGTAAACCTCGATTCCACCGAGATCCACGCAGTTCACGCCAGTTTCGCCCCAAAGCCGGTTTCCCGCGTAGTCGAGCTTTTGCCGCGCCAGGCCCCAACTATTCTGGCCCGCATCGGTTATCCGGTAAAAGGCGTAGACATTCTGGTTGGCAGTATCCACAGCCAGTTCGGGATCATACTGCTGATTGGCGGGATCCACGCTGACCAGCGCTCCGTCCTCGGGCATGGTGATGGTGCCGCCAGTGGTGACGCGTTGGACGTAAACGTCGTTATCCTGGTTGCTGTCCCGATCTTCATACCAGGCCAGTATCGCTCCACCCGCGCCATCGGATTCGAAGGGGATCAACTGGTGCCAGGCCGATATTCCGCCGGCGTCGGTCATCAGGGTATTCCAGAGCTGTTGGCCGTCCGGGGTGTATTTGGCGACGTAGAGATGACGCGTGGGAGCATAGACGGGACCGGTGTCGAGGTAATACTTCAGCAGGATGTTTGCGCCGTCAGCCTGGATGATCTGGGGCCACGTGATTCTGGCGTTCAGGGAACTGACCGCGAGTCCGTTATCGCCCCAGAGTTTCTGCCCGCTGAAACTCAAACGCTGCACCACGGTTGAGTTCGCCGTTCCCATCCGTTGCCAGGCCACGTAGGTGCTTTCGTCATTGGAGCAACAAACCACAGGGGACATGTTGGGGATATCCGGATTGGTATCCGACGAAAGGGCAATGCCGTCCGGACCCCAGATGAGCGTGCCACTGGGGCTGATCTTGTAGGCCACCACATTGTTGGTGCCGGCGTTGCGGATATCCTGGAAGACGACGACCGCGTTGCCGCTGGTATCGACGTCGAGGTCGTATTCCGTGAGCCAGGACATTTGGAGATGATCGCTGACCAGAACTCCGTTGGGATCGGTCCAGAGGGGGTTTCCTTCCCGTGAGAATAAGTTCAAATAGACTTTGTAGCCCCCGCCATAGTTATCAAAGCGACAGATGTAGGTGTTGCCATTGTCGCCGATCGCCACCTTGGGCATCACCTGTTCAGCTGGAAGCCCGGCGATGAGGTTGGGATTCTGAGGATCGACGCTCCAGAGTGCAAAAATGCCAGTCCATGTCAGACAGGCCAGCGCGATCAAACAAAGGTGTTTCATGATCCACCTCCCTATTGAGCAGATGTGCTAATATTGTTCAATCGGTAATTCTTGTCAAGGAGTTTCTTTAGTGGATAGGGGATTTTGAGGTGGCGGGTGGAAAGAGCTAGAAAACCCAGCCGCGTCGGCTGATCGTGAGGGTGTAGAGGGTGATTTTATCCAGCCGCAGCAGTTCCGTAAGGACGTCGTAAAGCGCTGGACTGGCCAGGCTTTTTTGGATTAGCAGGCTGTTCCCGTTCCATTTTACTTCCTGGACGATCCGCTTGAGGTCGTAGTCCTTGGAGCGGGTCTCGGTGCTTTTAGTGAAGATATGTTCCGTTTCTTGCGCGAAAGCCGCCAATTGCCGTTCCACCAGAGGCCGTAGCGCGTCAGAGACCTCCACGGCGATCCATTCTCCAGCCGGGATGCCCGCTTTGCCAGCCAGCGATTCGCAGTTCAGGACATGGAATTCCGGGATCTGCGCCTGGCTCAAGGCGGAGATTAGCTCTTCTTCAGTGTGCCGGCTGTAATAGGATACGTCGCAAAACTCGCAGGCGCTTTCCACGCCCAAGGGCAACGGCGGACAGAGGCTGACGCGGGGATGGGGACTGAAGCCCTGGGTGAAAACCGTGTCCAGCGGCGCGTTGGCAATGAGGCGGAACAGCATGCGCATCCAATCCAGATGCGAGATGAAGCGCAGCATGCCGGTCTTGGCGTAGTGGATCCGGTAGCGGTGCTGAGCCTGGGAGGGATTGGGCTGGAAGGTTTGGCTGACAGGGGTTTGATGATCTAAGCTTGTGTCGGGTGCCAAACCGGCATCTGTTGTCGCTTTGGCAAGCGACACTACGTCGCAAACGCCGCAGCTGGCGCATACCGCGCGGCAATCCGGAGTCGTGAGCGCTTGTTGCGCCTTGTTCCATTCGGCTTTCAAGAAGTCGCGGCTGACTCCGGTTTCCACAAAATCCCAGGGCAGTTCAGCGTCCGGATCCCTGGCCGCCAGGAATTCCCGCAGCGATACTCCGCTTTGCTGGAAAGCCTGCTCCCAGATACGGAAATCGAAACATTCGTTCCAGCCGTCGAACCGCGCGCCCAGTTGCCAGGCTTGCAGCAGGACTCCGCCCATGCGCAGATCCCCGCGGGAAAAGGCGGCTTCCAGCAGCGAGTTTTCGATGGTGTGATACTTGATCTTGACCTGGCGGGCCCTGGCAAAGGCTTGCTTGACGCGTAGACAGCGCCGCAGCAATTCCTCTGCCGGCAGCATTTCCGCCCATTGAAAAGGCGTGCCAGGCTTGGGCACAAAAGGCGAAAGGGTCACGTTGACCTGTAATCTTTTACCACCTGAGGAGGCGATCTTGCCGATCAAGTCGATTATGCCGTCGATGTCCGCGTCCGTCTCGGTGGGCAAACCGAGCATGAAATACAGCTTCAGCTTCTGCCAGCCTAAGCGCCGGGCGATCTGCACTCCGTCCAGGATCTGCACTTCGCTGAGGTTCTTGTTGATGGCGTCCCGGAGCCTTTGTGAACCCGCCTCCGGAGCGATGGTGAGCCCTTCGCGGCCCAGGCGGCGCATCAGTTCCACGGTTTCCGTGTCCAGAGCGTCCACGCGCAGTGATGGCAGCGAGATATGCGTTTTGTCGGTATCCAATGCTGCCAGCAGAGCACAGAGCAGTTCCTTCAGGCAGCCGTAATCGCTGCTGGATAGGGAAAGCAGGCCCGCTTCGTCCCAGCCGGTGGACCTTATTTCGCGCAGCAAATCCTGCAGGATCAAAGACGCGGAACGCTCGCGCACGGGCCTATAGAAGTATCCGGCATGGCAAAAACGGCAGCCTCTGGAACAGCCGCGCATGATCTCGGCAACGCAACGGTTGTGGGTAGCCAATTGCCAGGATTGCAGCTGCGGGGCGTGGATCAGGCTGCTTTGGGCAAAGCCGGCGAACTTGCGCGTCCGCACTTTCCAGCCCTGGGGGATCTCATCCAGATGCAGCGCGGGCACGAAACAGCCTTCCACTTCCGCCAGTTTGGCCAGACGTTCCGGGCGTTTGCGGCAGTTGAGAAAGATTTCTGCGATCGACTGGATGGCTTCTTCCGCTTCGCCGATGAAAAAAGCGTCGATGAAGGGCGCGAGGGGCAAGGGATTGGCGGCGCAGGGTCCGCCCGCCAGAACCACAGGATCGGTTTCCTGCCTGTCCCGGGCAAACACAGGAAGCCCCGCCAGATCGAGCAATTCCAGGATATTCGTGTAGGTGAGTTCGCTCTGCAGGGTGATGCCGATGAGGTCGAAATCACGCAGTTCCCGCCTGCTTTCCAGGCCGAAGGGCGGGATGCCTTCGCGCCGCATGATCTCCAGCATATCCAGCCAGGGCAGGTAACAGCGGTCGGCAGATACGCCGGGCAGGGAATTGAGGATGGAATAGAGGATTTTCAAGCCCAAATGCGAGACCCCCACTTCATACACATCGGGGTAACACAGGCAGAAATTCACTTCCTGCCAGGGTTTGTGGGCGGCGTTCAGTTCATGGTCGATGTAGCGGGAGGGCTTGGAAACCAGGGGCAGCCAGCGCTCAAACCGGATCGCGGCCATGGCGTTAGAGCGAGCGGATGCTGATCTTGACCTGGTTCTGGTTTCCCCACTGCAATAAGGAACGGCAGGCGGGATTATCCTGCAAGTGCAGGAAGGGAGCGGTTTCCAGGTCCAGCGACTTGGCAGTGGCGTTACGCACGTCTTCCAGGGTGCCCGTGTAGCGGCATTCCTGCAGGATGTATTTGTCTCCGGGCTTAAGCAGTGACTGGATGCGGGCGATATCGCTCCAATCGAAGAGCATCTCGAAAAAGGTGGTGCGGAACTCGAAGTTCCTGCCGCTGGAACGCAGGATGTCCATGCTTTGGAGGATGTTGTCGACGGGGACCTTGGTGCGGGTGAGCACCTGGTAAAGTTCGGGGGGCGCCTTGAGGTCCATCGCCCAGTAGTCCACCAGCTGATTGTCCGCCAGGGTCTTGATCACATCGGGCAGGGAACCGTTGGTATCGATCTTGATCAGATAGCCCAGCGACCGAAGCAGGCGCACAGCCTCCACCAGATCGGGCTGGCAGGTGGGTTCGCCGCCAGAAAATACCACGGCGCCAAGCTTTCCGGCCCGCTTGCGCAGAAAATTGAACACCCGGCTGTTGCGCAGCGGCCGGGTATAGCGCGAGGGATCCACCAGCTGGGGATTGTGGCAATAGGGACAGCGGAAATTGCAGCCCTGGGTGAAGACGATCGCCGCCAACTGGCCAGGGTAATCGAGCATGGAAAATTTCTGGAAGCCGCCGATCTTCATCCGCGCTCCGAAGTGCCGAAACCAAGCCAGGCAATGTAACGGAGGCCCGGGCCGGAGCCCCTGTTCAACTGTTCATCCGTGAATCTTTTCATTATCTTTCACCTTGTGCTACAGAACCTGGTGGTGGACTTTCGGATCGGGGTTGGGATCCTTGGCCTTGCTGCTCTTGATGGGGTCGAAAGTGGTGCGCAGCTTGAACTCCGCCTTTTTCCCCTCATTCCATTGCGAGACCGGGCGCAGATACCCCACGATGCGGGAAAAAACCTCGGTGGCCTTGTGGCAGCTGGGACACTGGGCTTGTTCGCCGTCCAGATAGCCGTGCTGGGGGCAGATGCTGAAGGTGGGCGAAAACGTGAAATAGGGCAGGTGGTAATTGGAACAGATCGTGCGCACCAGCTTGCGGATGCTTTCGCCGTGCTCGACCCTTTCCCCGCCGAAGATGTGCAGCACCGTGCCGCCGGTGTATTTGGTCTGCAATTCGTCCTGCAGGTCCAGCACCTCAAAGATGTCGTCGGAGTAATTCACCGGCAGTTGCGAGCTGTTCGTGTAGAAAGGCGTATCGGTCTGGCAATTGGCGGAAATGATCTCCGGAAAGAGTTTCTTGTCCAGGATCGCCAGACGGTAGCTGGTTCCTTCAGCCGGAGTGGCTTCCAGATTGTAGTTGCACTCAGTTTCTTCCTGAATCTGCACCAAGCGGCCGCGCAGATAGTCCATCACTTTCAGGGCGAAGGCGCGGCCGTCCTCATTGCCCAGGTTTTTGCCCAGGAAATTGAGGCAGGCTTCGTTCATGCCGATGATCCCGATGGTGGAAAAGTGGTTTTTCCAGTATTGGAGGAAGTGTTCGTGGATGCGCTTGAGATAGAAGCGGGTGTAGGGATAGAGGCCGTTTTCGGTGTAGCGTTCCAGGATCTTGCGCTTGATCTCCAGGCTGTTTTTGGCGATCAGCAGGGCGTCTTCCAGGATGGCGAAGAACTCATCCTCGCTGTGGGCGCGATAACCTATGCGGGGCAGGTTCAGAGTCACGACCCCGATGGAGCCGGTGAGCGGATTGGCGCCGAACAGACCGCCACCTCGGGCTGCCAACTTACGCGTATCCAGGCGCAGACGGCAACACATCGAGCGGGCGTCGTTGGGATCGAGCTCGGAATTGACGTAGTTCGAGAAATAGGGGATGCCGTATTTGGCGGTCGCTTCCCAGAGATAGTTCAGTTTGGAGTCGTTCCAATTGAAATCCCGGGTGATGTTGTAGGTGGGGATCGGGAAAGTGAACACGCGGCCTTTGGCGTCGCCTTCGATCATCACTTCCAGGAAGGCCTGGTTGAGGATGTCCATTTCAGCCTGAAACTCGCTGTAGGTCTCGGCTTGGGGCTCGCCGCCAATGATCACCGGCTGGTCTTTATAGATGTCCGGCGGCTGCAGATCCAGCGTGATATTGGTGAAGGGCGTCTGGAATCCGACCCGCGTGGGAACGTTGATGTTGAACACAAATTCTTGCAGGGCCTGCTTCACGTCCTCGTAGGAAAGGCCGTCGTAGCGGATGAAGGGAGCCAGCAGCGTGTCGAAATTGGAAAAGGCCTGCGCTCCGGCCGCTTCGCCCTGCAGCGTGTAAAAGAAGTTCACGATCTGCCCCAAAGCGCTGCGGAAATGCTTGGCGGGAGCGCTTTCCACCTTGCCTTCCGCGCCGCTGAATCCGATCACCAAGAGGTCCATCAGATCCCAACCCACGCAATAGACGGAGAGCTGGCCGAGGTCGTGGATATGGATGTCGCCTTCCAGATGGGCGCGCCTGATCTCGGGAGGATAGATCTTGTTCAGCCAGTAGGTTTTGCTGACTTCGGAGGCGATGTAGTTGTTCAGGCCTTGCAGGGAATAGGCCATGTTCGAATTTTCGTTCACCTGCCAATCCAGCTTCTCCAGATACTGGTCGATGAGCTGGACGCCGCCGGAGCTGAACATTTCGCGGATTCGGGCATGCTGGTCGCGGTAGATGATGTAGGCTTTGGCGGATTTCTTGTAGGGAGAGGCCAACAGCACCTCTTCCACGATGTCCTGGATCCTCTCCACTTCGGGGATCTCAGTATTTATGATCTGCGTTGCCAGATTCACCACCCGGGCGGTGAGTACTTCGGCGATCTGGGCGTCAAACTCGCCGGTGGCCTCGCCCGCTTTGGCAACAGCCAAGACGATCTTTTGCTTATCAAAACTGACTATGTTTCCGTTGCGTTTTCGAATCTTCGAAAACATCGAAACCTCCCTTGAACCTCGTACCAATAAAAACTATGCAGACAGTCACTTATCAACTTGGACGCAACTTTGGAGTGAATGACTCCAGAGACGCGAATTACATCCAAATAGCAAGTTACCATTTCTGTCAAGGGAAAGTTTGGATTATTTTTTCAACCCCACCCGAATTGACTTATTCACCGCCAGTTATCCCCGTTCGCTGTTCCCCATTCTTGAACGGGCGACGAAAAAAAGAGCAACAGATGAGCGGATGGATGGATGAATGGAGGAACTGATGAACGGGGCTGCGCCGTAACAATGCGTTCACCGGGGTCCTCAACGCACAACTTGTTGGGCGGTGGGGTGGTTTGGCGGTCGGTCCACCGCGTTCACGCGGTTCTTCAACACAGAGATACGGAGGCACGGAGGCGCGGAGAAGTGAAGAGCTGAGAGTGTTTCCCAGCGGTCATCATCCAGCCCAGCAGGCATTTAAGGCGGCTGGCCGCCTGGATAGTGTAGTGGACAGAGCATCGATAGGAAACATGGTCACAATGATTGCCATCCTAGGCTTGACCCGGGATAACGGCGCGCAGTAGGTGATATTAGGGTGTCAGTGAGCCATTACTTTTCCTGCAGGAGAGGTTTTCTTTGCCGGCGAGCAGTTAATCAATTCTATCGCTTAACAGGTTTACACCCTGGCTGGGCAGTTTAATCATTTAATCAGTTTATCAATTCCTCGACTGGCAGGATTTCCAGAGGTTCAGATCCGGCAGGGAGGGAAGATAGCCTAACTATATGTTACATATACTATATACATAGTATATATACTAATATAGTAGGATATATAAGATATATAGATATATCCATATACTGTATAGGTTTAGACAATAACAATGTCCTGAATCCTGAAATCCGCTGCCGGATACACCGTATAACGGGGAATTGATGAATTGATAGAATTGATTAAACTGATGACTCCCTGCGGTGTTATGACGGGGAATTGATGAATTGATAGAATTGATTAAACTGCCGGGCAGGGACCAACCGGTTTCGAAGATCAGGCCATAACAAGAAACAGGGACTCTCCTTCAAACAAAGTGGATGGGGCGTATTGAAGTTGCGACTCGTCTCATTCTTATGGGTAGGTCCCGGATGTTGCCCGCTCAGTGTGATAGAAAGAGCGGGAAAAACCGCATGAGCAGAAAAAAGTTGTCCTGGGGCGTTGTTTTCATCCGTATATATATAGAGGGTGTTGTTCTGGCAGGCGGACAAGTTGGCCAAGTGTGGCAGGACAGCGCTGGGTGTAATCGGCGCTTGAACGCGCTCCAGTGCATCATTACAGCCCTCCCTGACTGAGTTTCTGAGATTCTCCGAAGTTCACGCCCCTGATTTTGGATATTCAACCCCGCGCAAAACGCTCATTTCGCCTTCTGGTTAAATAAGAAATTCCAACTTTTTTTGCGGCCAGACCGAGCAGAAAAGACCCTTCGGAAAGCGGATGGCATACGTTTGGCAAACAATAAGTTATCCCTCTGATACAAGGTTTGCCGGAGGGTAAGTTCAAACTCCATCTAGCTGAAGCGGAATCAGATGGCAGATTTGAGCCGATAGGGGCATGATGCGAGGGCTCGGGAGGGGAAATCCGGGAGAATTGGAAAAAAGTGAAATTTCTACTTGACAGGATTCACACGATGTCATAAGAGAACCACAGGATGTCACAAAAAGTCATAATATGTCATTTTTAACGCCAGGCAAAGGCTCCCAGAGCAGGCTGGACAAAGTGTTCAGGCACTTCAGCGAAAGTAAGGAACAAAGGTTGTGATTATGTCAGGTCCATTTTACGGTGTTTTTGAAAATGCGGTTCACAACAAACGGGTGATCATCCCGGCCCTCTTCAAGCGCAAATTCAGCGATGAATCACTGCACACGGTGGTGGTCACGGCCGGTCCGGATGGTACGATCGCCATCTATCCGCTGGACAACTGGAACGAAAAACTGGCCAAACTGGAGAATGGGACGGAGGAACAGCGGCTGTTCCGCACCTGGCTGATCGATTGCACCGTCATCGAAACCGAATTGGAGGGGCCGGGCCGCGTCCGGGTCCCCGAGAAACAACTTCTGAAATCGGGAATCACCGACAGCGTGGTCATCAAAGGCGAAGGAAACTACATCTCGCTGTGGAATCCGGAATCCTACGACGCCAAATACGAGACTGAACGCGAAGTAAGCGGTAAGAAATACAGCACCCACAGCTTCCAATAGGAGAGATTAATGAGCAGCTTCCACACCCCAGCCCTGGCCGCAGAATGCGTAAGGATCATCGATCCGCAGGCAGGGGGAGTTTACGTGGATGCTACTTTGGGCGGCGGAGGCCATGCCGCGGCGATGTTTGAGCAGTGTCCGGAACTGCGGATGTTCGGCTTCGACCAGGATCCCCAGGCAATCGCCGAAGCCCGGGAAACGATGGCTGGATACGCGGACCGGGTGGAATTCATTCCCTGCAACTTTGCGCGGCTGCGCACCGAACTCGCCCTCAGGATGATTAAAAGCATCGACGGCATCCTGTTCGACCTCGGCGTCTCTTCGCATCAATTGGATACCACCGAACGGGGATTTTCCTTCGACCGCGACGCCCCCCTGGACATGCGCATGGACACGCGTTCCGGCAAGACTGCCGCGCAAGTGGTGAACGAACTCAGCGCCGCGGAACTGGCACAGATATTCAAGGCTTATGGCGAAGAACCCAGAGCGGCACGTATCGCCCGGGCAATCGTGGCCCAGCGCGCTCAAAGCCCAATCCAGACCACCGGAGAACTGGCCCGGATTCTGGAAAGCGTGGCCGGAACAGGCACCAAGGAATCGCTTAAAACCAAGCTGCGCGTCTTTCAAGCCCTGCGGATCTACGTGAACCGGGAATTGGAGGTATTGCGCCCGGCTCTGCAAGACGCGATCAACATCCTGAATCCCGGCGGCCGCATAGTGGTGCTGAGCTACCACTCACTGGAAGACCGCGTAGTCAAAAACACTTTTCGCGACGCCGCTACGGGCTGCGTATGCCCTCCCCGGGCTCCGCAATGCGTATGCGGCGGAAAGAAACGTCTGGTTCTGTTAAACAAGCGCCCCCAATCCGCCGACGAAGCGGAACTGGCGCGCAACAACCGGTCCCGGGGCGCTCGTTTGCGTGCCGCCGAAAGGATCAGGGAGGAATCATGAGAGGCAAGTTCATAGTCTTTTTGTTGCTGGCCGCTGTGGCCGGATTTTTTCATTTCTGGAACGCCAGCAAACTGGTGGAACAGACCAAAAGGCAGGCCCGGCTGGAAACGGCGTATGCCGCCGATAAGAACATTAACACCGAATTGATGGTGGAACTGGACGACCTGCGCAGCGGCAAGAACATTGCCAGTTTGGTGCGCGTGGAACTGAGCAACTTCGTGCCCAAGGAAGAGCAGGGCAAGATCATCTACGTCCACGAACCCGCCGATATCCGGGCCAAAGACAAATATTGCATCATCGACCTGTTCGCCTCGAAAGCCCAGGCCAAGGAAGTAGAGGTAATACTGGACTAACATGCGCTCGCGCCACAGATTCCTGGTTTTTGTCTTTGCTCTGCTGACCCTGGTCTGGTCGGTCTATCTGTTCAGCCTGCAGATCTTCGATCCGTTCAACCTGGCTCAGGGCATCCGGGTCCGCTACACCCCGAATAAAGAGATCCTGATCCCCACCCGCGGCTCGATCTTCGACGCCAACGGCAACCTGCTGGTCAGTTCCATCAGTTACAACCAGATCGACATCGACCGGGGCGCGGTGTCCAACTGGTCGGAACGCCATAAAGTGACGCTGGACAGCGCCTATAAGCGCATCAGCAAGGCCATCGGCGACAACTGCGGCGTGACCCCGGAAACGGTTTACCAGCGCCTCACGATGAACGACAAGAAGACCTCGATCCAGATCACCAACAAGGTGCGGGAAATGGAACTGGAGCGGATCATCGAGGCCTTCAACAACGAAAAACTTCCCGGCCTGAACTACGGCTTTTCCTCGATGAAGCGCATCTATTCGCAGGGAACGCTGGCAGCCCGCCTGATGGGATCGGTCCAGGCGGTATCCAACGGCTACGACGAGGAAACCTCCACCAAATCCCTCTATAAGATGAGCGGGATCAACGGGATCGAGGCCACCTACGACGAGCAGCTCTCCGGCGACTATGGCTGGCGCGAAGTGGTCTACGACGCGCTCCGCGAACGGGTGCCCTATCCCAACCTGCACGAGAAGCCCTCCCGGGACGGCTACAACCTGCATCTGACCATCGATTCCAAGATCCAGGAAATCGTGGAGAACGTCCTCTATGAGGACATCGAGAAATACAAGGCCAAAAACGTCGGCGCCATCGCCATGGACCCCCATACGGGCAGGATCCTGGCCATGGCTGGCATCTCCGCCGAGGACAAGGGCATCGATCCTGGCTTGGTGCGCGTGAAATCTAACATCCCCGTGAGTTTCATGTTTGAACCGGGCTCCACCATGAAACCCATGACCATGATCGCCGCGCTGGAACATGACGTCGTGGGCCCCGATGAACTGATTCCCTGCGGACTGTGGATGGTGGACGGCCGCCGGATCGCCGACACGCACAGGTACGGCGGTTTGCGGCGCATGGATATCATCACCAAGTCCAGCAACGTGGGCATCGCCCGGATCGCTCAAAGGGTGGGCGAAAAGCGGCTCTACGAGAAATTCATCTCCCTGGGGTACGGACAAAAGACCGGCTTGAACCTGTATGGCGAAAGCAGCGGCTTCTTCGCCAAACTGGACCAGTGGGACAACTACACCCTGCATTCCGTGTCTTTCGGACAAGCGGTATCCGTGACGGCTTTGCAGCACATCACGGCTTTCAGCGCCATCGCCAACGGCGGCAAGATCATGAAGCCCTTCCTGGTTGAGTCGATCACCGATAATACCGGGCACATCATCGAGCAGTTCGAACCCGAGGTCTTGCGCGAAATCGCCAGCAAGGCGGTCACCGACACAGTCCGTTATTATATGCAGACTGTGGTGGACCGCGGTACGGCCAGGCACATCAAGATGGACTACATCAAGGTGGCAGGCAAGACCGGAACCGCAGAAAAGGCTCTTCCGGGAGCCAAAGGTTACGCGAGCGACAAGTATAACGCAGTTTTCGTGGGCATGTTTCCCGCCGACGATCCCCAAATGGTGATCCTGGTGTTTTACGACGAGCCGGCCATGGGCTTCCACTACGGCAGCACCAGCGCCGCGCCCACCTTCAAACGCATCGTGGAAGACATCCTGTTCATGCCGAACTGCAACATCATCGCCTTCGACGACAGGCTGATCCAGAATTCCCTGCAGATGCCCGACTTGCGCGGCAAACATATTAACGCAGCCGAGGACATCCTGAACCGGCGCGGCTTCCTCTATAGGATAGAGGGCGCCGACTCCGCCTCCGTGGTGGTCGACCAATTCCCCAAACCCGGCGTATCTGTGGATCCCGGGCATCATATCACGATCCGCATCGGCAGAAGCAAACAGACCAGCCCCAATGTGATGGTTAGCGGCGAAATGCCCGACCTGCGGGGGCTGACGGTCAGAAAAGCCCTGGCGGAGGCTGGCCGGCAAAACATCGCCCTGAAGATCAAGGGCTCCGGCATAGTGCGCCAACAATCGATCCAACCGGGTTCCCGGCTGACCAGCCACACGGTCTGCGTTGTAGAGGCTGAGATATGACCCTGGGCGAGATCCGGAAGATCTTTCAGGCTCACCAGCTCTGGTTGGAAGGCCAGGGGCTGGAAGAAGGTAAGGAATTCTCCGGGGCGCCTTGCGTGGACAGCCGCGAACTGCAGGCTGGAGATATCTTCGTTTGCATCAAAGGGCAGAAGTCCGACGGGCATAAGTTTATTCCTCTGGCCCGGGAAAAGCAGGCCGCGTTGGTGGTGGTGCAGGATCAGTTCACAGACTCCCAGCCAGCCATCCGCGTCAGCGATTCGCGCAAAGCGGCGGCCTTGCTGGCCAAACTTCATTTTCACAATCCCAGTTCCCGCTTTCGGTTAACCGGCATCACCGGAACCAATGGCAAAACGACCACGTCCCTGCTGCTCTTCCAGGCTGTGCGCGAACTGAGCTTGCCAGCTGGATGGATTGGCACTTTGGGCTACTATATCAATGAACGGCACTTCGAAACGCAGAATACCACGCCGGATATCCTGGAATTGAACCGGATCCTGGCCGAGATGGCCGAAGCAGGCGTTAAATACGTGTTCATGGAGGTCTCGTCCCACGCTCTGGCTCTGGACAGGGTTTACGGATTGGAATTCGACTACTGCCTGTTCACCAACCTCACGCGCGAGCATTTGGACTTCCATCACAACATGGAAGAATACGGCGCCACCAAACTGAAGCTCTTCGAGGGAGCGGTGCAGCACACGGCGGTAGCCCTGATCAATACGGACGACAGTTTTGGCACCCACATCTTCTCCGAACTGAAGGAACGCGGGGCCTATGTTTTTGCCGTCGGCTCCACGGACGCCGATTACAGCATCCGGCAGAATGATGACGCGGGTATTTCTTCCTGGCAGCAAAGCCGCTTCGCGCTTAGTTGCCCGGATGGCGCGATCAACATCCGCTCGCCTTTGATCGGAAGTTTCAACATCGCCAATCTGGCTCTGAGCGCCGCCTGCCTGAACCTCATGGGCTTCGAAAAACGCCAGATCGAGCAAGGCTTGAACGCGGTCCAGCCAGTGCGCGGAAGATTTGAGCAGGTTCCCAATGCCCAGGGGATCGGGGTTTTCGTGGATTACGCCCACACTCCCGCCGCTCTGGAAAACACCCTCAAAGCCACCCGGGAATTCGCGCATGGACGCGTTCTCTGTCTGTTCGGAGCTGGCGGCGAACGTGACAAGGGCAAGCGTCCGCTGATGCTTAAAGCCGCTCTGCAGCACGCCGACGCGGTGATCATCACCGACGACAACCCCCGCAACGAAGATCCGGACGCCATCATCCGCGACATCATCACCGGCACCGATTTGTGGCTGCCCTGGTGGATCATCCGCGACCGCCAGGAAGCGATCCACGCCATCCTGCGCCTGGCCAGGCCTGAAGACATTGTCCTACTCTGCGGAAAAGGCCACGAGACCTATCAGGAAACCGGTTCCACGCGCCTGCATTTCGACGACCGCGAGATAGCAGCCGCATATATGCAGAGTTGCGGCTCCCAGGCTTTGCCCGAAACAGAACTGATCCTGCCGGTGGACAGGTTGATGGTGGATATCCTGCTCGACGCGGAAACAGCCAGTAACCCTGGTTTCCGGACGCCATCCACTTACAAGAGCATTTCCACCGACAGCCGCACCATCCAGCCACAGGCTCTATTTTTCGCGCTGCAAGGCCCCAATTTCGACGGACACGATTTCCTGGAAGAGGTATTGCGGGACTCCAGCGCGCTGGCAGTGGGCAGCATCCCGGGCAGCGGCTGGCCAAACTATCTCCAGGCCGGCGATCCTCTGGACCTGATGGCGAAACTCCATCGCAAATACTTTTTGATGTTTGGCCTATACAAGATCGCGCTCACCGGCAGCACGGGCAAGAGCGGAACCAAGGAGATGCTGGGGCAGGTCCTTTCCACCCAGGCGCCGGTCCTGAAAACACTGGCTAATGAAAACAACCTCATCGGCCTGTGCAGAACCATCGCCAGAGTCAGGACGGAGCAGCGTTACGCCATCCTGGAACTGGGAACGAACGCCCCCGGCGAGATCGCCGCTCTCTGTGACGTCTGCGCGCCCGATGCCGGCATCATCCTGAATATCGGACCTTCCCACCTGGAAAAACTGGGCTCCGAAGACGGCGTCTTCGCGGAAAAAGCCGCGCTGTTCAACCGGCCGCTGGATTTGCGCCTGTTCGACGCCGACGATCCCAGATTCACCCTTTACTCTGAGAGGGGAAAGAGCGTGGGCTATTCGGCAGACGCGGATTTCCGCCTCGCGAAAGTCAGTTGCGCTGATGGCCGCTGCGGTTTCGAATTGAACGGCCAGCCCTACGATATCCCCTATCCTGCCCCCTTCCATGCCAAAAACGCCGCGTTCGCAATTGCCGCGGGCATATTGAGAAAATGCCCTCCCGCGGATATCCAAAGGGCGCTGGAACAGCCGGCAGCGCTGGATATGAGGCTGCAACTGGAAAAGACGGGCAAATACGACCTGCTTGTGGATTGTTACAACGCCAATCCCGTCTCGATGCAAGCCGCCATCGAATACTGGAAATCGATCGAACCTGAACGGGACCATGTGGCGATTTTGGCTGATATGCTTGAACTGGGAAGCCAGGCCGCACTTTATCACGACATGATCGCGGCGATCCTCATCGAAAGCGGGCACTTCAGATTGCTTACCGTAGGCGAACTCTCGGTCCGCTACCACGCTCAGGATACCAGTCTGCGCGACAAGCATTTCGCCACCGCGGAAGAACTGCTCGCCAGCAAAGTCCTGGACAGAATCAAGCCGGGCTCGGTGATCCTCATCAAAGGATCGCATTCCATGCACCTGGAAAAACTCCTGCCTGCGCTCAGGAAAGGATCCTGACATGCTTTACCACCTGCTCTACCCTCTGGCCAAATACAGCATCGTCTTCAACGTGATGCGCTACATCTCGTTCAGGTCCATCGGCGCGTTTCTGACCGCCCTGCTCATCACACTGCTGCTGGGGCCGGCATTCATCCGCATGCTGCGCAAGAAATCAGCCGTGGAGACCATCGACGCGGACGTCCCCAAGATGCACCAAAGCAAGGCGGGAACGCCAACCATGGGCGGGCTGATCATCCTGGTAGCCCTGCTGGCAGCCTCATTCCTGTGGAACGACCTGAGCAACCGTTCGATCCAACTGATGTTCCTCACCATCGTCTGGCTTGGCGTGGTGGGATTTCTGGACGACTATCTGAAGAACTTCGGCAAGTCCGTGAAAGGCTTGCTGCCGCGCTACAAATTGTGGGGCCAGATCAGCGTGGGCCTGCTGCTCACCCTGGTCATCTATTTTGGATCTTCGCCCTCGGACAACATCACCGCCCTGCAGATACCATTCTTCAAGGACACTTACATCCATCTGGGCTGGCTGTTTATCCCCCTGATCGTGCTTTACATCACCGGTACCTCCAACGCGGTCAACCTGACCGACGGCCTGGATGGCCTGGCAGCGGGAACTTTGGTGTTCTCCGCCTTGGGCCTTGGCGTGATGAGCTACATCAAGGGAAACTTCGTTTCTGCGGGTTACCTGAATCTGGAATATATCTTCAGCGCAGGCGAACTGGCTGTATTCAGCGCAGCTTTGGTGGGCACGCTGATCGGATTCTTGTGGTTCAACGCCTATCCCGCGCAAGTATTCATGGGCGATACGGGCTCGTTGACGCTGGGCGGGATCCTGGCCGTGATGTCGGTCTTGCTCAAGGAGCAGATCTTTCTGGTGATCATCGGGTTCGTTTTCATTTCGGAGACCCTTTCCGTGATGATCCAAACCACCTGGTTCAAGCACACCAAACGCAAATTCGGGACCGGCAAGCGGGTCTTCCTCTGCGCTCCGATCCACCATCACTATGAACTGAAAGGCTGGCATGAAGCCAAGATCGTGATCCGGTTCTGGATCATCGCCATCCTCCTTCTGGCAGTGGGACTCAGCACCATCAAACTACGCTGAGCAGCGGAAAAATGATCGATCTTGAACTTAAATACGCCGTCCTGGGCATCGCCCGAAGCGGAATCGCCGCCGCCAACAAACTCCGCGAATTGGGCGGAACGGCCTTTCTGAGCGAGTTGCAGCCCCGCGACAAATTCAATAATGCCGACGAACTCGAGCGCGATTTCGAGTGCGAGTTTGGCGGCCATACCGAGCGTTTGCTGGCTTACGGCGTGTGGATCGTAAGTCCGGGCATCCCGCTCGACGCGCCCATCATTCAACTGGGGAGGGAAAAGGGGATCCGGATGATAAGCGAGCTGGAACTGGGATTCCAGATCAAGGCCAAAGACAGCAAAGTCATCGCCGTGACAGGCTCAAACGGCAAGAGCACCACCGCCTCGCTGATCCACCACATCCTGCAAAACTTGGGCTACAAAAGCATCCTGGCGGGCAATATCGGTTCCGCCCTGTGCAGCCATCCCATCCAAACGCCGGGGCTGGATTTCCTGGTTCTCGAAGTCAGCAGTTTCCAATTGGATCTGATCGAGACATTCTGCCCAGACGTGGCTGTGTTGCTCAACATCACGCCCGACCATCTCAACCGCTATTCAGGCTTCGACGCTTACACGCAGTCCAAATTCCGCATCTTTGCCAACCAGACAGCCGAGGACACCGCGGTCGTCTGTTTGGATTCGGAACCGGTGGTGGCCAATTTGGGCCAGATCCGCTCCAAGATCCGGCGCTATTCTCTGGTGAAGGTTCCGCCTGATACCGATGCCTGGCTGAACAAGGACGCCATACAACTAGGCCTGCGGCACAAACTGCCGGTCTCGCAGCTCAAGATCCGCGGTTCGCACAACTTTGCCAACACCATGGCGGCGTTATTGAGCGTGGAAGCGCTTGCGCAGGATCTGGCGCTGGCGATGGAAGCCGCAAAAAGCTTCACCCCTTTGACCCACCGGCTGGAGTTTGTGGCCGGTATCCAGGGAGTGCTGTTTTTCAACGATTCCAAGGCCACCAACACCGATTCGGTGCGCTCCGCCCTCACCGCTTTTGAACAGCCCATTCGGGTGATCATGGGCGGTTCGGACAAGGGCGAGGATTTCTCCGTCCTGACCCCCCTGCTGAAACAATGGGCGCGGAAGGTTTATCTGACCGGCGCTACCGCTCCCCAAATGCGGGCGGCTTGGGAAGGAAAGGTCGATCTGGTGTGCATCGACGATTTCGCAGAATGCGTCCGCATCGCGTTTCAGGAATCCCTGCCTGGCGACATCATCGTCCTTTCGCCTGCCTGTGCCAGCTTCGACAAGTTCCGGAATTACGAGCACCGGGGCGACGTATTCAAACAGCTCGTACTCGATCTGGCGGCCGAAAATGAAGAAAAGTAGAGTTCAGGATTACATCGTCTCCTACGACAAAGTGGTGCTTTTCAGCTATCTGGCGCTGTGCCTGATCGGGGTGGTCATGATGCTGGACATCAGTTCCATCCAAAGTTCCATGATCAACTTTTACCGCCACGTAGGCTATTGCCTGTTCGCTTTCCTGGGCGTGATCCTGACCCTCTACTTCATCGATCTGGAAAAGGTGCGCTGGCTCAATCCTTTCCTGATCTTTACTTCCATCCTCCTGCTCGTGATCGTCCTCATGCTGGGTCCAAACGTCAATGGCGCCACGCGTCAGATCCGGCTTGGCTTCATCGGCATCCAACCCAGTTTTCTGGCCAGATTCGCCCTGGTCTTCTTCTTTGCCGGCTACCTGGCCACCCGGCAAGAACAGCTCAGGAACGCCAACGCCAGGCAGTTCTTCCGCGAATTTCTGCCCTTGATAGTCTTTGCGGGTGCCATATTCGTACTTATCATCCTGGAAAAACACCTCAGCACTTTGGTCATCGGCGGTTTCACGCTCCTGGGCATGCTGATCTACGCCGGGATCCGCAAACGCCTGGCCTTGCTGATCCTCGCTCTGTGCCTGGCTGGAGGAAGCCTCGTTCTCCTCAAGGGTGAAGATTACCGCTGGTCGCGCATAAAAACCTACATGACCTACAACCTGTTCACGCGGCAGGGTAGTGAAGGAAAAGTCGCCGCGGCCGAGTATCAAGTGCACGAAAGTTTGACCGCGCTCACCAGCGGATCGCTGATCGGTACAGGCATGGCGCGTGGCAGGGCCAAGCATTTCTACCTGCCTGAAGCCCGCACGGATTACATCTATACCATTATCGGCGAAGAATTCGGATTTCTGGGGGCGATCCTGGTCTTCCTCCTGCACGCCCTGCTTTTCTTCAGGACCTTCAAGATCGCCCAAACCCAGGAAAATAAATACTACCAGTTTCTCTGCGCGGGCCTGGCCATGAACATCTTTTTGAACACCCTGGTCAACACCGGTGTGGCGATGTCCATCCTGCCCCCCACCGGCAATACGCTGCCCTTCATCAGTTACGGCGGAACAGCGCTCATGATCGATTCGATCTCCGTGGGCGTGATCCTCAATATCAGCGCCAAACGGAGGCTGATTTGAAGGCTGAACTGCGCTTCGTCTTCGGCTGCGGCGGCACCGGCGGCCATATCTTCCCCGGAATCGCAGTCGCCAGCGAACTTCGCCGGCGAAGCTGCGAGATCTTGTTCATCGGCAACCGCGGCGGCATGGAAGAATCCCTGGTGGTTGCCGAAGGCTTTCCCTTCCGGGGAATCCGGATGCGGAAACTCTACCGCAAGGTCAGCTTGGACAATCTGCTGTTTCCCTTGACGCTTGTCATGTCAGTCCTGGCTTCCTGGAAAATCATGCGCGGATACCGGCCCCACGGCGTGCTCTGCACCGGAGGCTTCGTCTCTGGTCCCGTGGCCATTGCGGCTGTGCTCTGCAAAATCCCCCTGTTCTTCCACGAAAGCAACAGCTATCCAGGCCTGGCCACACGGTACCTTTCCCGCTATACCCGCATCACTTTCACGTCTTTTGCCCAGACAGCCTCCTACCTGAAAAAAACGCGGGTGCAGAGGCTGGGCATACCGCTGCCGGAAAGAAAATCCCCATCCGCAGCGCCTGATCTGCGCGAGCTCGGACTGGAGCCCGGCCAGCCGGTTCTGCTGGTTACTGGCGGCAGCCAGGGTTCGCAGGCGATCAACAACGTGATCGACGCCGCGATGTCACGGCTCCTCAACATGGGGCTGCAGGTCATCTGGCAGACGGGAAACACTGGATACGCCGTCTTTTCCAAACGGCACGCCAACCGCAAGGGTGTGCATGTTTTCGCTTTCTCGCCGCAGCTGGCAGAGTTCTACCGCCTGGCCAAGGTCGCCGTAACCCGAGCCGGAGCCATGACCCTGGCAGAATTGGAAGCGAACCGCCTGCCCGCAGTGCTTGTGCCTTTGCCCACCGCCGCGGAAAACCACCAATACTTCAACGCCCAGGAACAGCAAGCCCGCGGCCTGGCCTATCTGCTGCCGCAGCCAGACCTCAACCCCGACAGTCTCATCGGCGCCTTGAATTCCATCCTGGAGAACTACGCTGCTTACCAGGCCAAACTTGAGCTGCCGCCCAATCACGCCGCCCAGGATATCGCGATGGCGATCCTGGCCAATCTAAACAAGGAGCATCAGCATGCTGGGCAAGACTAAGAAGATCCATTTTATCGGCATCGGCGGCATCGGCATGAGCGGAATCGCCGAATTCCTGCACAACCAGGGCTTGGAAATCACGGGTTCCGACCTCAAGAAAACCGAGCTCACCCGGCACCTGGAAAAGATCGGCATCAAGGTCGACGAAGGCCACAACCCCAACTACGTCAAAGATGTCGATGTGGTGGTCAAATCCTCCGCCGTGCATGACGACAATCCCGAGATCCAGGCCGCCAAAGCCCTGAAAATTCCCGTTATCCGCCGGGCTGAAATGCTGGCGGAGATCACCCGCATGAGCTTTAGCATCGGCATTTCCGGCACCCATGGCAAAACCACCTCCACTTCCATGACCGGACTCGTGCTGGAGACCGCCGGGCTCGACCCCACCATCATTGTGGGCGGCAAGGTGAAAAACTACGGCTCCAACAACGTGATGGGCTCCGGTAAATACATCGTCGTGGAAGCCGATGAATACGATCATTCCTTCCTCTCCCTCACTCCCTGCATTGCCGGAATCACCAACATCGACACCGACCATCTGGATTGCTACCGCAACCTCGACGACATCAAGGGCGCGTTCACCGAATACGCGAACAAGGTCCCTTTCTTCGGCAGCGTGATCGCCTGCCTCGATGACCCCGGCGTCCAGGCCATCCTGCCCAATGTGCACAAAAAGGTGGTCACCTACGGTTTTTCGCGCCAGGCCGACATCCAGGCGCAAAACATCCGCATGCACGATTTCGCTTCGGAATACGAAGCCTTGTATAAGGGTTACAAACTCGGCAAGATCGCGATGAACGTCACCGGCCGCTACAACATCCAGAATTCCCTCCTGGCAGTGAGCATCGGGCTGGAATTGGACGTCGATTTCGACAAGATCCGGGCCGGACTCAAGCAATACAGCGGAGTGTACCGCCGCTTCGAACTCAAGGGAACCGCAGGCGGGATCACCATCTACGACGATTACGCCCACCACCCCACCGAAATCAGGGCTACCCTGGAAGGCTTCAAGGACAGCACCAAACGCCGCATCGTCACCCTGTTCCAACCCCACCTGTTTTCCCGCACCAGGGATCTCTACGACCAGTTTGGCAAGGCCTTCTTCTCCTGCGATTGCCTGCTCCTGGCGCCCATCTATCCCGCCCGCGAAAATCCCATTCCGGGTGTGAGCGCGAAACTCATTGCCGACGCCGCTGTCCAGTCCGGACACCACAATGTTACGCTGATCGAAAGCAATGCCGACATCGTGGCGCAAACCATATCTATCTTACAGCCAGACGATATCTTAATCACCATGGGCGCCGGCAATGTCTGGCAGTATGGCGAAGAAATATTGGCACAACTGCAAAAACCTGTTGACAAAAACAGTAAAGCAAAAAAACGTAGCAACTTAGAGACTTGATCCAAAAATGTCGAAAACTGCATATGAGAGTGTAATGAGTATACCGGACAATAAACTACGGATGAAATCCCAGTCCCGCAAACGCAGAGGCAATAGCCGCTATTACCTCTACTTTGTTCTCATCCTCATCGCCTTGACCGGCGCTGGGACTGGCCTTTACTACCTATTGTCCAACCTGTCGCTCTTGAATCTGCGCACCATCGAATACAGCGGCAATAGCTGCGTTCCCGACAGCTTGATCGAGAAGGTCGTGCGTCCCTATTTGGGCCAGAACCTGCTGTCTTTGCAGCGGGGCCAGCTGGTGGAGGATCTCAGCCAATATGCCAGGATCAAGGATGTGAAGCTCCGCCGGCGTTTGCTGAGCACCCTGCGCGTCCGGATCGAAGAGCGCCAGGGTTGTCTCTACGCCCGCAGTTTGGAAGGCGACCTCTTCCCCATCGACGCATCCGGCATCATTCTGGAGAAGTATGGCAACGTTTACACGGAAAACCTGCCAGTGGTCGGAGTCCTGCTTGCCAATGCCAGTTTCCGGCCGGGTAAAAAGATCGCCAGTTCTTCGCTGCAGCGCGTGCTGGCGACGCACAGGAAGATCACTCAGGACGCGCCTGACTTCCTGCCCAACATCTCTGAATATTACACCATCGATAAAACGGTCTATATCATCGACGCGCGCAACGGCATGCGTTTGATCCCCAGCTCGGACAACCTGGCCAAGCAGTTTTCCCGCTACCAGTTTGTGCAAGACAACGGCAACGTGGGCCGCAAATCCATTCTGGACCTGCGTTTCGCGGAACAAGTGGTGGTAAAGGCGGGCAACTGACATGAAAGATAGCATCATCACCGCCCTGGATATCGGCTCGGCCAACATCCGCTGCCTGATGGTCAAATACAAATCGCGCGAGCACATGGAGATCCTCGGCCTCAGCGAGTGTCCCTCCGTGGGCATCGAAAAAGGCATCGTCCGCGATATCCAGGCTGTTTCAACCTGCGTCGCCAAGGCTTTGGGCGAAGTGGAAACCGTAGCCGGCGCCAAGGTCGGCGACATTTTCGCCAATATCACCGGCGAACACATCAAGACCCACGTGGGCGACGGCCGCATCTCCATTCCCACCTCCAGCCCCAACGAACCTGGCGAGATCGACCAGGCGCATGTGGACCAGGTGATCAACGACGCCAAGAACAGCATCAAGATCCAGAAAGGCTTCGAACGCTCGCAAATCCTGCACGGCATACCCCAAGGCTACGTAATCGACGGCCAGGATGACATCAGCAATCCCGTGCGCATGAACGGCTTCCATCTCATCACCAAGGTTTACACCGTGTTCGCCGATATCACGCCGCTGCGCAACCTGAGCAAGAGCATCGAACTGGCGGGTTACGAGATCGCGCCGGAAAACTTTGTGCTCAACCACATTGCCATCGGCGACGCCGTACTCAGCGAGGATGAACGGCGACTGGGCACGATCCTGATCGACATTGGCGGCGGCACCTGCGACATCAGCCTCTTGCACCGCGGCGTCCTGGAAAAGATCCTCGTGGTGCCCATGGCTGGCAGCGCCATCACGGAAGACCTGGCCATCGGCCTCAAGACCACCATCGCCAACGCCGAATTCATCAAGAACCAGTATGGCATCGCCCTGGCCAGCAGCGTCGATCCCGAGGTGGAGATCGAAGTGGAAGGGATCAGCGGGCGTGAAAGCATCCGCAAGACACAGCAGTTGGTGAGCCACATCATCCAGCACCGCGTGGAAGAAATGCTCTCGCTCTGCTACGACCGCCTGAAAAACTATTACACGCCGGAGCTCGTCACTGCGGGCATCGTTCTCACCGGCGGCACGGCAAACCTGCAAAGGATCGGCGAAGTGGTGGAAAACGCCTTCAACATGCGCGTCAAGATCGCCACGCCGGAACTGGCCAAAATGAACGGAATGGTGAGCCGTTTGGGCGATCCTGCCTACGCCACCGTGGTGGGCTTGATCTATCACGCGGCGCAGCTGGACCGCGAGTTCAAAACTCCGGCTTCCCGCGTGGCCAAACTAAACACAAGCAAGATCACCGACAAGATAAAGCAAATCTACAAAGACTTTACTAGCTAAGTAAAGGGGGAAAAACATGATTGAATTTGACGACAGACCTACCCAGATCGGCACCAATATCAAGATCTTCGGAGTCGGCGGAGCAGGCGGCAACGCGATCAATACCATGATCGAAAACGACCTTTCCGGCGTGGAATTCCTCACGGCCAACACCGACATCAGCGACCTCGTGAAAAGCAAGGCCAAGATGAAACTCCAGCTGGGCAAAAAACTCACCCGCGGCTTGGGCACCGGCGCCAATCCGGACCTTGGCCAGCGCAGCGCCGAAGAATCCAAAGACGAGATCAGGGCGCATCTGGACGGCGCGGACATGGTGTTCATCGCCGCCGGAATGGGTGGCGGAACCGGCACCGGCGCTGCTCCGATCATCGCCAAGATCGCCCGCGACATGGGCATCCTCACCCTCGGCATCGTCACCACGCCCTTCCCGTTCGAAGGCCAGAAACGCATGAGCAACGCCGAGGACGGCATCCATAAACTCGCGGAATTTGTGGACACCCTGATCGTGATCCCCAATTCCAAACTGAACGAGATCTATTCCGACCTCACCCTCGTGGAAGCCTTTCAGAAGGCCGACAACGTCCTCTATGAGGCGGCCAAGGCCGTCTCCGACATCATCAACGTCAGCGGATTGGTCAACGTCGATTTCGCCGACGTGAAAACCGTGATGCAAAACATGGGCTACGCCCTGATGGGCACGGGCATCAGCGATGGAGAGAGCCGCGCGGTCCTGGCTGCCAAAGCCGCCATCAACAATCCCCTGCTCAGCGATATCAGCCTGCAGGGCTGCCAATCTTTGCTGATCAACATCACCGCGGGTCCGGATATCAAGATGAACGAGTTTGAGGAAGTCTCCAGCGTCATCGTCAACGAGACCGGCTCCTCCGCCAACATCATCATGGGCGTCATCATCGATCCCGACATGATCGGCAAAGTATCCGTCACTATCATCGCCACCGGGCTGAAAACCAACAGCGACAAGATCGTGGATTTCCCCCGGGTCCAGATCCCCGCGCCTGCCGCTCCCGCCAAAACCCAGGCCGCGAAACAACCCAAGGTCGAGGACGATATCGAGGATATCTTCCGCGTGCTGAACATCAACCAACCCAACAACAAGGACGATAATTCCAGGCTGGGCGAGGAGACTTCCCGCGCGCTCAATCCGCGCACGGACCTGCCCTCCTTCCTCAAGGCCCTGGACTAACTATACCCACTCCTACCCTGCTTAGGTCTCTCAACGGACAGCTCTGTCCGAACCAAACCGTCGGCGCTCCCCCTGCCGGCGGTTTTTTTATAAGAGAGCCCTTTTCTCCCGCGATCATTGCGGGGTCATTGCGCGCTCATTACGGGCAAAGCGCGCAATGAGCGCGTAGTGACCGCGTAATGATTACCGGAGGGTATCTAGCCACAGGTAATACCATTTCGCTTGCATAATTACAATTATGGATTACCTTGTCTCTAGAATGTAAATCCTGGAGGTAAGGATGAATCGAATCCATATCAAAGGCACGTTGACTGCTGACGAATTGAAACTCAGAATGACCGCGAGCGAGAACATCGTTGAGCGCAATCGATGGCAGGCATTGTACTTAGCCGCTAGCCGGCAGATTTCAGCCAGCGATATTGCAGACATTGTTGGCGTATCAGTTCATTCGGTTAATCCCAATTAATGCAGTAGTCTCCCGACCCTAAAAGAAAAGTGTTGCATATATTC